>JAVBTC010000072.1:0-7314 GCA_031556405.1 Rhodocyclaceae bacterium
TGCTGCGCGGCCGCGACGTCGAAGTCGCCAAGCGCAGCTTCCGCATCGCCGCCGCATTCGGTTTCGCCTCGATCTGTTCCGTCATCGTGCTCGGCGATGAATCCGGTTATACCGTCGGCAAGGAACAGCAGACCAAGCTCGCCGCGATGGAGGCGATGTGGGAAACGAGGCCCGCCCCGGCCGATTTCAACCTGATCGCGATCCCGGACGAGACCGAAATGAAGAACGATTTCGCGATCGAAATTCCCTGGCTCATGGGCATCATCGGCACCCGTTCGTTCGACAAACAGTTGCCCGGCCTCAAGGACATCATGGCGGAAAACCGCGCGCGCATCCTCACCGGCGTCGAAGCGGTCAAACGGCTCGAAACCCTGCGCCAGGATCCCGGCAATGCCGCCCTGCGTACGGCGTTCGACGAGGTCAAGGCCGATCTCGGCTTCGGCCTGCTGCTGAAAAAATACGTGACCTCGATGGACGACGTCACCCCTGAACTCATCGACCGCGCCGCACGCGACTCGCTGCCGAAAGTCACGCCGATGTTCTGGACGTTCCGCCTGATGGTCGCCTGCGGTTTCGCCATGTTGCTGTTGTTCGGACTGTCGCTCTGGTATTCGGTCAAGGGCGATTTCGCCGAACGCCGCTGGCTGCTGAGGGCCGCGCTGTGGTCGCTGCCGCTGCCGTGGCTGGCGTGCGAAATGGGCTGGTTCGTCGCCGAATTCGGACGCCAGCCGTGGACCATCTACGGCGTGCTGCCGACGCATCTTTCCGTTTCGGCGTTGTCGGTGGAAAGCCTTTACGGCTCGCTGGCCGGATTCATCGGTTTTTACACGCTGCTGCTGATCGTCGAAATGTTCCTGATGATCCGCTTCGCGCGCCTCGGCCCCGGCAGTCTCGGCACCGGGCGCTATGACAACGAGGCCCGCCACGCCGGCACGGCGCCCGCCCGGGCAGGAGTCTGAACATGATCCTCGATTACCCGACACTGAAAATCATCTGGTGGCTGCTGATCGGCGTGCTGCTGATCGGTTTCGCCATCATGGACGGCCACGACATGGGCGTCGGCACCCTGCTGCCGTTCGTCGGCAGGAAAGACGAGGAACGCCGCGTCGTCATCAACACCGTCGGCCCGCACTGGGACGGCAACCAGGTCTGGTTCATCACCGGCGGCGGCGCCATCTTCGCCGCCTGGCCGCTGATATACGCCACGGCCTTCTCGGGTTTCTACTGGGCCATGCTCGCCGTTCTGTGGGCACTGTTCTTCCGTCCGGTCGGTTTCGACTACCGCAGCAAGATCGACAATCCCGCCTGGCGTAATGCCTGGGACTGGGGGTTGTTCGTCGGCGGCGCCGTGCCGCCGCTGATCTTCGGCATCGCCTTCGGCAATCTGCTCCAGGGCGTGCCGTTCCATTTCGATGAGCGGATGCTGCCGCTCTATACCGGATCCTTCTGGGCGCTGCTCAATCCATTCGCCCTGCTCGCCGGCATCGTCAGCTCGGCAATGATCATCTTCCACGGCGCGATCTACCTGACGCACCGTACCGAAGGCGACATCCAGCGCCGCGCGCGCAAGGCCGCATTGATCTTCGGCGCGATCATGCTCGCGGCCTTCACGCTGGCCGGCCTCTGGATCGCGCTGGGCGGTTTCGGCTATGCAATCGTCTCCACTGTCGATCCCGCCGCCGTCGCCAACCCGATGGCAAAAACCGTCGTTCACCAGCCCGGCGCATGGCTGCGGAACTATAACGACACGCCGGCCACCCTGCTGGCACCCGCGCTTGCCTATATCGGCGGCATCGCGGCGCTCTGCCTGGTTGCGCGCGGGCGCACGCTGGCCGCCTTCGTCGCATCGTCATTTGCGATCGTCGGCGTCATCGGTACCGCCGGAGTGTCGATGTTCCCGTTCCTCATGCCTTCGTCGACCGTGCCCGATGCCAGCCTCACCGTATGGGACAGCGTCTCCAGCCATCTGACGCTGACCATCATGTTCTGGGCGGCGCTGGTCATGATGCCGATCATCGTCGCTTACACGAGCTGGGCATACAAGGTCATGTCGGGCAAAGTCACGACCGCCTACATCCGTGAAAACGAACACTCGGCCTACTGAAAAAGAGAAAGGAAAAAGGAGCGTATATGTGGTATTTCGCCTGGGTACTGGGAGTCGGCTTCGCGATCCTGCTGGCGATCCTGAACACGTTGTGGGGCGAGTACGAGGAATCGCGCAACCCCGCCACACCCATCGAAGACACCCCTGCCTCGAAACGGAACGGCGATGACGCCCGACCGCACTGACGGCGCGCTGCGGCACGCGCCCGGGCGGACGCGCCTGTGGCCGCTTGCCACCGCCATTGCCATCATGATCGTCGTCACGATATGGCCGGTCATACTGGCCACTTCAGACGGCAGAGTCGATTATTGGGCGGCAACGGCGCTGTTCTGGGCAATGAGCGCCAGGTTCGTTTCCGGTGTCGGCTTCCGCCCGCGCTTTCCGCCATGGCGTTGGCTGTTTTCACAGTGGTCATGCCTGATCGCACTGGTGTTTTCGGTACTGAGATTGCTGATGCACTGAAACCGGTTCTGCATGACCGATACGGCGAAGGGCTTACCGGCCACCGCGGAAAGGCGCCAGCAAAACAAAAAAGCCCGCATTGAGCGGGCTTTGGGGTGTTTCCGGATTTTCTGAAACGATAACTCTGGAGGCGGGGGTCGGAATCGAACCGGCGTCCACGGCTTTGCAGGCCGCTGCATAACCACTCTGCCACCCCGCCAGAACCTGAAAAAACGAAAGGGAAAGCCACTTTGAGCTTCCCCCGGAAAATCTCTCTGGAGCGGGAGACGAGTCTCGAACTCGCGACCTCAACCTTGGCAAGGTTGCGCTCTACCAACTGAGCTACTCCCGCATTAAGCGTGGAGCGCAATTATAAGGGCTATGCTGGTTCTGTCAACTTCGTACGCCAAACGACATCGGACATCGGCCAGGCCTCTGGTAATTTTGCTCAAGGTGCTGCATAATGCGCGGCTTCCGCCCGTTGGCCGGGCGGTTTTTTTAGGGTGCCGTTCTACGGAAATTCCGTACGATCCCGCGAGGAACAGCGGCATAACGATCAAAGTAAAGAAAACGGCAAGGCCTGGGAGTGGGGAGTGGCCCGGGCGGGTAAACCTGAGCCGGCAAGCCGTTTTCAGCCAATCCAAGAGTCCAAGCTGGTCTCGCCCGCTACTTGCGCTACATGCGATAGGGAATGGGGGCGATGCTGGCGGTGCTTTTTTTGGGTCCAGGGGAAATAAATGCAAGCAGCCGTCCTGAACTTGAAAAATGCCCCGTTGCGAGCCTCGAAATTACCGGGGCTGCACTTGATCGGGGATCTTTTCGAATGTCATTGCGAATCGAATCGCATGCTCAATGCCGAATGGATTGAGCGTCATTGCCTTAAACTGGTCGAAGACGCCGGTCTTACGGCCATTGCCCATGTCTTTCATCCTTTCGGCGACGAAGGCGGCGTCACTGGCATGGTGGTGCTCGCGGAATCGCATCTCTCATTGCATACCTGGCCGGAAGAAGGGTTCGTCACGGTCGACGTTTACGTCTGCAATTATTCCACCGACAATCGCGGCAAGGCACGGCAGCTTTTCGATGCGCTGGTCCAGACCTATGCGCCGCAAAGCCCACGCACTTTCAGTATCGACCGTGTGTGATCGCTGATCGCATGTGCGGCAATGAACGACGAAAGCCCGCCATGGAGCACTATCTTCTCGAGCAGTTGAACCGTGAAATGGGCTTTTACCTGCGAGCGACGGAAACGCTCGCGGTCATGCATTCGCCCTACCAGAAAATCGAAATCTTCGAGAGCCGCGCCTTCGGCCGCGGCATGTACATCGACGGTTGCTTCATGACTTCGGAACGGGACGAGTTTTTTTACCATGAAAACATCGTTCACGTTGCCGGCATCAGCCACCCCAACCCGGAAAGCGCGCTGATCATCGGCGGCGGCGATGGCGGTACGGCGGAAGAGCTGCTGAAATATCCGGGAATGAAGCGCGTCGTGCTCGCCGAACTCGACGAAACGGTCGTATCGCTGGCGCGGCAGCATTTGCCCAAAATACACTGCGGCGCTTTCGACGATCCGCGCCTGGAAGTCCGCATTACCGACGGCAAGGCGTTCATCGAGTCCGGCAGCGAACGTTTCGATCTGATCGTACTCGACCTCACCGATCCCTTCGGTCCGGCGCAGGCGCTTTATACCGCGGATTTCTACACGTCCTGCAAGCATGCCCTGAATCCCGGCGGCGCGCTTTCACTGCACCTCGAATCGCCGATTCATCGTCCGCGCGCGATGAATCGTATCGTCAAATCCCTGCAAAGCGCCTTTGCCGTCGTCCGCCCCTACCTCGTCCATGTTCCGCTTTACGGCACCTGGTGGGCGATGGCCTGTGCCTCCGATACACTCGATCCGGCGGCGCTCGACGAAGCCACCGTGGAAGAACGCATCACCGCGCGCGGAATTTCCCGCCTGCAGTATTACAACGGGGCCACGCACCGCGCGGTATTCGCATTGCCGAATTTCGTGCGCGAGCTTCTGGCATGCGACGACGTTCCGATCGTCCCGGGCGAGATGCTCGACGATGTCCCCGATCCGGCGGAATTGCCGCCACTTGCGCTGGCAAGGTTGGAAACGCGAGAATAGATTTTTTATTTGACCGTATTTTTTCGTCGTCCTTCCGCGTCCGGATTTCCTCTCCCCATGTACGACCTCTGCCCCAAATGCGGCTACGCGCGCCGCGCACAAGATAAAGGGCACCCTGACCAATGCCCCGGCTGCGGCATCTGGTTCTCGCGCTGGGAACAAAGAGAACGACATAAGCGTGAACTGCGTCAATTTTCCGACAACCGCACGCTCCTGCAACGCACGCTCGACTGCCTGCAACTGACCGACGGTGAAGCGCCGACGGCGCGGCATCCGTTTTTCTGGGGGCGGCTTGTCGTCTATCTTCTGCTGTTCGTCTGGGGCTGGAAACTTGCCGGATACAGTTATCACGACAACATCATCGGCAGCTCATTCATGCATCTTCCCCTTCTCGCCTTCCACGAAGGTGGGCATGTGCTTTTTTCACCACTCGGGGACTTCATGCATACGCTTGGCGGCACACTGATGCAGATCATCGTGCCACTCAGTTGCGGTGCCGTTTTCCTGTTTCGCCGGCACGACCCGCTGGCGGCTTCGTTCTGCCTGTGGTGGACAGCAATCAGTTTCATGGATATGGCGCCGTACATTTACGATGCGCTCGATCCGAAAATAATGCTGACCACCGGCCACACCGGTGCCGAGGGCCAGCATGACTGGATCGATATTCTTTCTACCCTCGGCATCCTTCAGAAAGCTCATTCCGTCGCGAAACTGACTCATACGTTCGGAATCCTGATAATGATATTGGCACAATCATGGGGCGCCGTTTTATTGTTGCGCCAGTTCCGCCTGCCGGTTTCCGACGGACTCAGCGCGACCGGAACGGACGATTTCTGATACCCACCCTCTTCTTCGCTTTTCCCGATGAGCCCCATCACCCACTTTCTCGCCAGTTGGGTACTGTTCGAACGTTTCCAGACATCGCGGCGCGACCGGGCGCTGGTGGTACTGTCCGGTATTCTGCCCGATGCCGACGGACTGGGAATCGCCGTCGATTTCACCACGCGCGCCCTGGGATTGCCGCCGACCGATTATTACCAAACATTCCACCGTTTCTACGGTCACGGCCTCTTCGCTGCGTGCGTATTGTCCCTGTTGCTCGGACTCTGCGCCGGAGCCAGATGGCGTGTCGCGCTTTGTGCGTTCCTCTGCATACACCTGCACTTCTTATGCGATCTCGCCGGTTCGCGCGGCACGACGCCCGAAGACCTCTGGGGCCTCTACTATTGGGGACCATTTACACGAGCCGGAGAAATCGTCTGGAGCGGACAATGGCCATTGGTAAGCTGGCAGAACTTTGCCTTTACCGTAATCCTGCTCGTTATCGCGCTGAAGCGCGCCATCGAGTGCGGCTATTCGCCACTGCAATTGCTGAATCTCAAAGCGGACCGTGTTTTTGTGACCGTGCTGCGGCGCCGTTGGAGCGGCCATGCGGAGCGACCATAACGCCGCATTGATGGAAAACCACCCAAAGCAACAGAAATTCCAAATTACAATGAAATTTATACCATTGACTGTAGAGATGTTTATTTAAAAATTATTATTATATAAATAGAATTAATTAATATATAGTTCTGTTTGCTTTCATGAATGTCCGATTGCCCGGCAGCTAAAATGCAATCATTCTATAATTAACACTCCACGGTGCCGGAAGAAGTGCCGCAAAGCACGTCCACGCTTATTGGATTGGAGCAACGTATCGTACAGTGGCCGTAATCGTGCCATTATCGGCAATTCCCCGCTCCAATCTTTTCTCAATCCCATCCCTTCACGCCTGCCATGAGTTCCAGAAAATCCCCATCGTTGGAGACAAACAAGGAAGAAATGTATGAACGCCTGCAGATCATGCTCGATGCAATACCTTTGTGCTGCAATTTCTGGGATGAAAATTATCGCAAGGTCGAATGCAACCAGGAGGCCGTGACACTATTCGGACTTTCCAGCAAGCAGGAATACCTGGAACGTTTCCACGAACTTTCACCGGAATATCAACCTGACGGCAGGCTGTCGAGCGAAAAAGCACCGGAGAAGATCAAGGAAGCGTTTACGACCGGCCAGGTCAAATTCGAATGGCTGCACCAGAAACTGAATGGAGAACCGATTCCCTGTGAAGTGACGATGGTTCGCGCCAAACATGGGGATAAATACATCGTCGTCAGTTTCATTCGCGACCTGCGCGAAATCAAGGCTACCCAGGCGGAAATGCAGGAAGCGAACGAGCGGACCCAGATCATGCTCGATGCAACCCCGCTTTGCTGCAATTTTTGGGACGAAAACTGCCATAACATCGACTGCAACCAGGAGGCGGTCAATCTTTTCGAACTCACGAACAAACAGGAATACCTGGACCGCTTTTTCGAACTTTCACCGGAGCATCAGCCCGATGGCAGGTTGTCGAGCGAAAAGGCCCAGGAAAAAATCAACGAAGCGTTTACTGTCGGCCACGCCCGTTTCGAATGGCTGCACCAGAAACTGAACGGTGAGCCGATTCCGGCCGAAATCACTCTCGTCCGCGTCAAACGCGGCGACAAATACATCGTCGCCGGCTACACGCGCGACCTGAGAGAAATCAAGGCAACGCAGGCGAAAATACGGGAAGCGAACGAACGGACCCGGATCATGCTCGATGCAACTC
>JAVBTC010000031.1:0-12645 GCA_031556405.1 Rhodocyclaceae bacterium
CGCTCGAGCTTCTCTTGCTGTTCGATACTCTTGAGGTACTTTTCTTTCCAGCGTTGCGCTTCGTCGGTCATGCCTGGGTCCGCAGAGGGTAGTGGCAATTAGCTCAAAGCGGGCAGCGTATCCATAGCAAGGGCATCAGGCAAACGAATCTCAACAGCAACCGGAAGATCTACATCGAGTACAGCAACGAGATCTGGAACGAAATGGCGAGCCCCTATTTCGCGCAGCGATGGGAGATAAGCAAAATCGCTTGCGACAAGGTTCTGCTCGGCGGCGACCCGGACAATTATTACGGGGGGCTCACGGGCAACAAGGCCGAGTGCAGGAACCAGACGGCGGGCAACCGGGGGCTGGAATATGCGTTCCTGGGCCGCCACAGCGCCTGGCGGCTCAAGCGGATCGGCGATATCTTCCGCGAGGTCTTCGGCGAGGCGGCGATGATCACCCGCATCCGCCCCATCCTTGCCTGGGGTATCTGGACGTTCGATAAAACCACCCAGGGAACTCTGGCGGATCAGTTGAATTATCTCAACCAGAGATACGGCGCTCCGTCGAAATACATCTACGGCGTCGCCGTCGGTGCCTACGTTTCCATGCTGTCGAAGCCGGGGGACGCATCGTCGAATCCCTACGATCTGCCCTTGTCGGTAAACCAGATCTTCGAGCGGATGACGGATTACAACCAGAACTTCCTGCCCGGCCGTTTCGCTTCGCAGCGGGCGCTGGCCGACCAGTACGGCCTGAAGATGTTCGCCTACGAGGGCGGGCCCGGATTGTTCGGGAAGCCGAATTTCAACAACATGCTTGCCGCGCACACCGACCCGAGGATGAAAAACGTGGTGAAGACGCTCCTGCAATCCTGGAAGGATGCCGGCGGCGACACGTTCGTTTACTACAACCTGGTTTCTTCCTATGGAACCCACGGTTTCTGGGGGCTTTCCGAGCGGCTCGAGGATGAGAACACGCCGAAATGGCAGGCGGTCAAGGAGAAGGCGGCGGAATTCTCATCCGCGCTTTCCGCTGCGACGGAACCGGCCGAGGCGGCGGAAGATGCCGTCGATAGCGAATATGACGAAGAGCTCACAGCCGCTTCGTGGGATGCCTGGAAAAACGCTTTCGTGTTCGTTTTCGCCAACAAGGCCGGTACCGATACCTGGTGGCTTTTCAATCCGAACATGGGCTGGCGCCAGTGGGCCGGCTGTTCCACCACGGCGTTCCCTTATATGACGGGACTGTCTCCCTCGAAGGTGGACTTGTCGGTATTCTCCGGTTCGGATTTTGCCGACTTCAAGGGCTCGTCGGTTTTCGTCGGTTACGGCCGGGGAGATGACAGCGCCGGCGCGTGTAACGATATGCTCGACAATGGCCGTTACATGACCATCACGGTGCAATAAGTTCCGGGCTCCAGTTGAGCACGGTCCTGCGTCGACAGCGGCGCGGGACTGTGCGGCGATGGAAGGTACGGCTATGCAGGAACAGCCGGAAATGCAGCCGAAAATCGAAAACGCCACGGGGATTCCCCGTGGCGTTTTCATCATGGAGCCGGCCGGGTCCAACCCGCCCGGCGGTTCGCAATGTTTCAGGAGGCGCCCTGGCGCGTCAGCGTGCACACTCCTTCCTCGCCGCCCAGCAATAGAACGTCGGCACCGCGCAACGCAAAGAGGCCGTTGCAGACAATGCCGACGATCTGGTTCAGGCACGCCTCCATTTCGCGTGGATCGGGAATATCGAGGCCGTTTACGTCGAGAATCAGGTTGCCGTTATCGGTGACGAATCCGTCGCGCAGCGCGGACGTGCCGCCCATCCGGGCCAGCTCGCGCTCGACGTGCATGGACGCCATCGGCAGCACCTCGATCGGCAGCGGAAAACGCCCCAGGCGCGGTACCAATTTCGAGGCGTCGGCAATGCAGACGAATTTCTGTGCCACGGCGGCGACGATTTTCTCTCTCGTCAGCGCCCCGCCGCCACCCTTGGTCATACACAGGTTGGGCGTGACTTCGTCGGCACCGTCGATATAGACGGAAAGCGAGGAAACTTCATTCAAATTGAAGATGCGGATGCCGTGCCCTTCCAGGCGCGCGCGCGTGGCTTCGGAACTGGCGACCGCGCCGGGAAGGTTGTTCCCGAACCGCGCCGCCAGCGCTTCGATAAAGAAGTTCGCGGTGGAACCGGTGCCGACGCCGATGATCGTTCCGGGCGGCACGTAGTCGAGCGCGGCATGCGCGACGGCTTGCTTGAGTTCATCCTGGGTTTTCATGGAGGAATGTGAATCGAGTGGTTGAAGGGAAGTGAAAAGATATCGGCCGGTGAAAGAAATCGGCCGAAACGGTCCTGGAAACGATGCTGAAAACGTCTCCCGGAACCCCGGTTATAGCTGATTTTGCAGATGACGGGACTGTTTTTTCCCGGTGCGGGATAATGAAATCCGATGCTGCGCGGGAAGCGGAAATCTCCATCCGGAACATTTTCCCATTCTGGCATAATCGCAGAATCGGAATGCCCCTGTGCGCCACTGCGCCTGCCGTGTCTGGAACCGCATCTGGAACCATATCCGGACATTCCGGGGCCAGACCGGGATACATAGACTTCCGCCCACGGTGGAGAACAACGATAACGAAGGAAAATGCCGGACGCACGCCAATGGATTTCAATTCTTCTTCCTCCGATCCTCTATCTGCTTCTTCCGTTTCGCCGTCCGCCTTCGTCCGCGCTGGTAAATTCCTTTATTGGGCATTTTTGTGCCTGAGCATTTTCGTGCTGTTCCTGCCGCTGAATCCGGGTTTGCCTACAACCGATCTCGACCCTTCCTGGGCAATGGCAATGAATCAGGCGGTAGCGCAGCAACTGCGTATCGGTGAGGACATCGTCTTTACTTTCGGACCTTACGCAGCGATTTATACATTCTCTTACCATCCCGTAACCGATCTCCCCGCTCTGCTTGGCAGCGCTTGGCTGGCGCTGGGGTATTGCGCACTGTTGCTGTTGCTGGTGCACGGCGTGCCGATATGGCGCGGTTTGTGCGCAATACTGATTCTCTGCATATTCGGCACGACCAGTAGTTTCGATTCGATTTTCGGCAGCCGCGATGCGCTGCTTTTTTCATATCCGCTGCTCGTCTGCCTGGTTCTGGCAAAAATCGAGGGTAGCGAACGCGATGTGTTCTTCTTTTTTGTCGCGCTTTCCGGACTCGGCCTGTTGCCGCTAATCAAAAGTTCGCTATTTCCGCCGGTGGTACTGGCGCTCATTTTCTGCGCGCTGTTTCTCGGCTATGTGCAGCAGCGGCGCATCGGCGGTGCACCTGGTACAGCGGTCGCATTGATCGTTGCGGCAGCGATATTGCTCGTTCCGTCCGCCACACTGTTTCTCTGCTGGCACCTGTCGGGACAGGAGGCAGAGACGCTTGCCGCGTTCGTCCGTAATACATTGCCGATCGTTTCGGGCTATACGGATGCGATGTCGGTCCCGGGACGCAGGCGCGAAATCGCGCTGTATCTTTTGGTTACCTTGGCATTCGTCTGTTTCGTGATACTGGTGCGGCGAGAGAAAACTCCGTTCGCACCGCAAAAAAAAATGACTTTCGCAACGACGCGTGAATCCGGCGCCAGGGGGTCGATGAGAATCGTCGGTGCGCTTGATAGAAACTCGGAAAAGCTGCTGGTGCTAGCAGCGCTACTGGTTTTTTTCTTTCTCGCGTTCAAAGCTGGATTCGTGCGTCACGATTTTCACGCGCTGACTGCAATGGCAGCGCTGTTGATTTCAGCAGCATTTATTTTCATTCTTTTTCCCGGGCGCATTTCTCCGATGCTACTGCTGCTTGCGTTGACGGTGGCGCTTATAGTCAGAAACGACTACGTACGCGATTATTCTCCTGAAAAATCGTACCCAACCTTTGTCGAATCCCTGCAGCAGACGAGTGATGCGATACTGAAACCGTTCCGGAGCGCCGCCATCGGACTATGGATACGTTTTTTTGAAGATGGTGGGCTGAAAGCGAAATACGCCGCACGCCTACGGGAAATCCATACAGCGCAGCCGTTGCCGACATTGCCGGGTACTTCGGATATTTATTCCTTCGATCAGGTAACGCTGCTGGCGTCGAACAATTCCTGGGCGCCGCGCCCGATATTCCAAAGTTACTCGGTATACACGCCGGAACTGGCACGAATGAACGAACAGCATCTGCTCAAGGCCACGGCTCCGGACAATATTTTCTTCAGACTCCAGCCCATCGATGGACGGCTGCCAGCACTGGAGGACGGTTCAAGCTGGCCACTGATTTTTACTCGCTATACACCGGTAAGTTTCAGTGGCGAACGAATCATATTCAGAAAAAATGCAGCAACAACCGGCAATATGCCTTCCTTATCGCCATTGATGAAAAAAACCGCCGTGCTCGGGGAAACTGTATCGATGCCAGTGCCACCTCCCATTCAGACTTCCTCTTCTCTCGTACCGGAGGCACATTCCGTGGAAAGAACCTCCTCTCCATCTTCTTTTCCTTCCGCATCAATGCCGCCCATACTTTTCGCCCATGTCAAAATCGAGCCGAGTCTGACGGGGAAAATGGTACGTTTTTTGTTCAAAAATAATCCGTTGCATATCGAGCTGGTTTTGAACGATGGCAGCAGGCGCAATTTCCGCTTCATTCCGGGCATGGCCGAGCCGGGCTTCATTCTTTCTCCACTGCTCGAAACACCCCGTGACCCCTTGCTGCTATTGACGCAGCATTCCAGCGCGTTGGACGCAAAAGGAGTGCGGACGATAACACTGCTTTCCGACGGCAATGAGTTTCTGTGGCGCAAGGAATATGAAATCCAACTCCAGACTCTGGATTTGCCGCAACACCGGCTGGAAGAGATCGAAGACAGTAGAAGTATCGCGCCGAACAACAAAAACGAATTTTGACGCTCCGGATGTGTCTTATCCGCATCCGGTTCCATGTGATGCTCCGGCGGCGTTGAGTTGACCGTCCGCGTAGGCACGCTGCACTTGGCCCACCCTCCTCGTCGCCAGGAAAAACCCGTTTTTACGTGCCCCCCGCAGGGTGGGTCAAGCGCAGCGTACTCACGCGGATAAATGCCCTTAAATTGCTCCCTAAGCAAAATCAGCCCTTCTTGAATTCCAATTTGAAAAATAATTAATGCTTGCAGAAAGCTACATATATAAAAAACATATTTAATTAATTTGGAAAACACATCCGTTTTGCCATATCCCTATACCATTTTCACGGTTTTCTTTATACCATTCCGATCTTTTTCGATTCGGCCTTTGATTCGGCCTTTTTCCCGGAGGAGGGTTTCGTCATGAAGCAGGAGGTACGCAATACCCGCAGCGAAAGCGATTCCATGGGCAGCATCGAAGTGCCCGCCGACTGTTACTGGGGCGCACAGACGCAGCGTTCCATCGAGCATTTTCCCATCGGCGTCGACCGTTTCCGCTGGCAGCGCCCGATCGTCCGCGCGCTCGGCATCCTGAAAAAAGCCACCGCCCAGGCCAATGCCGAGCTGGGCGAACTGCCGGCGGAGATCGCCGCGCTGATCGTGCGCGCCGCCGATGAGGTCATTTCCGGCGGACGCGATGCCGATTTTCCGCTGGTCGTCTTCCAGACCGGCTCCGGCACGCAGTCGAACATGAACGCCAACGAGGTGATCGCCAACCGCGCCATCGAACTCGCCGGCGGCAAAATCGGCAGCAAGACGCCGGTACACCCGAACGATCACGTCAATCGCGGACAGTCGTCGAACGATACGTTTCCGACCGCGATGCACATCGCCGTCGTCGAGGAACTGCACCGCCATCTGTTCCCTGCGCTGGTGGCGCTGCGCACGACGCTGGCGCTGAAATCCGAGCAATACCGCGGCCTGGTCAAGACCGGCCGCACGCATTTGCAGGATGCCACGCCGATCACGTTCGGCCAGGAAATCGGCGCCTGGGTCGCTCAGCTCGAATTCGCGGAAGACGCGATCGTCGCCGCCCTGCCCGGCCTGTACGACCTCGCCATCGGCGGCACCGCCGTCGGCACCGGGCTGAACGCGCACCCGCGGTTCGGCGATACCGCCGCACGGCATATCGCCTCCATGACCGGATATTCCTTCCGCTCCGCTCCGAACAAGTTTTTCGCGCTCGCCGCGCACGACGCGCTGGTGCAGACCTCGGCGGCGCTGCGTACCCTGGCCGGCGGGCTGATGAAGCTCGCCAACGACGTGCGCTGGCTCGCCAGCGGCCCGCGTTGCGGCATCGGCGAGATCCGCATTCCGGAAAACGAACCGGGTTCGTCGATCATGCCGGGCAAGGTGAACCCGACGCAATGCGAGGCGCTGACGATGGTTTGCGTACAGGTATTCGGCAACGATGCGGCGGTGGCTTTCGCCGGCAGCCAGGGCAATTTCCAGTTGAATGTCTATAAACCGGTGATCGCGCACAACGTGCTGGAGAGCATCGCGCTGCTGGGCGACGCGATGCATGCCTTCAACGACCATTGCGCCGCCGGCATCGAGCCGGACAAGACGGTGATCGAAGCGCTGCTGGCGAAAAACCTGATGCTCGTGACCGCGCTCAACCGCCACATCGGCTACGACAAGGCCGCCCAAATCGCCAAGAATGCCCTCTACGAGGGATTGACGCTACGCGAATCGGCGCTGGAACTGGGCTATCTGACGGAGGAACAATTCGAGCAGTGGGTGGTGCCGCTGGCGATGACGCATCCGTAGTCCGTAGTCCGCAGTTTGGAGTCTGGAGTCCAAGGGCCGTCCGCTCCGATTTCCAGGACGAAATCAAGACGAAACGCAAGGAAAGGAGAACCCGCCATGAATACATCGTCCGCTTCTTCCGCTCCCGCCGCGAAAGCGGCCATCGTTACCGGCGCCTCGCGCGGCATCGGCCGTGCCATCGCGCTGCGCCTGGCGCAGGACGGATTCGCCGTCGCGGTGAATTTCGCCGGCAGCGCCGCCAAGGCCGGAGAAGTCATCAAAGCGATCGAGGATTTCGGCGGCCGCGCCATCGCCGTCCAGGGCGACATCGGCGAAGCCGACGACGTCGCGCGGCTGTTCAGGGAAACGACCCACGCGTTCGGGCGGATCGACGTCGTCGTCAATAACGCCGGCATCATGCACAATTTCCGCTTCGACCGCGCCGACCTCGAGCTTTTCGACCGCATCGTGCGCGTCAATCTGCGCGGCGCTTTCCTGGTCATGAGCCATGCCGCGCAGCAGGTTGCCGACGGCGGCCGCATCATTCTGCTCTCCACCAGCGTGCTGGCGAAGGCACTCCCCACCTATGGGCCCCTACGCCGCGTCGAAAGCAGCCGTCAAAGCGATGGTGCCCGTGCTCGCCAACGAACTGCGCGGCCGCAACATCACCGTCAACGCCGTTTCCCCCGGACCGGTGGCGACCGAGCTGTTCTTCCAGGGCAAAACCAAGGAACAGGTCGAGCAACTGGCCAGGATGCCGCCGCTGGAGCGCCTGGGAGAACCGGAAGACATCGCCCGCGTCGTTTCCTTCCTCGCGACGCCCGAAGGCGGCTGGGTCAATTCCCAGATTCTCCGGGTGAACGGCGGCTTTGCCTGAACAAACCGCAAAGGGGCATTCGTATGGCGGTTCCAACAGCTTTCCGCGTGGGCACACTACGATTAGCGTGCCCACGCAGAAATGAAATACCGCCGCTGTGAAAAAACATCAGGAATCCGACGAATCGGAAGAAGAATCCCCTGCTGAATCGGAAACATCGGATGACCGGTACGATGGCCCGGAACCATGGCCGGGATTGCGCGTGAGGCGCACATAGGCAATCGCCGCCACGAAAAAGACGAGAGACAGCGCGATTTCGACAACCGCCATGTACCGCACCATCCCCTGCTCGGAAACAGCGCGCACGACGCCCTCGGCAAGGTAAACAAGGATCAGCAGCGATGCCCATTTGTAGGTGTAGCGCCGGCCATGCAGGATGCCGAAGAGCGGCAGCAGCAGCGGCAGCGCCTTGAACGCCAGCGCCGAACCGCCGGGCCGCAGCGGCGCCAGCCGCAATTCCCAGGCGAGACAGAAAAAGATCAGCGCAATCAGGCTGGCGCAGGCAAGCAGATAAATCGAACGCAGCATCGTGGAGTTCCTGTGAAAAGCATCGGAGGGTGGGCGATGCGGCCATTGGCCGCGCGCGTTTTACGGCACTTCCCGTTCGAACGCGCCCATGAATTTCCGCGTGGCGCCCATGCGGAAAATTTTCCCGAAAAACACCGCCGTCCGGCGCATTTTATCCGGCAGGAACCCGGCTACGGAAATTTCGGATCGAATATCCATCGAAATCTCCGGCAAAAAATATTTTTATTCAGGTTGACTATCCCTTCCGGGAAACCTATTTTGGTTAGGACTTGTGCATTCACTCATATGAAATCCATTTGCACATGTCGTCATCGGGCGATGGCGCTGCCCGTTGCCCGTCATTCATGAATTCATAAACGACGAGGAGACAAAAAATGAAAATCATCCGGCTATTCAGAGCCTGCTGTGTCGGCGCACTCTTTTTTATTTGCTCCGGCGCCTATGCTCAATCCACCGGACCTTTTCAGACGGAACAGGATCTGGTCAATGCCTATAACGGCTACATAGGGCTTATATATCTCAATGGCGTTATCGTAAGGGAAGATTTCAGCCCCACGATTCCTTATTATTATGTCCGGTGCAGTAACGGATGGATTTACAAGGATTCATGCCAGTCGACGACGGATGCTTTTACCACAGTGCAATCGCTGCTCGATTTTTTTCGGGACAAAATAGGCACCGTGGTTCTCGATGGCCGGGTGATTCGGGATGACTTCGGCCCGACGATCTATTACTACTACGATACCTGTCAGGCATATTACATACAGCCCATGAACCACGCCTGCTGAAGCGGTTCTCTGTATGATCGGTTCCGTTTCTTTTCCGTTTCTTCGATGCGGAACCGATCATCCCGTGTGCGTTGAAACAATATTCGCAGCTATCGAGTATCCACGCCCACGATTGAGTTTTGGGGCGCAGTCACTCAACGGAACTTTCCCCGGACCGCAAAGATTTTCGATTCGAATCAGGCCCCGCCGATCAGCACGCCGGTGAGAAACACCAGCACGCCGCCGATCACCACCTGCACCATGGCCGAAACCAGCGGCGACCCCATGTAGCGGTGGCGTACCCAGGCAATCGCCGCGAGTTCGACCAGCACGACGACGATGGCAACGGTCATCGCGGTTCTGAAATCCGCGATCAGGAACGGCAGCGTGTGTCCCAATCCGCCGAGCGCGGTCATGCCGCCGCAAATCAGCCCGCGCCACCAGGGACTGCCGCGCCCGGTGAGCGATCCGTTGTCGGACAGTGCTTCCGCGAATCCCATCGAAATACCCGCGCCCAGCGCGGCGGCGAGGCCGACCAGGAAGGCGGCCCAGGAACTGCCCGTGCTCAGGGCGGCGGCGAAAATCGGCGCCAGCGTCGACACCGAGCCGTCCATCAATCCCGCGAGGCCGGGCTGGATAACCTGCAACAGGAAAAGCCGCCGCTCCGCTTCCTTTTCTTCCTTGTACACCCCGGCCGGAACGTATTCGGATTGCAGCGCCTCGGCGCGCGCTTCGTGCCGCCGTTCCTCGGCGGCGAGGTCGCCGAACAGCTGGCGCAACGCGGCGTCATCGGTACGGTTGGCGGCGCGGCTGTAGAAACGCTTCGATTCCGCCTCCATCAATTCCGCCTGCGCCCGCACCGTGTCCAGGTTGAGCGGACGGGAGAGCCAGACGGCCTTGCGTTCGATGAATCCTTTCACATCCTGGCGCCGGATCAGCGGCAAATGCTCGCCGAATTTCGCCCGGTAATGTTCGAGCAGACGATGCCGGTGCCCGTCTTCCTCTTTCGACATGGCCTGAAAGACTTTGGCCGAATCCGGGTAATGCTCGCGCAGCGCCTCGGCATAGGTATCGTAGGTACGGCAATCCTCTTCTTCCAGCGAAATCGCCAGCGCGAGAATTTCCCGTTCGTCGAGTTCGGAAAAGTTTTTCACCGCCGCCTCCCTTCATTTATGTTCCCGTCGACCCGGGCCATGCCGCACCCGCTATCGGATCATGCTATCGGATCACGGTTCCTCCGCCCTTGCCAGCACTTCCCCGAGTGCTTCCTTCAGCATGCCGTCGGCGGCTTGCTGGCGCGCCTTGACGATGGCCGCGACGCGGGGATGGTCCTTGACGTTGGCGATCAGCGACCACTTGGCGGCGCCTTTCATTTGCAGCATCTCGGGATAGCCCTGGGTATTTTTTTCGGGCAGGGGCTGCCCCAAGATGTCGACGACTTTCTGCACCGCGGCCTCGTTCCCCGTCGCCACGAATTGCGCCCAAAGCATATCGAGGTCGGCAGGCGTGGCCGGTGGACGGGCAAGCGGGTCGTAGCGCCCGGCCTGGCGGATTTTTTCCCGTTCTTCCGCGTTCAGGCCAAGCGTAGCGATCGCCTGTTCTTCTCCCGAAACGGCAGCATTGTGCAGCGCCCAGGCGAAGGTCGTGCGCGCCTCGCGCGGCAACGCGGCGATTTCCCCGCTCCAGGAGGCCGCCGCATCCGGATTCTGTTTCAGCAGTTCCGCGACAAAGACCATGACCTGAAAACGCGTCGATTCCCTGTTGAACCCGCCGGCATCGGCAATGCGTTTCATGAAGCCGGTAAATTTCTGCGGCTCGGGGCGTTCGTAGTAATGCGCCATCCATTCCCCCTGTTCGCGCAGCGATTCCTGCGCGGCGGCGACGGTGGGAAAAGAAATGGAAAAAAAAACGGAAAAGAAAACGGACAAAAACAGGGCGAACGACAGGGTCCGGGCAAGAACGGACGGCGTTCCGGAAAAAATACGCATCGACGGCTCCTTTCTGACAGCGACCGGCGCATTGTAACCGCCATGGCCGGCTGCGGATCGCGGAATCCGGTGCCGGAAAAACCACTCTATTATTCCTCCAAGGAATAACAAAATAGAAAAACAGTCTTTGTGGATATATATCGACAAATTACAGTCTCAGCATCGGTTATTCGCATTTATAGCGATTTCCAAAAATACCCGGACGCGAAGATGAGCCGTAGACAGTACGAGCAGTACGGCAAGGCGAAGTCGACAAAGTACGGGGATTTTGGGGAATCGCTATACACAAATATTGGAGATTGCCATGCCCCTGCTTGATTCGTCGCCTGATTCGTCGCTTGATTCATCATTCGCCTCGCGCTTTTCCCTGCGCGGTTTTTCCCGTCCACTTTTCCGCTCGCTTTCTCGTCCTCTTTCCCGCGCCGTTCCCCTTGCGGCGCTGGCGTTCGCCGCCGCGTTCATCGCCGACGCCCGCGCCGACACGACGCTGCTCAACGCCTCCTACGACGTGGCGCGCGATTTTTACCGCGACTACAACCCGCTGTTCCAGCAGCAATGGAAAAAGGAAACCGGCGAAACGGTGGAGATCAAGCAGTCGCACGGCGGTTCGAGCAAACAGGTGCGCGCGGTGGCCGACGGCCTGGAAGCAGACGTGGTGACGATGAACCAGGCAATCGACATCGACTTCCTCGCCGCCAAGGGGCTGGTCGCCAAAGATTACGCGAAACGCTTCCCGAACAACGCGTCGCCCTACACGTCGACGATGGTGTTCATCGTGCACAAGGGCAATCCGAAAGGCATCAAGGACTGGAACGACCTCGCCAGACCGGGCATCCAGGTGGTTCTGCCGCATCCGAAGAACACCGGCAACGGACGCTACACCTACCTGGCCGCATGGGGATACGCGCTGCGGCAGCCCGGCGGCAACGAGAAGACGGCGCAGGAATTCGTCTCCCGCTTTCTCCAGAACGTGCCGCTCTTCGCCGCCGGCGGACGCGACGCGACGACGACCTTCATGCAGCGCAAGATCGGCGACGCGCTGGTGAGTTTCGAATCGGAAGCCGAGCTGATCGCGCGCGAATTCGGGCGCGGCGGCTTCGAAGTGGTGTACCCGTCGCAGTCGGTGCTGGCCGAATTCCCGGTGGCGGTCGTGGAACGGGTGGCGGAGAAGAAAGGCACGCGCAAGGCGGCACAGGCATATCTCCAGTACTTGTGGTCGCCGGCCGGGCAGGAGGCGGCGGCAAACAATTACCTGCGTCCGCGCGACCCCGAGGTGCTGAAGAAATACACGGATCGTTTCCCGGCGGTGAAAACCTTCACCGTGGATGAAGTGTTCGGCGGCTGGGAACAGGCATTCGCCGCGCACTTCAAGGATGGCGGCAGCTTCGACCGGATTTACAACGCTTCCCGGAAATGAGCGCGGGTGGCGAATTTAAATGGGCGCGGGAGACGGACTTCCTGGATTCCCGCCTTCGCGGGAATGACGGAGAGGATTCACGTCCTGCGCTGGCGGTAACGGTTCAGGTGTTCCGGGCGCAGGTATTCATCGCGCTCTGCCGTTTTCCCCTCAGTCCCGCGAAGGCGGGAATCCAGAAGCTCAAAAATTCCAAATTACTATATTAATTTCAAAATATATATCAATATACAAAACAAACAATATTTTATTAAATTAGAAAATCATTTCCCGCTATGAGCCATTCCACCGCTTCCTCCGTCGATTCCGTTCCTCTCCCCCGCGCTCCGGCCAGGGTCCTGCCCGGTTTTCTGCCCGGTTTTGGCCTGTCGCTGGGCTATAC
>JAVBTC010000061.1:0-11054 GCA_031556405.1 Rhodocyclaceae bacterium
ATTCTAAATTATTATTTTAATAATAAACCACGATCCTCTACAGTAGTGGATCGTGGTTTCATTTTTATTTGGAAAAAGGCGATTTCATCGCCTTATTCGACATGATAGTTCGGCGCTTCCTTGGTGATCTGAACGTCGTGAACGTGCGACTCGCGCACGCCGGCGGAAGTGATCTCGACGAACTGGGCGCGGGTATGCATCTCCACGATCGAGGCGCACCCCAGATACCCCATCGATGAGCGCAAGCCGCCCATCAACTGGTGAATCACCGCCAGCACCGGTCCCTTGTACGGCACCCGGCCCTCGATGCCCTCCGGGACCAGTTTGTCGACGTTGCCGCTCGACTCCTGGAAGTAGCGGTCGGCCGAACCGGCCGACATCGCGCCGATCGACCCCATGCCGCGATACGACTTGTACGAACGTCCCTGATACAACTCGACCTCGCCCGGCGCTTCCTCGGTACCGGCGAACAGGCCGCCGAGCATCACCGTGTCGGCTCCGGCGGCAATCGCCTTGGCGATGTCCCCGGAATAGCGGATGCCGCCGTCGGCGATCAGCGGCACGCCGGTGCCTTTCAACGCCTCCGCGACATTATTGACGGCGGTGACCTGCGGCACACCGACGCCGGCAACGATGCGCGTGGTGCAGATCGAACCGGGGCCAATGCCGACCTTGACGCCGTCGGCGCCGGCTTCGAGCAACGCGCACGCGGCCTCGGCGGTAGCAATGTTGCCGCCGACGACATCGAGTTGCGGATAATGGCTCTTGGCCCAGCGCACCCGGTCAAGCACGCCTTGCGAATGGCCATGCGCGGTATCGACGACGATCAGGTCCACGCCGGCCTCGGCCAGCAGCTCGACGCGCTCCTCGGTACCGGCACCGACGCCGACCGCGGCGCCGACCATCAACCGGCCCTGTCCGTCCTTCGCCGCCAGCGGATGCTCGGTCGACTTGAGGATGTCTTTTACCGTCACCAGCCCGCGCAACTCGAAAGCATCGTTGACGACGAGCACACGCTCCAGCCGGTAGCGGTGCATCAATGCCTTGGCCTCGTCGGGATTGGCGCCCTCCTTCACCGTCACCAGGCGCTCGCGCGGCGTCATGATGTTTCGCACGGGCTGGTCGAGATTGGTTTCGAAACGCAGATCGCGGTTGGTGACGATACCCACCACGGTCTTGCCTTCGAGCACCGGCAGGCCGGAAATCCGGTGCGTGCGCGTCAATGCCAGGACATCGCGCACCAGCATCGTCGGCGCGATGGTGATCGGATCCTTCAGAACGCCGGATTCGAACCGCTTGACCTTGGAGACCTCCGCCGCCTGCATCTTCGCCGGCAGGTTCTTGTGCAGAATACCGATTCCGCCTTCCTGCGCCATCGCAATGGCGAGCCGCGCCTCGGTCACCGTATCCATCGCCGCCGAAACGATGGGCAGATTGATCTCGATACGGCGCGTCAGACGGGTTTTGAGGCTGACATCGCGGGGCAGAATCGTGGAATGGGCGGGAATCAACAGGACGTCGTCGAACGTCAATGCTTTTTGGATGACACGCATAGACTTTAATCAGAAAGAATAAAGGCGTATTATAACGCAGCCTTTCTTTCTTCCAGGAGTACGGCCCTCATGACTCGCAACGCAGTACCCCCCCGCGCCCTTCCGGCCCCCGCCCTTTCGTCGTTTCCATCACTCTCGGGCGCCTGTTTTTCCGTTTCCGTCCTCGCCCTGACGCTGTTCTTGACCCTGGGAGCGGGAGAGGCGCAAGCACAGATCTATCAATACAAGGACGCCTCCGGACGCACGGTGATCTCCGACGTTCCTCCGGCGCCCGGAACCGCAACCGATGTAAAATCGTCCAAAACGGCGCCGGATGCGCCTGCGGCAGCCACCCCCGCTGCTCCCACCACCCCTACCACTCCCGCCGGCGCGGGCAAAACGCTTGCCGACCGCGAACTCGAAGCCAAGAAAAAACAGCAGGAACAACAGGCGAAAGAAGAAAAAGCAAAACGCGAACAGGAAACCACCGCGCAGAACAAGGAAAATTGCGACCGCGCACGCAATTCGCTTGGCACGCTGGAATCCGGAATGCGCATCAAGCAGCGCGACGACAAGGGCGAACAGTATTACCTCGACGATGCGCAACGCCAGCAGGAAGCCGAAAGAATTCGCAAATTCATCGACGAATCGTGTAAAAATAGCTGATTCCAGACCGTGATTTCCGGCGCAGCCGGAGTCCGCCGTTGCGCTGTTGTCAAAACACGCTGCGGCGGTATTGTCGCGGCCGTCCTTTTTGCTTTCTTGCGTCTTCTGGCGCCTCGTTGCCGTAGATCAGGCGTATTCCATATTCCATGATCCATGATCCGGCGCGGGACGGTCCGGCGCACTGCCTCCGAAACCGAGAACTTTTGCGAATCATGAAACAGCCGTCCCAACTCGAAAACCTCAATATCAGCTCATTCGAGTCGATGCCGACTCCGGAAGAGCTTCACAAGCGCCTGCCGCTTTCCACGCGTGCGGCGCAGACCGTCGGCTCCGCGCGCGAAACCTTGTGCGCGATCCTGGAGCGGCGCGACCCCCGCTTTTTCGTCATCGTCGGCCCCTGCTCGATCCACGACCCGGTCGCGGGCCTCGATTATGCACGCCGGCTGAGAGCCCTGGCCGAAACGTTGAGCGATACGCTTTATCTCGTGATGCGCGTCTATTTCGAAAAACCGCGCACCACCACGGGCTGGAAAGGCTTCGTCAACGACCCGGACATGAACGATTCCTTCCGCGTCGACGTCGGCATGGAAAAGGCGCGCCGCTTCCTGCTCGATGTCAACGAAATGGGGCTGCCCGCGGCAACCGAGGCGCTCGATCCGATCACTCCGCAGTACCTGGGCGACCTCATTTCCTGGACCGCCATCGGCGCGCGCACTTCCGAATCGCAGACGCACCGCGAAATGTCCTCTGGCCTGTCGACGCCCGTCGGTTTCAAGAACGGCACCGGGGGCGATCTCTCGGTCGCGGTCAACGCCATCCTTTCGGCATCGCAGCCGCACGCTTTTCTCGGCATCAACGGCCAGGGACGCGTGGCCATCGTGCGCACGCGCGGCAACCGTCACGGCCACGTGGTGCTGCGCGGCGGCGACGGGCGTCCCAACTACGACACCGTTTCCGTCTCGATCGCCGAGACGGCGCTCACCAAGGCCGGGCTGCCGGCAAACGTCGTCGTCGACTGTTCGCACGCCAACAGTTACAAAAAGCCGGAACTGCAGCCGCTGGTCCTGGCCGACGTCGTGCATCAGGTACGCCTGGGAAATACCTCGCTCGTCGGCGTCATGCTCGAATCGCACCTCGAAGCCGGCAACCAGCCGATTCCCGAGGATCTGAATCAACTGCGCTACGGCTGTTCGGTCACCGATGCCTGCATCAGTTGGGAAGAAACGGAAAAAGCCTTGCGCGAAGCGGCGGTGCTGCTGCGCGACATCCTGCCCGAACGCAACGCCCGTTGAAAAACGGCGGAGTGCAGCCGGCTCGGTATTCACCAATTTTCACTACTTCGCGCCGCTGCCTCGCCCGCCGCTTTCCGCTTCATCGCCATTATTTTCATGCATACCACCGACCTCATTCTTCAGGGAGCCCGGGATACCCGCGCTCCGCTGCTTTCCGAAGCACAACTCGCACACTGCTGCGACGTCACCGGCACCGATGACGTTCTTACCTCTTCGCCGCGCGTGCTGCGCCTCCGCAGAGCCACGCGCACCCGGCATTTCGACAGCGAAATCGTTCCCTTCCTCGACCGCGAGCGAGTCGACTTCGCTTTCATCGACAGCGAAAAAAAACTCGGAGATTTCGGCCTGATCGCGTTCGACATGGATTCGACGCTGATCACCATCGAATGTATCGACGAATTGGCCGATTTCGCCGGGAAAAAGGCGGAAGTCGCCGCCGTCACCGCTTCCGCGATGCACGGCGAAATCGACTACCGTGAAAGCCTCGCGCGCCGGCTTGCGCTGCTGGCCGGACTGGATGCACGCATCCTGGCGCAAGTGTATGCCGAACGTCTGCTCTTCTCTCCCGGCGCGCGTGAACTGCTGGCCGCAGCTCAGGAGGCGGGATTGCGCACGGCGATTCTTTCCGGCGGGTTTACCTATTTCACCGAACGCCTGCGGATCGAACTCGGCCTCGATTTCGCCACTTCGAACGAACTCGAAATCAGCGGCGGCAAACTCACCGGGCGGGTCAAGGGCGACATCGTCGATGCCGCCGCCAAGGCGCGACATCTCATGCGGCTCACCAGAGAACTGGGATTGACGCGGGAAAAAGTGATCGCCGTCGGCGACGGCGCCAACGATCTACCGATGCTCGCCAATGCCGGATTCTCAGTCGCCTACCGTGCAAAACCCGCGATCCGGGAAAAAGCCGACGTCGCGCTCAATTTTTCCGGCCTGGATGGGATTCTGAATCTGTTTGTCCGGACGCGGGAAAACTGAGCATCCGGAAACGGCGCATCCCCAAAAGACCTTGCCCGATGATGACTTCCGACGCGCCCGATATTTTCTCCCTGCTTGGCGCCTCCGCGGTCGATAACCCTGGACTGGACCGCATCGTCGCCGAAAGCGGCGACACGGTCGTCGCGCTCTTTCTCTGGGGTGAAAACTGCTACAACTGCGAACAGGCAAAGGGAGCGCTGCGCCTGGCGCTCGATAAAGTGTTGCGCTGCGGTTTCCGCTGGCTGCACGCCGACGTTTACGCCCATCCGGAAATCGCACAGCGTTTCGCCCTGCATGGCATTCCGGTCTTTCTCTTTTTCCACCGCGGCAAGAAACTGGGGAAAATCACTGCCTATCCGGGCAACGATGCGTTCGTCGCGACACTGGAACGGATCGCGGCACAATGCGCCATGTCTTCGCCTTTGCCTTCGTTTTCGTAACGGCGTAACCTCGCGCCCCGTTTCCGAATGCCCCGTTTCCGAATAACGCTCTCATGACCGATCTCCTCCTCTATCTCCTGATCGCGCTGGCCGGGCTGATCCTCGGCTTCCAGATTTTCTTTTACTTCCAGGGCTACCGCCGCGACGAAACATCGCTCTCGTCCTCGCTTTCATCCTTTTTTCTCGCCCAATTCCAGGGCATGGCCGAAACCCAGGAACGCCAGCGGCGCGAATTGAGCCTGGAACTGCGCCAGGAAATACGCGAGGAAGAGGCGCGCACCCGCCTGGAAGCCACGCATGCCGCACGCAGCGGCCGCGAGGAACAAAGCCTGGCGCTGGAACGCCTTTCCAAAACGCTGGCCGAGCAGCTTGGCCGGCTCGGCGGCATGCAGGCACAGCAGCTCGACGCCTTCGCACAGCAGTTGACGAGGCTCACGCAAAGCAACGAACAGCGTTTCGAACAATTGCGCGAAACCGTCGAAACGCGGCTGACCGCGATTCGCGACGAAAACGCGAACAAACTCGAGGCAATGCGCCAGACCGTCGACGAAAAACTGCATGCGACGCTGGAACAGCGCCTGGGCGAGTCGTTCCGGCTCGTTTCCGAGCGCCTCGAACAAGTGCATCGCGGCCTCGGTGAAATGCAGACGCTGGCCGCCGGTGTCGGCGATCTGAAAAAAGTGCTGGTCAACGTCAAGACCCGCGGCACCTGGGGGGAAATCCAGTTGGCCGCATTGCTTGAACAAATGCTGGCCGCCGGGCAGTACGCCAGCAATGTCGCCGTCCGCCCGGGCCGCAACGAACGCGTCGAATTCGCGCTGCGCCTGCCCGGGCGCGAGGCCATGGGCAGCAATGGTAGCAATGGCAGCAATGGCGACGATCGCGGCGGTGACGGTCAGCCGGTCTGGCTGCCGATCGACGCGAAATTCCCGATCGAGGATTACCAGCGCCTGATCGAAGCTCAGGAACGCGCCGATCCGGCCGCCGTCGAAGCGGCGGCGAAAGCGCTGGAAACGCGTCTGCGCGACGAGGCGAAGGCAATTCGCGAAAAGTACATCGAACCGCCCTACACCACCGATTTCGCCATCCTCTACCTGCCGATCGAAGGGCTGTACGCAGAGGCCCTGCGCCGCCCCGGTCTCGCCGAAGCGCTGCAACGCGACCAGCGCGTCACGCTGGCCGGACCGACGACGCTGGCGGCTTTGCTCAACAGCCTGCAAATGGGGTTTCGCACCCTTGCCATCGAGCGGCGCTCATCCGAAGTCTGGGCCGTGCTCGGCGCCGTCAAGACCGAATTCGGGAAATTCGGAGAGGCGCTTGCGCACACGAGGAAAAAACTCCAGGAAGCCACGAACTCGATCGACAAGGCCGAAATCCGCACGCGCGCCGTCGGCCGCAAGCTCAAGGCCGTCGAGGCATTGCCCCTGGCCGAGGAAAACCGGTTGCTGTCCGAGGAAATGAGAGAAATGGGAGAGGAAGAAGAAACGAACGGAAATAGGGACGAGGACTGAAAAGCGATGAATCATGGAAATCGGAAACTTTACTGTCATTACTGTCATCTGCCATTGCCATTTCGCCGCCACTCCGCCAATGCCCCGAGTTCCGCTTTCGATTTATTTCCAAATTTGAAAATTAATTTTGCCATAAACATAGCTACAAATATTAAAGTAAATTTAATACAAATATAGAATTTCAATATGGATATATCTCTGCGACTCAAGTGTTGTCGATGAAAAAGTCTCCCGCGCATGCGGGCGAAGCCTGGGCGCATGGAACGAATGCACTTGAACCGGAATGTTCTGAAGAAGGGGGCGCAATGACTGGTCGAAACCGCGAATGGAAGCATCTCCTGCTCTGGCGTCATGCCGAAGCCGAGGACGAACACGAGGGCGGCAACCTTGCCCGCCGCCTGACTGCTCACGGGAAAACCCAGGCTCAGGCGGTTGCCGCATGGCTGTGGGCGCAGCAGAAACATGAAGTATTGCCGCAGACGCTGCGGATTTTCGCCAGCCCGGCAACCCGGGCGCAGCAGACGGTCGCGGCGCTGGAACAGCCGTTCATCACCGATCCACGCCTGGCGCCCGGAACCCCGCCCGAAGACTATTTCAAGGTTGCCGGCTGGAACGAAGTGCGAATCGAAACCGAAGATGAAACGGAAACATCCGGCGCAACGGAATCGGCGCAACACGGAAAGTATCGGGAACAGGACGTGACGCTGATCGTCGGCCATCAGCCGACATTGGGAAGGGTCGCCGCACATCTGATGACACAACAGAAAGCCGTCTGGAGCATCCGTAAAAGCGCGCTCTGGTGGTTTGCGCAGCGCCGGCGCGAGGGTATCGAACAGAACATACTGCTGGCGGTAATCGACGCGCAGACCGCAACCGCGGCGATGCGATGAACCCGGAAGAGCAGGATACCGGCGCCGGAAACCGGCAACGCCGCTTCGGCGGCATCGAGCGCCTGTACGGCGCGGCGGTGCTGGAACGTTTCCGGGCCGCGCACGTGGCGGTGATCGGCCTCGGCGGCGTCGGCTCGTGGGCGGCGGAAGCGTTGGCGCGCTCAGGTATCGGCCGGCTGACGCTGATCGACCTGGACATGGTCGCCGAATCGAACGTCAATCGTCAGATTCATGCCCTGGAAACGACCTTCGGCAAGGCCAAGGTCGATGCGATGAAGGAACGCATCGCCGCGATCGATCGCGGGTGCGCGGTCACGACGATTGAAGATTTCGTCACCATGGAGAATGTCGCGGCGCTTTGCGGCGGCGGGTACGATTTCATCGTTGACGCCATCGACCAGCGGCGACCGAAAACGGCGGTGCTCGCCTGGTGCAGCCGCTATCGCGTGCCCGTGGTGACGGCGGGTGCCGCCGGCGGCAAGAGCGATCCGCAGCGCATCGTCATAGACGATCTGACACACGCCACGGCCGATCCGTTGCTTGCCAAGGTGCGGGGGCAATTGCGCAAAGAATTCGGATTTCCGCGCGAAACAAAAAAAAAGTTCGGCATCCCTGCTGTTTTTTCGACCGAACCCGTGCATTATCCACGGACTCAGGAAGGGGATTATTGTGTGACGGATGAAATGACGACTCCCGGATCGAAAGAACAAGCAAAAGGGCCATATGGGCCATATGGACTCAATTGCGCCGGCTTCGGTTCGTCGGTCTGTGTTACGGCAAGTTTCGGTTTCTTCGCGGCATCGGTGGTATTGACGCATCTCAGCAAGGAATCCGGCGGAAAGAAACAAGGCGAATAAGGCACCATCATGCTGCAAAACAGCGAGGATCAGGTTTTTCCCATTTCCCCAAAGGGAAAAGGCATTTTCAAGGCACAAAAAAATTTCAACCCGCTGCAATTGATCATCCCCACCACACTGGCGGGGATACTCTTGTGTTTCATCGCCTTGCTCGGAATCGAATTGCGCGATTCCTACAAACGCGATTTCGATTTCGCCACGCGCGAACTGCTGACGCTTTCCCACGTGCTCGAACGTCACATCGCGAAGACCATCGACAAGGCGGGAATGGCGGCAAATGCCGCCGCCAGCGTCTGGACACGGGAACGGTCCGCGCAACCGGCCTCTCCCGCGAACAGGGAAATCATCGAATCCGAACTGCGCCATCTCCTCCAGGTCGCTCCGGAACTGGAAGGGATACGGATCATCGACGAACATGGGATGGGTGCCTATGATGCCGCTCCCACCCCTCCCGATCCCAGCATCACCGTGGCCGATCGCGCCTATTTCCAGCATCACCGCGATACTCCCGGTCCCGGATTACTGGTTTCGGAACCGCTTGTTTCCCGCCTCTCCGGGAAACGGATCATCGTAATAAGCCTGCGCCTGAATCACGCCGACGGAAGTTTCGCCGGTATTGCCCAGGCATCGCTTTCAGTTACGCACTTCGATGCGTTCTATCAAACCCTCGATGTCGGTAAAAACGGCGCCATTGCCCTGATCGACGACCATATGCGCCTGGTGGCGCGCATGCCCAGAAATGAAGCGGCCCTGGGCAAGACCATCGACGTTCCCGAACTGTCGAAATACCTGCGCACCGCCACGCACTACGGCACTTTTCGCACCACCTCCTCGGTCGACGGGGAAGAACGGCTCTACGCTTTCCGCGATCTCGAAAACGGCCCGCTGGTGATCGTCGCGGGAAAATCGTGGGACGAAAATTTTTCCGAGTGGCGTCAGAAAGCCACACTCTACAGCCTTGCGATCCTGCTCCTGTTATTGACACTCTCCGGAATGCTCTTCTTCTGGCTGCGCGGCTACCGCAATGCCGTCGAAATTGCTGCAAAAATGCGCTCAGCCTATGACGAAACGACGCGCCGCACCCGCGCGCTTCTCGACAGTCTCCCCGATCCCGCCTGGCTGCGCGACCGGGACGGCCGCAACATAGCGGTCAACGAAGCCTTTCTGCAACTGTGCGGAAAACCCTCCGCGGAAGTCATCGGCAAAACGGTCGAAGACATTTTTCCGCGCCCGATGTCTTCCAATTTCCGTCTGCTCGACGACGAGGCGTTGCTATGCCAGAAACAGGTGCGTACCGAAGGCGCCCTGCAGACGCCTACCGGGGAAGTGCAATACTTCGACTTTATCCGTACCCCCGTGCGCGACGAACAGGGCAATCTCGTCGGCGTCGCCGGGTTTGCCCGCAATGTGTCCCTGCACAAGGAAGCCGAGGCGCGCATCAACTATCTCGCCGAATACGACCTCCTCACCGGTCTGCCCAATCGGCTGCTGTTGAATAAAAACATGTCGCTGGCGATTGCGCGGCTGATCGGTTCGAAAATGCGGATGGCGCTCCTGCTGGTGGATCTCGACCATTTCAAGAACATCAACGACAGTCTCGGCCATACCATCGGCGACAAATTACTGAAGGAAGTGGCCGAGCGTCTGCGCAACACCGTTTTCGGCAAGGATGCGATCAGCCGCCAGGGAGGCGATGAATTCACGGTATTGCTGATCGACTGCGCCAACACATCGATGATCGCGCTGATCGCACAACGGGTGATCGATGCCCTGACCCGGCCGTTCGTCATCGATAACCACGAACTCAATCTCTCGGCCAGCATCGGCATCAGCGTTTATCCCGACGACGGCGACGATATCGACAGCCTCCTGAAAAACGCCGACACGGCCCTGTACAGCGCCAAGGAGGCGGGGCGCGACTGTTACCACTTCTTCACGCCGGAAATGAACCAGCGCATCACCGAACGCATGCTGACCGAGCGCCGCCTGCGCAAGGCGATCGAACGTAACGAACTGGAACTGCACTACCAGCCGCAATACGACGTGAAAAGCGGCCGCATGACCGGCGTCGAAGCGCTGTTGCGCTGGCGCTTCGAAGGCGAATTGATCTCTCCGGACCGCTTTATTCCGGTCGCCGAGGAAACCGGATTGATTCTGCCGATCGGCGAATGGGTACTGCAGGAAGCCTGCCGGCAGGCAATGCGCTGGCGCAATGACAATAAAATGACCCCCTGTATCGTTGCCGTCAATCTTTCCACGATCCAGTTCAAGGCGCGCAACCTGGTGGCCACCGTAACGCTCGCACTCGAAGCCTCCGGCCTGGAAGCGCAATGGCTGGAACTGGAGATCACCGAAAGCGTGCTGATGGACGACATGGAACATGTCATGAAAACGCTGGAGGAACTGCGCGCGCTGGGCATCAAGGTCGCGATCGACGACTTCGGCACCGGCTATTCCAGCCTGAATTACCTGAAACGTTTTCCGCTCGACAAAATCAAGATCGACCGTTCCTTCGTCCGCGATATCGCCAACGATCCCGACGATGCCGCGATTACCCAGGCGATCATCGCCATCGCTTCGAAGCTGAACCTGAAAGCGATCGCCGAAGGCGTGGAAACGCTGCACCAGTTCGACATGCTTTCCTCGTATGGCTGCGACGAAGTACAGGGGTTCTACTTCAGCCGCCCATTGCCGGCACACGAAATTCCCACTGCCGCGAACGGCATGGCGACCCGGCGCGAAACACCGGGATCCGCTGCGGCATAAAAAAACGCGAGGGTGTTTTCCCTCGCGTTTTTCAGTTGCAAGCAATCGCTCTGTTCAGGAAGGCGCAAACGGCAGACGGGCAGCCTTGCCGTTGCTCAGCAGAGTACCGCCCTTGAAGG
>JAVBTC010000010.1:0-3715 GCA_031556405.1 Rhodocyclaceae bacterium
CAGATAACCCGGCGCCGGTTGCCACGAGAGATCGTTCAGGGCTTCTTCCAGCGCGTCCCAGTTGGCCCCGAAATACGAAGGCAGCGCCAGCGCCGGGATGCAGGCGGCAAAGAGGGTTTTTTTGTCGCGTACCTTGGCGAGATCGAGATGGAAAACGTGGAACGATAGTTCCGCCGCGGCTTTCCGCCAGGCGGAGAGGGACGCGTCGGCGCCGTCGAGACCGGTGGACAGGCGGTAGACGCCGGCCAGATCGGAGTCGGACAGGGCGTTGGGGGAGGAGATGACGGGGATATCCATTTTTTCGGACTTCTATCGTGCGCTGCCGGAGCGTGCTCCGGGGGACGCAGTGGCAGGCGTTCCGGTGGGAGAGGTTTTTCCGGTTTCGACGATGCGCCGGAAACTGCGGTAGTGGTCGGAGGTGTAGTAATACTCGCCGGAAGTGCGCACGTCGTTGCCCGGCCCGGCTCCGGCGACGATACGGCGGGCGCCGCGGTCGGAGCGATAGGGCGTGGTCACCGTGTATTCGCGGTAATAGCCGTGCGGCTGTGCCGGCAGGCGTTTTTCGCGGTTTCCGAAGACGGTGCCGTCCTTGCGGAACGGGAAGGGGCCGCCGTTTTTGATCGCGGCCAGCGTCGTCAGCGCCTCGGGCGGCAGTTCACCGCTATCGATCGAGCCGGTGAGGAAGCTCCGGCCCGCGATGCCTTTGCCGGAATCTTCCCTAGCGGAGGCCGGGGAGGCGTGCGAGAAGAAAACCAGGAACGGGATGAGCAGCGTGGCCAGGGACAGAGCCGAAAATAGTGCAGGCATTCTGCAAAGGATGCGCGCGCATTTCCCCGATGGAAGTCTCGATAAAAACCGCGTGGCCGGTTGCATGGAGTTCCTTATTGACCGCGTTGCAGGTAGCGTGCCTCGACATCCCGCACAATCTCGAGCGCGGCATGCGGGCGGGCGATGCGCCGCGCCGCGAGCGACATCGTGTGCAGCCGCGCGTGATCGCGCAGCAGCCGGTCGATGTAATAGGCGGCATCGTCGAAATCGTAGAGCCGGGTCGCGGCGCCGCGTTCGAGCAGATATTCGCAGTTGCGCTGTTCCTGCCCGGGAATCGGCGCCACGAGCATCATCGGCTTGCCCTTGGCGAGAATTTCGCTCAGCGTCAGTCCGCCGGGCTTGGTGACGACGAAATCGGCAGCGTCCAGGAGGTCGTGGATGAAATCGACGAAGCCGTAGACGGTGACGTCCACGGAAAGCGTGGCGGCGATTTCCTCACATTGCGCTTTCAGTTCGGCATTTCTGCCGGCGACGACGACGAGCGAACAGGTGGCCGCATGACCGGCGAAGGAGCGCAGCATCGCGGCCATCGGCCCGAGGCCGAAACCGCCGGACATCAGGAGCACCGTCGGTTTTTCGGGCAGACCGAGCGCGGCGCGCGCTTCCACGGCCGGACGGCCGGCGGCGAAAACGGGAGCGATCGGAATCCCGGTGGCCTGGATCCGCGCGGCGGGGATTCCCTTTTGCTGCAATTCCCGCTGGCTGTCGGCGCTGGCGACGTAATAGCGGTCGACATGCGGGTACACCCAGAAACTGTGGGGGCTGATGTCGGTCACGACGGCGGCGAGCGGGAGATCGAATTTACCCTGGCGCTTCAGGTCGCTCAGCAGTTCGAGCGGCAGAAAGTGGGTGCACACGACGGCGGCGGGATCGATGTCGCCGATCGTCCGCAGGAAATTCCGCGTGTTGAGCTTGTCGAGCAGCAGGCGCAGTTTCTGGCTTTTCGAGTCGAAACTCTTGGCGTCGTATTTGTCGTAGAGGTAGCCCCACAATGCGGGCATTTTCTGCACGAGGTCGATGTACGACTTCAGGTACATGCGCTTGAAGAGTTTTCCCGTGCAGTCGAGCGTATCGACGCTCCGTGCCGGCAATTCGAATGCGGCGCACGCGGCGGCCAGGGCTTCGGCGGCGCGCGTATGCCCGGCGCCGGCGGTGGCATGCAGGAAAAGCAGGGGGTTATGTGGTGGAGTGGACGGTGGGGTGGGCGGGGAGGCATTCATGGATTCCCCGCTTCCTGCCGTACCGGCATCGCCACGGAAATTCCGGCCTGGAGCCGGATTTTTTCCACGTCCAGATTGCGGATGAATACCGGCAAGTGCGCCCAGATGGAATGGAAGCCGTAGCCGCCTTCGGTCATTTCCCGGATCGCGGCTTCCTTGTCCCATCCTTCGACGGCGATCCGGTACAGCGCGATCATGGTGCCGGTGCGGTCGGCACCGTGCTGGCAGTGTACGAATACCGGCTGTCGGCGGGGGTCGGTGACGATGCGCAGGAAATGCACCATCTGCTCTTCTTCCGGATCCCAGGTGGAAAAGCGGATGCGTTCATAGTCGAGCGCCGTGCTCCGGAGCAGGGATCGATCGCCGTGCAGGGCGCGCAACGAAACGACGGTCTTGATTCCCATCGCCTGCAGGGCGGGGAATCCCTCTTTTTCCGGTTGCGCGCCACGGTACAACACGGGCGATACGCGGAAGAGGTTGGGCAGTCCTTCCCGCTGCATCGGCTGCGCCCATTCCGAAGGACGCTGCGGGAGCGCGGCGGAAGCGGTATTCGCAGCCCGGGCCGCTTCCGTTTCGGCTGCCGTCGCCGGCAGTAGCGGAAGGAAAAGCGCGGTCAGAAACAGGATCGACGAAATGACAAGCCGTGGAAATGCGGGCCGGTACGGCATGGCGGTATTTTTCATGAAAGGGCTGGAGCTGTGGTTGGTGCGAAATGCCGGGGCAACGCAACGATTGCCCCGGCAGATTTGGTCCCGATGGTTCGTCCCGGTTATGCCGATTCCGCGCTCAGCGCCGCCTGTACGGCGGGACGCGCGGCGACGCGTTCACGATAGGCGGCCAGCGCCGGCCAGGACGAAAGATCGATCCCGAAATGCGGTGCCCAGCCGAGAACCGTAAACAGATAGGCGTCGGCTACCGTGAAAGCATCGCCCATCAAATAGGACTTTTGCGCCAGTGCCGCATCGGTCAGCGTGAATTTTTGCTGCAGCCGTTCGCGCGCGGCCTGTTGCCATTCCTCTGGCATTCCGGCGAAAAGCGGGCCGAACCCTTTATGGAGTTCGGTGGCAATGAAATTAAGCCATTCCTGTACCCGATAACGGGAAAAATCACCCGGGGGAGGAAGCAGTTTCTTTTCCGGAACGAGATCGGCCAGGTACTGCACGATTACCGCGCCTTCGGTCAGCAATTCGCCATTGTCCAGTTGCAATGCCGGTACCGAGCCTTTGGGGTTGATCCTGGTGTAATCGTCGCCGCTTGCGGTGCGCTTCGTCTTCAGGTCGACACGGACCAGGTCGCAGTTCAGCCCCGCTTCCCGCACCACGATATGTACCGACAATGAACAGGCTCCAGGAAAGAAGTAAAGCTTCATCGATTTCTCCTTGTAAAAATGGGAAGAGCGATCATTCGCCGCTTTTCCGGCGGCACCTTTACCTGGGTTGTCTTTCGCCAGGGGGCGTCGCTGCGGGTGTCGTGGGTTTCCCGCGTTCCAAGGCCGAAGCATACTCTGCGCGGATGCCGCATGCCACCCGAAACGCTTGGCCGGAAATGTTTTCGCGCTTGCGGGCTACTGCCGGATATTCTATTTATAAATAATAATTTATTGAAAAAACCGACTACTGTAATGTGAGTTAATTTAATAATATTTAGAATAAAAAGAAAAGTTCCAA
>JAVBTC010000079.1:0-12763 GCA_031556405.1 Rhodocyclaceae bacterium
AAGAGGTTGACGATGACCTGCGCGCCCCAGTAGGACATCTGTCCCCACGGCAGCAGGTAGCCCATGAAGGCTTCGGCCATCAGGCAGAAGAAAATCATGACGCCGAAAAGCCAGGTCAGTTCGCGCGGCTTGCGGTAGGAGCCGTAGAGGAGGCCGCGGAACATGTGCAGGTAGACGACGATGAAGAAGGCCGAGGCGCCGGTCGAGTGCATGTACCGGATCAGCCAGCCGCCCTTGACGTCGCGCATGATGTATTCGACCGAGGCGAAGGCGACGGGAACGCCGTCGGCGTTCAGCGACGCGTCCGGCTTGTAGTTCATCGTCAGGAAGATGCCGGTGGCGACCTGGATCACCAGCACCACGATCGAGAGAACGCCGAAGAAGTACCAGAAGTTGAAATTTTTCGGTGCGTAGTATTCGGAAAGATGCTGTTTCCACATCGAGGTGAGCGGGAAACGGGCATCGAACCATTCCAGCGCGGCACCCATCCAGGTACCGTTGGATTTGTATTTTTCGAACTGCGTATTGGCCGCCATGGTTTAGGCCCCTTTCTGGTCTTCGCCGATCAGGATGCGCGTATCGGTGAGATACGCGTACGGCGGCACCGGCAGGTTATCGGTAGCCGGCATGTTTTTATACACGCGCCCGGCGAGATCGAACATCGAACCGTGGCACGGACAGAAGAACCCGCCCAGCCAGTCGGCGCTCATGCCTTCCTCGGAACCGTGCTTGAACTTGGAAGTCGGCGAACAGCCCAGGTGCGTGCAGATGCCGATGACGACGAGGATTTCCGGCTTGCGCGAACGGTCTTCGTTCTTGCAGTACTCCGGCTGGTCCGAGTTCGCGGAGGCGGGATCGGCCATCGCCGGGTCCAGTTTTTTCAGCGAGGCCAGCATTTCCGGGGTGCGGTGCAGGATCCACACCGGCTTGCCGCGCCATTCGACCGTAATCATCTGCCCCGGCGCGAGTTTGGAAATATCCGCCTCGACCGGCGCTCCCGCCGCCTTGGCGCGTTCGGAGGGCAGCATGCTGCCGACGAAAGGTACCAGCGCCGCGATCGTTCCCACTCCTCCTGCCGCCACGGTGGCGATGAGGAGGCGCCGCCTGCCGCAGCTCATTTTGCAGCCGCTGTCCACGCTATCCATGCTCATAGTGTTAGTCATGACACTGTCCCTGAGACGAGTTTGAATGTTTGAAGGGGAAAATCAAAGCTGAAGATTATACGCGATTCGAAACGCTAATTAAAACGCCCGCTCTCCGCCTCTCGCCCGAACCCTGCTGTACCGCTGTACCGCTGTACCGCAGGAAAAATTCATACGATGCCAAAATGGCAGGGGCAAGAGAAAGATACAAAAAAAGCCGGCGCGCTACTCCGCCAGCGTGCGCCGCTCGCGCAATGCCTGCGCCAGCGTGCCGCTGTCGACGTATTCGAGTTCTCCGCCGGCCGGGACGCCGCGCGCGATTCTCGAGACGCGCACGCCATGGCTTTTCAGCATCTCCGAAAGGTAATGGGCGGTCGCCTCGCCCTCGTTGGTGTAGTTGGTCGCCAGGATGACTTCCGTGACGACACCGTCCGTCGCGCGCCTGAGCAGCCGTTCAAGCTGCAGTTCGCGCGGCCCGACCCCTTCCAGCGGCGAAACATGCCCCATCAGCACGTAATACAGGCCGTTGTAGGCATGCGTCTGTTCCATCATGTTCATGTCGACCGGCGTTTCGATGACGCAGAGCAGGGCCGGATCGCGTTTTCCCGAGGCACAGCGCGGGCAAAGTTCCGTTTCGGAAAACGTATTGCAGCGCCCGCAATGCCGCAGCACCTGCAAGGCCCTCGTCAGGCACGCCGCCAGGTGCTCGGCGGCGGGGCGCTGCTGCTGCAGGAGATGGTACGCCATCCGCTGCGCCGACTTCGGCCCGACGCCGGGCAGGCAGCGCAGGGCTTCGATCAGGGCTTCAAGACTGGAAGGTTTCACCGCTTCTATTATTCTAATTTATATAAAAATAATTCAGTTTCAAAACAAACCACAGAAACTGATATTCATTTAACTAAAATTAGAACGGAAGTTTCATCCCCGGCGGCAGGTTGAGTCCCGCGCCGAATCCGGCCATGCGTTCCTGCGTCGTGGCCTCGGCACGGCGAATGGCATCGTTGAACGCGGCGGCGATCAGGTCTTCCAGAATCTCCTTATCGTCCAGCGCGGAAGGATCGATGCTGACGCGACGCACATCGTGCGCGCAGGTCATCGTTACCTTGACCATTCCGGCGCCGGAAACGCCCTCGACTTCCACTTGCGCCAACTGCTCCTGCGCCTTGCGGATGTTTTCCTGCATCTGTTGCGCTTGTTTCATCAAGCCGGCGATTCCGCCTTTCATCATAATCAGCTCCTCTAGACGATGGGTTTAATGGAGGGTTCGATCAAATGCGCATCGAACGTCTCGATCACTTCACGGACGAAACCGTCCTGTTCGATTGCCGCCGCCGCCTGTTCCTGGCGTTCTTTCCGCTCTTGCTGCGCGACGCCGGCCGGCGTCGTCGTCTCGACTTCCGCCAGTTCGATTTCCACGCGCAGCGCACGGCCGAAATGCTCGGAAAGCCCCTGCTGCAAGCGGTCCTGCGCCGGCTTGATCTGCAGGTGGCGGTGGATCGGCGGCAGGCGCAGGACGACACGCTGCTCTTCCAGCACCCGCAATTCACAGTGTTGCGCCAGTTCGCGCGCCATTCCGCTCAACGCCAGATGCGACAAAATTTCGCGCCAGTCGGATGCCGCTGCACCGCCGGCTTTCGCTCCCGGTCCGGGGGTGTGCGGCGGTTCGCTCGGCGGTTCATTCTCCCGTGCATTGAATGTCTCCGCTGCATCGCTCGCCGCTACCGGCGCGCCCATTACCGTAGCCGCCGCCGGGTGGCCCTGAGCCTCCTTCACGGCGACGGTTCGCTGGCTGCTTTCCGGCGGCTTGCGCAACGCCGAGTTCTTCCGCGCGCCCGAATTCGCTGCTTCCGCGCTTCTTCTTTCGCCGCCGTCCGCACCCGCCTCCGGGCGGAATGCCAGCAGCCGCAGCAGCACCATCACGAAACCGGCGTATTCGTCGGGCGCCAGCGGCAGTTCCTTGCGGCCATGAATCGCGATCTGGTAAGCGAGCTGCACGAATTCGACATCGAGCGCCACCGCAAGATCTTCGATCGCCTGTTGTTCCTGCCCCGTCGCCGCCATGTCGGCGGCCGCCCGAGGCACCAGTTGCACCACCTGGATTCGCGTCAGGATGCTCGCCAGTTCTTCCAGCGCATCGGCGAAGGAGAGACTGCGCCCGGCCATCTCGTCCGCCAGTTGCAGCAGGCGCTCCGCGTCGCCTTCCTGCAGCGCCGCCAGTAGATTGAAAAGATAGTCGCGGTCGACCGTGCCCAGCATTTCCCGCACCGCCGCCGTCTTGATTTCGCCCGCGCCGTGCGCAATGGCCTGATCGAGCAGGGACAGCGCATCGCGCATCGACCCCGCCGCCGAGCGGGCGATCAGGCCCAGCGCATCCGGTTCGAACGGAATTCCCTCTTCCGCGAGAATCCGCGCCAGATGGCCGTCGATGGCGGCATTGGGCATTTGCTTCAGATTGAACTGGAGGCAGCGCGACAGCACCGTCACCGGGATTTTCTGCGGATCGGTCGTCGCCAGGATGAATTTCACATGCTCGGGCGGCTCTTCCAGCGTCTTCAGCATCGCGTTGAACGCCGAATTGGAGAGCATATGGACTTCGTCGATCACATAGACCTTGAAGCGTCCCCGGGTCGGCGCATAGACCGCGTTTTCCAGCAGTTGCCGCATCTCGTCGACGCGCGTGTTGGTCGCCGCATCGACTTCGAGCAGATCGACGAAGCGGCCGCCGTCGATTTCGACGCAGGCCGAACAGACGCCGCACGGCTCGGCGCTGACGCCGGTTTCGCAATTCAGGGATTTCGCCAGGATGCGCGCCAGCGTCGTCTTGCCGACGCCGCGCGTGCCGGTAAACAGATAGGCATGATGCAAGCGACCCTGCGACAGGGCGTGCGTAAGCGCCCGCACCACATGCTCCTGTCCCACCAGCGCGGAAAAGGACTTAGGCCGCCATTTACGCGCGAGTACCTGATAAGTCATGCGAGAAATTCCGAATTCGGCGGAGCAGAAATAGAAGTGGCGAGCCTTACCCCCGGCACTTGCGGAAATTGGCTGTGGCTGCTTCCTTCCGGACCTGACCAGATTCACCACTCCACAATGCGGGGAGACCCGCCGTCAGCGACTGTACCACAATCGCCCGTCGAGACGCAGACGCTTCTTTCTTTTCGGTTTTTTGCCCCGAGCGGAAATGTCGCCCGGGAAAGTCCCAAAAACGCATCCGAACGATGCAGGTGAACGCGCGGCCCGAAAACCGGGCGAGCCGCCGGCGGACACATGCTATATACTGTTTCCCTTGTCATCTGTTATCCAGATACGTAGCTGAATGAATCCAATGGCTTCGTCCGTGCATGTTCCCTCGTCGAATTCGACCACGAGCATCGTGGCGGGCGGCGTGCTGCGCGCCGCGAATCCTCCTCCCCTCTCATCTGTCGCTCCCCCGGCGGACTTCACAGCGGCCGGCGCCCCGCCGCCGCGCGCGACCGCCCCGGGCTGATCCAGCCCCTCCAGCCCCTTTCACGGCCTTCCCGACGTTTTTCAAACCCCGTTGACACATTGTGTCAGACGGACGGCCGGGACCCGTTCATTGTTCGACAGATGAGGACATCATGACTTCCAAACCCGCTTCATGGGCGGCTACCGCCGCCATGTCCGCGTTCGTGCTGCTATGGGGCAGCGCGGCCATTTTCACCCGCTGGGGACTCGATCACGGTTCCGTGTCCGCCCTGCTGCTCCTGCGTTTCGCCCTGGCGCTCTGCGCTCTGTTCCTGATCGGCCTGCCGAAACGGCGCTGGCTGCCCCAGCCGGGAACGCGCCGGCAGGTCGCCGGAACGGGATTGCTGCTGATCGGCGGCTATTCGGTCTGCTACTTCCAAGCGATGGCGCACGGTATCACTCCGGGCCTTCTGGCAACGCTGCTCGGCGTGCAGCCGATCCTGACCCTGCTGCTGACCGAGCGGCGCTTTTCGGCCTGGCGATTGTCGGGGCTGCTGCTGGCACTGGCAGGCCTGATGCTGGTGGTTTACCAGAGCCTGGTACTGGCAAAGCTGTCCGTGCCCGGCATGAGCTTTGCGCTGGGCGCGCTACTGTGCATGACCTTCGGCGCCATGCTACAGAAACGCATCCGGCAGGCGCCCGCCGAAGTGCTGCCGTTGCAGTATCTCGCGACCCTGTTTCTGTACCTGTGCCTTGCGCCATTCCAGCCATTCCACTTCGAGGCGAGCGTGGAGTTCCTGATCCCCCTGCTGTGGCTGGGGCTGGTGATTTCCGTCGGAGCGCAACTGCTGCTGTATCGGCTGATCCGTAGCGGCAATCTGGTCAACGTCACCAGCCTGTTCTATCTGGTGCCGGTGGTCACGGTGATCCTCGACTATCTGGTCCTGGGCAACGCCATGCCGGCGCCGACGTTGGCGGGCATGGCGGCGATCCTGGCCGGACTGGTATTGGTGTTCCGGAAGGAAGCGCCGAAGGATCGCCAACCGGGCTGATCCATTTCCGGCGCTGGAGCATAGGCTCGTCATTCCCATTCCGGCAGTAATCGGAACTTATGAGGATAAAAAATGAGAGTTTCTTTGTGCTGCTTATGCTATAAAAATTTTTATGAGGATGAAAAACTGGAAGGTGGCGCAGTCGAATTCTCAGACTACGCGCCTCCCCCAAACGGCGAGGTATGGCTCGACGATCCCCCGGGAATCGAATGGTTCTGCAATGAACACCTCCCCGCAGCACGGGCGCTGGCCTATATTCCCTCGCAGGAGGCACTTGCCGAATTACAGCGACAGTTCGGAGTATTCCCGGAACCGTCCTACGAACCGGAGCGGCTGACGTGGTGGCAATGGCTGCGCAGCTGGTTTATTTGAAGCGTCACTGCACACGATAAGTACGGCAACACCCGGTGGCTTCCAAGAGACCCGGTATTTCCAAGATAGTTTTCAGTCAATCCGTAAGCGTGCGAACTTTACCGTCTTGAATGGTTTTTAAATAGCCGCGAAGATAGGCGCAGAGTGAGGGCGCCTCAAATTTGTGCCCGCAATTTAACTTATGGACATAAATTTGGACCAGTCAGACTACCCCGAGCCGCGCTACCGTCGTCACGCCGACGCGTTCAAACTTGAACTGGTGCAACGTTCTCTGCAGCCGGGTGTGTCGGTGTCTCGTCTGGCGCGCGAACACGATGTCAACGCCAACCAGATTTTTGCGTGGCGCAAAGCCTGGCGGGAAGGCCGTCTTGGCAGTATGAGTTTTTTACCAGTAAGTATCGTCAAGGAAGACGGCGGTTATACGATCGAAGCTGATGATGCACAGGTGGGACAGTCGGCCGGACGCATCGTGCTGGAACGGGGAGAAGTCCGGATGCTTATTGAAGGCGCGCCTGACTCCCATGTGTTGCGCCAGATTGTTCAGGCCGTGTTCAGATGATCGGATTGCCCTGTGGCACACGCATCTGGCTGGCAGCCGGGGTGACGGACATGCGCCGCGGTTTTGACGGGCTTGCAGCCATTGTGCAGAGCAAACTCAATGCCGACCCGTTCAGCGGGCATGTTTTTGTCTTCCGCGGCCGTCGCGGTGACCGGCTCAAGATACTGTGGTGGGATGGAGACGGGATGTGTCTGTTCGCCAAGCGCCTGGAACACGGGCGTTTCGTCTGGCCACAGGCCGAATCCGGTTCGGTACATCTGACAGTGGCACAGCTTTCGATGCTGCTCGAAGGCATCGACTGGCGAGCTCCCGCCCGCACCTGGCGGCCGGAACGGGCGGCATAAAAAGGGGCTGTTCACACAGAGCCGATTGCCGTAGACTGCCCTAATGGACAAGGCCACACTGCCCCGGGACGTCGATACGCTGCAGGCGATGGTGCAGGCCCAGCAGCAACAGATCGAACAGTTGAAACTGCTCATCGCCAAACTGCGCCGCATGCAGTTTGGCCGACGCTCCGAGCAACTTGATCAGACCCTGGCACAGTTGGAACTGTCACTGGAAGAATTGGAGACGGACCGGCAGGATCAACCTGAAACAGCGCCAACTGCCGGGACTGCTGCAACAGCGCCTTCACGTCAGCCTTTGCCCGAGCATTTACCACGCGAGACGTTTGAGTATTGGCCCGAGCAGTCCTGTTGTCCGGACTGTGGCGGACGGCTCAAGCAACTGGGCGAAGATGTCTCGGAAATGCTTGAGTATGTGCCATCCAGTTTCAAGGCGATCCGGCATGTGCGCCCCAAACTGGCGTGCGCCGGTTGTGACGCGATTGTTCAGGCGCCGGTGGCACAGCGTCCGATCCGCCGGTCGATGGCCGGTTCAGGGTTGCTTGCGCATGTGCTGGTGTCCAAATACTGTGATCATCTGCCCTTATACCGGCAAAGCGGCATCTATGCCCGGGAAGGGGTCAGCCTGGAACGTTCCACGCTGGCCGGCTGGGTCGGACAGTGTGCGGCGCTGCTGCGTCCGCTGGCCCAGCGGCTGCGCGCCTATGTGATAGCCGGCGATAAAGTGCATGCCGACGATACACCGGTGCCGGTGCTCGCCCCCGGAAATGGCAAGACAAAGACCGGACGGCTGTGGGTGTATGTACGCGATGACCGGCCAGCCGGCAGCACAGCCCCTGCCGCGGTCTGGTTTGCCTATTCGCCCAACCGCAAGGGCGAACATCCACACAAACACCTACAATCGTTCAAAGGCATCGTACAGGCGGATGCCTTTGCCGGATTCGATACGCTGTACGTGCAAGGCGACAAGACTGAGGCCGGCTGCTGGGCACATGCGCGGCGCAAATTCTATGAACTGCATCAGGCCCAGGGTTCGCCGATTGCCGCCGAGGCGCTCAGACGTATCGCCGCTTTATATGCCATCGAAACCGAACTTCGCGGCAAACCTCCCGACGTTCGCCTCGCAGGACGCGAACAGGCCAGACGCATCCTGGCGGAGTTTCATCCGTGGCTGATTCAAACCCGGCAGCGGCTGTCGCAGAAATCGGCGCTGGCCCAGGCGATCAACTATGCCCTGAAGCACTGGCAGGCGCTCATCCGCTATGCTTCAGACGGACACATCGAAATCGACAACAATGCCGCCGAGCGGGCGTTGCGCACGGTGGCCCTGGGGCGTAAGAACTATCTGTTCGCCGGTTCCGACACCGGCGGCAAGCGTGCCGCCATTATCTATAGCCTGATCGGCACAGCCAGACTCAACGGCATCGATCCTGAAGTCTGGCTGCGCTATGTCATACAACGTATTGCCAATTATCCTGTCAGCAGGCTTGATGAGTTGTTGCCGTGGAACGTTATTTAATTCAAATAATACAACCTAGGTTGTTACATTTTTCATAAAGCGTATACAGAATAAACCTTGGGAAATGCTCAAGGCAGCAAATCATTCGATCTGAACACCTCGCTGATGAATGCCTGCGGGTAAATGAATCATCAGGTAATCGATCAGGCTTCTTATCGATGGCAACATGCCGCGCGGCGTTGGGTATAACAGATGGAGTTTGTGTTCTGAACCGCTCCAGAGCGGTAATATCTGTTGCAGTTGCTTTCGATTGATCGCAGCAACAGCAATGGGTTCCGGCAGAAGCGCGACGCCAATGCCGTAAATGGCGGCTTCAAGCTGAAGGCGAAGATCATCCGCGATCAGTTGCGGCTGAATCTGTACTGTCTGCGTGACAGCGTGCTGGTTCATCAATTCCCAACGTGACATCCCGTCGTAACTGTCAGCAACCCGGGCAATGGTGGAAAGGTGGCTCAGCATCTCTGGTGTCGCGGGATATCCGTAGCTGCTCAGATAGGCCGGGCTGGCCACCAGGATACGTTTCGCTATGCCCAGACTGCGCGCCACCAAACCATTGATGTTTTCCGTTTGAGCGCTGGCGCGTAAAGCCAGATCAAAACGTTCTTCGATCAGATTGACTTCACGATCTGTCGCATCAATTACGACTTTGACCTTGGGATGTGTGGCCATATAGCCTGGAAGTATCGGGGCAAGATAACTCTGCGCCATGACTACCGGACAACTGATCCTGACATGACCGGAAGGCTCGCGTTTCATTTCATCAAGGCTGTCAAAAGCACCTTGCGCACTTTCCATCAGCATGCGGCAGTGCTCATAAAATCGCTGTCCAGCTTCTGTTAAAGACAGGCTGCGGGTGGATCGCTGCAACAAGCGTACCCCCAGACGTTGTTCGAGGGCAGCAACTCTGCGGCTGAGCCGGGTTTTTTCAATGCCGGTTGCACGTGATGCGGCAGAAAAGCCGTTGTGCAAGACAACGCAAGCGAAAAAGTACAGGTCGTTCAGATCATCCATATTTTATTATTGCATTAATGCACCGGTCCTTGGCATTTTAACGTACTTATCATTTATTGGTTGCATCATTACACTGAACTCAACAAATTAAATGATTTAGTAGGAATGCCAAATGAGCGCAAATTTCTCTTCAGTGATCAGCACAAGCCTTTCACGTTTTGGCGGAAATTTTTCTGCCTATCGCCTGGATCGCAGTCAGCTTCTGAATTATGCAAACCCGATTATCGGTTTTGACCATTACCACATGCAGGGGCCGACTTTTGCGCCGCATCCTCATGCCGGATTTTCCGCCATATCTTATGTATTCGAGGATTCCCCAGGTGCGTTGCGCAACCGGGATTCTCTGGGAAATGATTTCGATATCCAGCCTGGTGGTCTGCTATGGATGCAAGCGGGCAGCGGTGTGGTGCACGATGAAGTGAACAACGATATTGCTCGCGAAGTACATGGTCTTCAATTGTTCGTCAATCTTTCCGGAAAGCACAAACAGTTGCCACCGCAAATACATAGGTTGGCGCCAGATGAGATTGCCGAAACACACGGACAAAACGGAAACCATATTCGTGTTCTCAGCGGCAAAGCAGATGAACTCGCCTCCTTTCTCAGCCTGAGCGAACCATTCGATTTCATCGAAACACGTTTAAAAGCACCATGGCGTTACCGTCTCAAGAAAGGCTGGAACACAGTGCTGTATGTCGTCAGCGGATCTGTCAAAGTCGTCAGCGCTTCGTCTGAAGCCAGGCTGGCATCACATCAGGCATTGGGTATCCATATGGCGCGGAAAAACAGTCTGCTTGAAGTAACCCCTGTTTCAGAAACGCATCTGCTAGTGTTTTCTGGTGCCGATCCACAGGAGCCGGTGGCCGTGTATGGGCCTTTTGTCATGAACACACAAGCCCAGTTGGAGCAGGCATATCAACGTTACCAGCAAGGGCTGATGGGGCGGCTTCTGCCTCTCTAGCCACACAACAGTATTCAGTTAATCCTTGTCAGGTGACAAGGGTTTTACGGCAACAGCCGATTTCATCAAGGAGCATAAAATGAGCTATCAACGTCTTACCCCGCAAAATGCAGCCGTCCTGTTTATTGATCACCAGACAGGTCTAGCCAATGGCGTAGCGGATCAAAGCCAGGCAGAATTCACCAGTAATGTAGTGGCGCTGGCAAAGTTAGCAAAACTGTTCGACTTGCCGACAGTGATTACCACCAGCGCATCCGACGGCCCTAATGGGCCAGTCATGCCACAGATCACGCAAATCCTTCCGGATGCGCCTGTCGTGCATCGTCCGGGTCAGATCAATGCCTGGGATAATGCCGATTTTGTCGCGGCGGTTGAAAAAACAGGACGCAAAAAACTCATTATCGCCGGCATTTCAACGGAAGTATGTGTGGCATTCGTAGCGCTGTCCGCAGTCAAGGCCGGTTATGAAGTGTATGCCGTTATCGACTCTTCCGGCACATGGAGCAAACTGGTGCAGGAAGTTGCCGTGGCCCGTATGGTGAAAGCCGGTGTCGAGCCAATGACCTGGGTGGCGGTTGGAGCGGAACTTCAGGGGGACTGGCGTGAAGAAACCGGTGACGGTCTCGGGCAGGTTATGGGAGAGCACCTGAATTTCTACGGAAATCTGTTTGGCAGTTTTCTGGCGGCCAAATCCTGAACTGGGACAAAATCCTGCATCTGGTCAATGGTCGATGCAGGTTTTCCTCCAATTATTCTGTCATCTAACTTTGTATTGTCGACTCACACCGAAAGTGTTCCATGGATTTTTTTCACTGTGAGTTCAAGACGGTATGAACTAGACGCTTACGTCAATCCGATTGAGAACCGCCCTTACCGTTTAGCCCCATTTGCATAAATACAGGCAACCTGACCTTTTCTATCCTTGCGAAATGCTATGGGGGCAGTAGCTTCGCAGATTTTGTTGCTTTGTTCCACCGTGAGGCCCCAATAGATCAGGCGATGTTCCCGTTCGGAAGGTTGTCCCCGACCCGCGCTCAGATAGGTGACGAAAGTAGGTTCGTTATTGAACAGCCTGGCTTCGCGGGAGGTCAGTTCCGTTTTGCACTCGAATGCTTTTTTCGTCCACGTCGAACCACCTTTTTTCCCCTGCTCCTCAAGGATATTGTCGACACTTCGAAGCTGTTTCTTGCAATCCGCCTGATCGACGGCCTGGATCAACAGCACGCCCTCTACCTGGCCCCGGTTGCCCGGGAAATCCGTTGTGATGCGGACCGCGGCGTAAACCGGATTGGTGATCACGTCCGGATTCAAGGCTTTCAGGCGTTCCTGCCACAGGTATGCCCCGGCACCGACAATAAGTATGAGTACGATGATTTTCTTCATGATTTCCATTTTCTCCCGCGCCTGACCGCGTTCAGTATTGGTGTTGTTGATGTAGTTCGCATCGCCTCCGATCCGCGGCGGGCGGCCGCGCGAAGCCCGTTCGGCGGTTCCTTTCGGCCCCCTCCGTCGCAAACGGCCGCAATACTACCTCAGTAAAACGCCGGTGCGTGACCGGCGACTATATTCCCAGCGTTCCCCACAGCGCATCGACCCTCTTCTTCACCTCTTCGTCCATCACGATCCCGCGCCCCCACTCGCGGTCGGTTTCGCCCGGCCATTTGTTCGTGGCGTCGATGCCCATCTTGCTGCCGAGGCCGGCGACGGGGCTGGCGAAATCGAGGTAGTCGATCGGCGTGTTCTCGGCGATCAATGTGTCGCGCGCGGCGTCGACGCGGGTGGTGAGCGCCCAGATGACTTCCTTCCAGTCGCGGATGTCGATGTCGTCGTCGACGACGATGATGAACTTGGTGTACATGAACTGGCGCAGGAAGGACCAGATGCCGAACATCACCCGTTTCGCGTGGCCGGGATACTGTTTCTTGATCGCCACGACCGCGAGCCGGTAGGAACAGCCTTCCGGCGGCAGGTAGAAATCGGCGATTTCGGGAAACTGTTTCTGCAACAGCGGCACGAATACTTCGTTCAGCGCGACGCCGAGCATCGCCGGCTCGTCCGGCGGCTTGCCGGTGTAGGTCGAGTGATAGATGGGGTTTTTCCGCATCGTCATGCGCTCGACGGTGAACACGGGGAATGGCGCCTGCTCGTTGTAATAGCCGGTATGGTCGCCGTAGGGCCCTTCGAGCGCGGTTTCGTCCGGGTGGATGACGCCTTCGAGGACGATTTCGGCGCGTGCCGGCACTTGCAGGTCGGAGCCGAGGCAGCGCGTCAGTTCGGTGCGCGAACCGCGCAGCAGGCCGGCGAACTGGTATTCGGAAAGCGTGTCCGGCACCGGCGTGACGGCGCCCAGTATCGTCGCCGGATCGGCGCCGAGGGC
>JAVBTC010000153.1:0-23053 GCA_031556405.1 Rhodocyclaceae bacterium
TTGCTCGCCATGATGTTGCCGAGGCAGAGCGAAAAGCCGCAGCGGTCGAGGTTGGCGTTGACGTCGCGGGCGAATTCGATCAGGCGCAGTTCCAGTTGCTCGCGCTCGACCAGTTCGGGGCAGACGAAGACGATGCCGTTATCCTGATCGGTGCTGAAGGTCTGTTCGTCGCGTCCCTCGGAACCGAAGGAGAGCCAGGCCCATTCGATGCCGTAGAGATCGTGTTCGATCAGCGCCAGCGTGATGATGCGGCGGGTGATGGTGTCGTTCAGCGCCGAGATGAAGCGCGTCAATTGTTCGGCGCCGACGCCCTGCGCCATCATGTTCAGGGCCAGTTGCCGCACGTCGGCGCTGGCCTGGGAGAGCGCTTCCATCGTCGCCGCGCCCTCGATTTCCTGCCGGATCTGGCGCAGGCCCACGCGCTGCAGCGCGAAAAGGTCGCGTTCGGAAACGACGCCCTGCAGGCGCTCCTCGGCATCGACCACCAGAACGTGGCGAATGCCGTGCGCGGCCATTGCCAGCGCCGCGTCGTAAGCGTGCGCCGAATCGGGCAGCGTATGCGGCTCGCGCGACATCACTTCGGCAATCGGCAGATCGAGCGCGGTGCCGGGCAGGACGATCCGCGTCATCACGTCGGATTGCGTGAAGATACCGATGGGCTTTTTCTGCCCGTCGGTGACGACCATCGAGCCGACACGGCTCTCCGCCATTTTTTCGATTGTTTCGCGGATGCTGGTATCGACCCCGACATGGACCGGCGGTTTTTTCAGCAACGCGGAAAGCAGGGAGTTCATCGTCTGCTGCTCGGCGGCGCGCTGCGCGAATTCGGTCTGCAATTGCTGTTGCGACTGGCTGAGCAGGGTGGCGAGGTATTGCGTGCAGAAATGGTTGAATACCGGGCTGATGGAGAGTAGCTCGAAAAAATCCTCGCTGCCGAGCTGATGGCAGAACACGTCGCCCTGGGCGGTATAGCGGTTGCCGCAGGTCCGTTGCCCGATCATGGCGCCGATCGGAAAGCATTCGCCGGGCCCGAGCGTCATCGCGTCGCCGGAGGAGCCGAGTTCCTTCTGGCGGCGCGCGAGTATCTTGCCGCGCTGGATGATGTGGAACGTGCGCACGATGCCGTCGTCCGGCGAAACCACGACGTCGCCGTCGGCGAAGTAGGCGAGTTTCAGGCGCGCGGCGAGCAGGTCGAGCGCCGCCGTTTCCATCTGGTCGAACGGCGGATAACGGCGCAGAAAATCGCGGGTGGCTTCGATCAGCATCTGGGTGGCGCGTGAATTCATTTCCGGTTTTCCTTGCGCGAAGTGCGGTGTTATAAACAATTCAGCCGGCAACGTTGCCGCGCCGGCTGAACTGCGGCCTCTGTCGGGCCCGGCCGTGGACGGCCTTTTTATGAGGTTGCGGATGGTGCAGCTTGTCCGCTTTGTCTCCTCACTCCTTTTCCTTGGTTGCCTGTCGGCATTCGTTAACTCTTGAGCTGTTCCAGGATTGCCGGATTTTCCAGCGTCGAAACGTCCTGGCTGACTTCCTCGCCCTTGGCCAGGGAGCGCAGCAGGCGGCGCATGATCTTGCCGGAGCGGGTTTTTGGCAGGTTCTCACCGAAACGGATGTCCTTCGGTTTCGCGATCGGGCCGATTTCGCGCCCGACGTGATCCTGAAGCTGCTTGACGACTTTCGCCGCTTCGTCGCCGGTGGGGCGCTTGCCCTTCAGGACGACGAAGGCGCAGATCGCCTCGCCGGTCAGATCGTCGGGACGGCCGACGACCGCGGCTTCCGCGACCAGCGGATGCGAAACCAGCGCCGATTCGATTTCCATCGTCCCCATGCGGTGGCCGGAAACGTTCAGCACATCGTCGATACGCCCGGTGATGGTGAAATAGCCGTTCTGCGCGTCGCGCGTGGCACCGTCGCCGGCAAGGTAGAGCTGGCCGTTGAAATCGTCCGGGTAATAGGAACGCTGGAAGCGCTCCGGATCGCCCCAGATGGTGCGGATCAGCGACGGCCAGGGCTTCTTGACCACGAGGATGCCGCCCTGGCCCCATTCCAGTTCGGTGCCGGTTTCGTCGACGATGGCCGCCTGGATGCCGGGGAAGGGCAGGGTGCAGGAACCGGGAACCAGCGGCGTCGCGCCCGGCAGCGGCGTGATCATGTGCGCGCCGGTTTCGGTCTGCCAGAACGTATCGACGATCGGGCAGCGGCCGCCGCCGATGTGATCGTAATACCACTGCCATGCCGCCGGGTTGATCGGTTCACCGACCGAACCGAGAATGCGCAGCGACTTCAGTTCGTATTTATCCGGGTGTACATCCGGGTTGCTTTCGGCGGCCTTGATCAGCGAACGGATCGCCGTCGGCGCGGTGTAGAAGACAGTGACCTTGTGCGCTTCGATCATCTTCCAGAACCTGCCGGCATCGGGATAGGTGGGAACGCCCTCGAAGACGATTTCCGTGGTGCCGCAGGCGAGCGGGCCATAAGCGATGTAGGTATGGCCGGTGACCCAGCCGATATCGGCGGTGCACCAGAAAATGTCGTCGGGTTTGATGTCGAACGTCCATTTCATCGTCAGCGCCGCTTGCAGCAGATAACCGCCGGAAGAATGCTGCACGCCCTTGGGCTTGCCGGTGGAGCCGGAGGTATAGAGCAGGAACAGCGGATGCTCGGCTTCGACCCATTCCGGTTCGCAGGTATCGGGCTGATTGGCGACGACGTCGTTCCACCATTTGTCGCGTCCGGCCGTCATTGCGCAGGCGCCGCCGGTGCGCTTGAAGACGATGACGCTTTTCACCGTCTTGCAGTCGCCGCCGGCCAGGGCCTCGTCGACCGCGGGCTTGAGCGGAATCGCCTTGCCGCCGCGGCATTGCTCGTCGGCGGTGACGATCAGCACCGCGCCGGCGTCGATGGCGCGGTCACGGATCGATTGCGCCGAGAAGCCGCCGAAGATCACCGAATGCGTGGCGCCGATGCGGGCGCATGCCTGCATCGCGACGATGCCTTCGATCGACATCGGCAGATAGATGACGACACGGTCGCCCTTCTGGACGCCCTCGGCCTTCAGCGCGTTGGCGAACTGGCAGACACGCGTGAGCAGTTCCTTGTAGGTGACCTTGGTGATTTCGCCGCCGTCGGCCTCGAAAATGATCGCCACTTTGTCGCCCAGGCCGGCCTCGATGTTCTTGTCCAGGCAGTTGTAGGAGACATTGAGCGTGCCGTCGGCGAACCATTTGAAAAAGGGACGGTTCGATTCGTCGAGCACCTGCGTGAAGGGCTTGTTCCAGACGACGTGTTCCTTGGCCAAACGTCCCCAGTATCCCTGGTAATCCCGCTCGGCTTCCGCGCACAGCGCCTTGTAGCTTTCCATGCCGGAAACCGCGGCGTTCTTGACCAGATCTTCGGGGGGGTAAAAAATTTGCATCGTTTCCTGAGTCATATGACACTCCTCTTTGTCGGTTTTGTTCAGACTTTGGAATGACGTCATCGGTTACTGTGATGGGTGAATACCTTCAGCAGCGTGAATGCGTAACTCCGTGTTACATGAACTTCATGATTTTCTGCATTTTTTGTCTGCGGCCTGCAGGTGCGGCTGACACAATCCTCCATTCGGCCACAGCGGGCCATCGTTCCACACGGCATACGACATCCTGGAAAAAACCCGGATACCAGACGCGGAAACAAGCGCCGCTGTTGCTACCATATCACGTGACAGGCTTGACGGGCATATGCAGAAATCGCACGCGAATATCCACGTACAGCCACGGCTTGATTACGCTGTGTTATCGCTTCCATGAACGATTACACCGCTTCAATCTTACATGTCGCTTACAAGATTTTGCTGCGCTGCAGCAGAAAAACGGCGGAAGGGCAGCACCGGGTAATGCCTGAGGCATTGCCGGAAATGATGCTGGAGAGCGGCTTCGGAAAGAGGTATCGGAGAGGGTATTAGGAAGGGTGTTAAAATCTTCCCCCCTTTTTTCCGTATCCGAGGATGCAGATCTTCGCCGGCCTTTTTCGCGGAGCGCTCACACAATGACTACGAATCGCCACATCGCAAAACTCGAAGGATTCATTTTCTGGAGCCGCTGGTTGCAGGCGCCGCTCTATCTCGGACTGATTGTCGCGCAGGGCGTGTATGTCTATCAGTTCCTGCACGAACTGACCGTGCTCGTGAGCCGGATCGGCACGCTCTCGGAAGCGGAAGTGATGCTGATCGTGCTGGGGTTGATCGACGTCGTGATGATCGCCAATCTCCTTGTCATGGTCATCATCGGCGGCTACGAAACCTTCGTCTCGCGCCTCGACCTGGATTCGCACCCCGACCAGCCGGAATGGCTCTCGCACGTCAATGCCGGTGTGCTGAAGGTGAAACTGGCGGTGGCGCTGGTCGGCATTTCGTCGATCCATCTCCTGAAAACCTTCATCAACGCGCAGCAGCTTCCGGACCGCGTGATTTTCTGGCAGGTGGCGATTCACGCCCTGTTCGTCCTTTCCGCGTTCATGATCGCCTGGACCGACAAGATCATGAACCAGTCCATCGTTCCTTCCGCCAAATTTGCTTCCAAACACTGACTGTCGAGGTTGTCATGAGCACGAGCCGTACCGGTTGCACGAGTTGCACCATCCGCCAGCAGGATTTCGTCGATTCCATCGCCGATGCCTTCCAGTTCATCAGTTGCTACCATCCGCTCGATTTCGTCCAGGCGCTGGGCGAAGCCTACGAACGTGAGGAATCCGCCGCGGCAAAGGACGCCATCGCCCAGATTCTCACCAACAGCCGCATGTGCGCCGAAGGCCGGCGCCCGATCTGCCAGGACACCGGGATTGCCGTCGTCTTCCTCAAGATTGGGATGAACGTGCGCTGGGAAGGCGATCTGAGCGTGCAGGAAATGGTCGATGAAGGCGTGCGCCGCGCCTACAACAACCCAGACAACAAACTGCGCGCCTCGGTACTGCTCGATCCCGCGGGCGCGCGCAGGAACTCCCGCGACAACACGCCGGCCGTCGTGCATTACGAAATCGTTCCCGGCGACGGTGTCGAAGTGATCTGCGCGGCCAAGGGCGGCGGCTCCGAAAACAAATCGAAAATGGCCATGCTCAACCCCTCCGACTCGATCGTCGACTGGGTGCTGAAGACCGTGCCGACGATGGGCGCCGGCTGGTGTCCGCCGGGCATTCTCGGCATCGGCATCGGCGGCACGCCGGAGAAGGCGCTGCTGCTGGCCAAGGAAGCGCTGATGGATCCCGTCGACATCCACGAGCTGAAAGCGCGCGGGCCAAACAACCGGGTAGAGGAACTGCGCCTCGAATTGATGGACAAGGTCAATGCGCTCGGAATCGGCGCTCAGGGGCTCGGCGGGCTGACTACCGTGCTCGACGTGAAAATCCGCGACTACCCGACGCATGCCGCCTCGCTGCCGGTGGCGATGATTCCCAACTGCGCCGCGACGCACCACGTCCACTTCCACCTCGACGGTTCCGGCCCCGCCGTGCTGACGCCGCCGCGCCTCGAAGACTGGCCCGCCGTCACCTGGCAAGCTGATCTCAAGACCGCGACCCGCGTCAACCTCGACACCCTGACGCGGGAACAGGTCGCTTCCTGGAAGCCGGGCCAGAGCCTGCTGCTGAACGGAAAAATGCTCACCGGGCGCGATGCCGCGCACAAGCGGATTCAGGACATGCTCGCCAAGGGCGAAAAGCTGCCGATCGATTTCACCAACCGCGTCATCTACTATGTCGGCCCGGTCGACCCGGTACGCGACGAAGTTGTCGGTCCCGCCGGCCCGACCACCGCGACACGGATGGACAAATTCACTGAAACGATGCTCGCGCAGACCGGGCTGATCGCGATGGTCGGCAAGGCGGAGCGCGGTCCCGCCGGCATCGACGCGATCAGGAAACACAGTTCCGCCTACCTGATGGCCGTCGGCGGCGCCGCCTACCTCGTCTCCAAGGCGATCAAGGCCGCCCGCACTGCCGCGTTCGCCGATCTGGGCATGGAAGCGATTTACGAATTCGAGGTTGTCGACATGCCGGTCACCGTCGCCGTCGATGCGCTGGGCACTTCGGTACACGCCACAGCGCCGCGGGAATGGCAGATGAAAATCGGCAGGATTCCGGTCGAGGTGTGAACTCGGCGGGTTGCTGACGCGACGGGCCGGGAAGAATAATGAAAACGATCTCGGCCCATGTATAAAAATTGGGGCTGAAGTAGATTAACTCCTCCGCTGATCTACTTCAGCCCTCTTCATTTTGTGTACTACCGACAGATGCTGGTCATCGATACGGAAGACTTTCGGCTTCGAATGGAGCCCATTTCCAAGCGATTCGAGGAGCCGGGAGGGCCGTACCTTGAATGGATCGATGTGCGGATCGACATGACGGCCCCGGGCATCCGGGCGGAAGGGCAGTGGAGTGTCATGCCTGGAGAATTGTTGCAATTTCAGCAACAGGTCCATTCCATGCATACTCAGCTTCAACCGGGCCAGAAAGCGGAGTTGAAGGGCGTTGAACCTGGTTTTGAATTGATATTGCGAATGCTCGAAAGAGGAGCCATCGTGGGCGAATGGCGTTTCCAGCCGGTTCCTCCCGATGGAGCCTGTATTACCGGACATTGCGGGCTTGATCAGTCCTGCTTATATGAACTCATGCAAGGTATCGAGTCTCTTCGGTCATTTGCAGGAACGGGCAACATGCCGTAATCATGGTTAAGTGTTTATATCTTAGTGGCCACGCGCCATAAATATTCACTTGCCCGCTGCCGGATCAGGCGGCCGAGCGTCGTTTCGTCTCCGTTTCTGAACGCCGCGGCAATTTCGGGGTGGCGGTAGCAGGTCTCGGAAATGGCTTCCTGCACATCGCCATCACACTCCAGCAGCTTGCCGTAGGCGAGCACCGCGCGCCGCTCTTCCTCCGTTGCGACCGCGTGGCGGTAATCGCATTCACGTTCATGGCTGACTTCCTCGGCATATTCGATGCAGCGTTCCGTCCGGGCGATTTCCTGTTTGGAAAACATTCTTCCTCCTTGTGAAAAAGTGGCGGATACGCGCCCCGCCCCCTTCGATCTCTTCCAGCCTTGACACCGTCTTCACTGCTCCGAAACCGGCCGCCGTGATCTCCGGGCGTGTTTTCGAGCCTTTGTTGGACTTTCAATTCGCTAATGAACATGGAGATATATTAGCGTAACGCTAATGAAAAATCAAGCAGCGATTCGCTAATTCATCGGTGCTCATTTACCGGCGGGTAAGGTCGTTCGGAGGAAATGAGGATGAAAGACGAGGGCGAAACGATAGGGAAAAGTAGAGCGGTGGGAAGAGAGGAGGGGGTGAAGAGAGAAGTATCCGGCGCGGGATGTCTTTTTAAAATGCCGTACAGGAATGATTGATTCTAAATTTGTTAATTAATTTTTAATTAAAACTTCCTACATGTTTTGTATATTATTTTTATAAATTAGAAAAAAGAAAAACAGTTTTCCGTGTTTCGGCCGCTTTTTCTTTCAGGCCGGATTTTGAGTCCGGCTGCAGGCGATGCTGTGATGCGATGGGGGTAAATGGAGGCGGTGAGGGCGATGGAAGGCGGTGGTATTGCGGCCCGCTAGATATGTTCGCTCTGTTTGTATACCACGCGCCCGACGATGGCGACGGCTTCGGTGCAGCGTTTGTCGGCGTAGCGGATCTTGTCCGGATTGTCCGACGCGGCCCACCATTCTCCGGCGTCGCGCTTGAGCCGCTTGACGACGAATTCGCCCTCGTAATTCAGCGCGAATACCGCGTCGTCCTTCGGTGCCGTATCGGCGGTATTGATGACCACGAGGTCGCCCTGGAACAGGCCGGGCTCCATGCTGTGCCCGGAAATCTTGATCGTCAGCAGTTTTTCCGGCTTGTAGCCTTTCTGCGTCAGCCAGTCGCTGCGGAAAAACACCGGAGCGCCTTCGCCATTCTCGCCCTGTTCCGGTTCGACTTCGAAGCCGGTGACGCCGGCGGAGAGTTTCAGCCGCACGCGGCGGACCGGTATGTAGCCGTTTTCCTCGGGATGGATTTCCGGTTTTTCCGCATCCCCTTCGTCCCGCTCGTCCCGTTCGAGCGTGTCCATCCATCCCAGCGGTTTGTCCATTCCTTGTTCGAGCCTGCGCGCCAGCGCATGGCCGACGCCGCGCGGCGTTCCGCTCGGCAGCGGAGTGCCGTTGAGAATCTGTGACAGGTAAGCCTCGGAAGCGTTTGCGGCTCGCGCGACGGCGGCGATCGTTCCCGCTTCCGCCACCAGGCGTTTCAGGTTTTGCAGGCGAATGGCTTGTATTTCCATGCCTCAACAATACCAAAGCGTTATGCTGATGAAAATGTGCGTAACGCTATTGATTTGTTTCTAGCGTTACGCTAGTATTTGTCGTGCGTAGAAAACGGCAACGGAAGATTGTGCATGAGCCCAAAACATCTTTTTCCCCATGGTGCAGCCGCCATGACAACGGGCGGCGGCGGAATTCTGCCGCCACGCTTCCCATGCGTTTCCTGCGTACCCGGCGGCATATGAATTTGCCGGCATGTTTTTATGGAATTGACGGACGGATGTCCGGAAAGGATGCGAACAATGACATTGAAAATTCCATTGGCAATCGATGTTTCCCGTTTCTGCGGCTTCTGCCGCCGGCATCGTCCGGCGGCAGGCGGAGAAGCGGTTTTTTCCGCCGCCGAGCGGCGTTGTTACTGGTGTTGCGCGCAGTGTGCGCAAATCGCGCAGGCGAAGGCATGGCTGGAAAAGGAGCGTGGCATATGAAACGGGAAGATGCGGATTCCGATTGGAGGAGCGGTGCAAGCGATTCGTATGGTGCGAACGGCACGAACCGCGTTGCCGGGGGGCGTATTCCCGTCTCGGAGCCGAGAGAGATGGGGGCGGTGGGGGAGGTGGGGAAGGTGGCATCGGACATGGCGAATGGAGCGGATGTTCCGGAAGTGCAGGCGCCGCAATTGCGCGAATATCTGCAACGTCATTCGTTGTTCGCCCGGGCGCCGGAGGCGCAGCTGGTTATCGAGATGATCGTCAAGGCCTGGGTGGAAGCGATGCAGAACGGCAATATCGGAAAAAAAGCGCGGGTGTTCTTCAATGGCGGACTGGCGCAATTCTGGGGCGACCTGATCGGATTCGAAGACGACATCGAGCGGATATACGCTCGTCACCATCCGCGCGCGGGAGAGAACCGGGATCGCGCTAAACGCCGGCATGCCGGTGGATCCGGCGGAATGATCGGAATGGGAGAAAAAGAGCGCGCAGCGGGAGAAGCAGCATGAGCCGCCGCCGCCAAAGCCCTCTGGCGAAATTCATTCCGGACAAGGTCGACGCCGAAACGATCAAGCGCGACGGCTGGAGAAACGAAGGCATTCTGGTCGTGGCGGCGAACGACGCGCGTCTCGATTTCGTGGAACGCAAATTCATCGAAGAACTTGGAAAACGCATTTATGGAGAACGGCTTCATGGAAACGAAATACATCACTGAAACGCTCGCGCTGCCGGAAGCCGAAAACGATAGCCATCGCAATGCCGAAGCAATGAACGGCGGCGACGCTTTGTTCGAGGATTCTTTCGAGGCGCTGCTGTTTGCCTTCAATTACAGCGGCCAGTCCTACAACCGGCCGTGGATGAACAGAATGGCCGCAAGGGCGGAAGGTTGCGTTCCGGAACGCAAGAAGGGATTGTTCGGGCTCGACGGCGCGGCGCAGGCGGGAATGATCCGCGCCGAGGTGCGCGAGCTCGGAAAAATCCCGGAGGCGATTCTGACCGCGCGTTTCGCGCCGCATCATTTTCCCTGTGTCTGCGCTTCGGCCTGTTGCAGCGGGAAAAAGGCGAACGCCGAATGGGTCGATGCCGTCGCGTTGCTGGCCGATCACATGCGCGCGGCGGCGCTGGCGAAAACCGGCGCCGACTATCGCATGCGGCGCGCCTGCGTGGCGCGGTTCTTCAGCGCGAATGCGAAAAAATTTTCCATCGAGGAAATCGCGCGCGCCTGCGATGTCAGCAGGAACACCGCCAGCGCCCATGTATCGAGAGTCGCGCGGCTGCTGAGAACGCTCGAAGCCTCGGCGCAGGATGCGATTGCGGAACGCCTGCACGCCATCGGCATGGTATGACCCGGTATCGAGGCATGGAAAGGAAAGAAACTTTCCGTATTCATGTTTCTATATTCAAATTTAATTTTTGCTTGAATCAATCTACAATAAGGTAAATAAATTTCACTTGATCTGTAAAAAAACAAGTCGATGCAAAAAAATCATGAAAAAATAAAAAAATGTATTGACAGGAGTCAACGAAATGCGCAGAATAGCACCTGATTGATTAGTGGTAAAAATCCGCCCGAAAAACGAAAGTTGTATAAGCGCGAAAGTTGCGTAGGCGTTGCAAACACGCGGCGAATACGAAACAAACGAAAAGCGAACCGGAAACACGAATCCGACGAAAGCCCGCGAAAGCGGGCTTTTTTATGTCTGTCTTCCTGCCGGCAGTTCTTTCGTTCTCTCTCTGCAGTTTTTTCACCAACAAACCCGCCTCGAGCGGGTTTTTTCATTTAAGGAGTCGCAAATGGCTGTTTCTTTACCTGATGGTTCCGTCCTGTCGATCGTTTCCGGCTACGAGGCCGCCGCGGCGATGAGCCAGGTTTCCAACAACGTCGAAGCCAAGGCCACGCTTGCCGCGGGACACAACGTCGCCGACGGCGACATCGTCGAAGTCACTTCCGGCTGGGCGGGTCTGTCGGGGCGCATCGTCCGCGCCAAGGACGTCGCCAGCAACGAACTGGTACTCGAAAATATCAACACGACCGACGACAAACGTTTTCCCGCCGGTTCCGGTGCGGGCAGCGTACGAAAGGTGTCGGGCTGGGTGCAGGTGCCGCAGGTTCTGGAATTCGAATCCAGCGGCGGTGATACGAAGCTGGTGACTTATCAGTTCCTCGAAGAAAACGACGAGCGCCAGATCCCGACCGGCAAGAGCGCGGTGAGCATCACGTTCAGCATCGCCGACGATCCGTCGCTGCCGTGCTACGAGATCCTTTCCGCCGCCGACGCGGATCGCATTCCGCGCGCATTCTCGCTGCAATTGGCGAACGGTTCCAAGATCTACTACAACGGCTACGTTTCGTTCAATCGCACGCCGTCCCTGACCAAGGGGCAGATCATGGCCGTCAAGGTCACGCTGTCGCTGGTGTCGGAACTCTCGCGCTACTGATCGGTGATGCTCCGGCGGCGCCGGGATCACGCCTGTCATGTGGCGCAATGGTGCAGTGGTGCTGCACATGCCGCACATGCCGCGCGATCCCGGCGCGCCCGCCGGGCAGCGGTTTTCCTTTCTGTTGTCGCGCTCCGCTTTCAGTCTTCGTTTCCAATCGATTTTTTACAGAGAAAGATATCCTCATGCTGAAAAAGAACCCGCATCCGACATTCACCGCTCCGGTCAAGATTCCCGTTCCAGGCGAAACGCCGGAAACGCTCATTTTCACCTTCAGGCACAAATCCAAGAGCCAGTTGAAGCGCTTCTGGGAAGAGTGCAAGGAAAACAACATCAAGGACGAAGAAGCGATTCATGAAATCGTCAGCGGCTGGAACTGGGCCGATGTCGAATTCAGCAAGGAAGCGCTGGTCGAACTGATCGACAACTATCCTGGCGCGGCGCTGGCGATCATTGACGGCTACAGCGAAGGTCTGCACCGCGGCAAAGTGGGAAACTGAAGGCAGCCGCGAGGCTGCTCTATGCAAAAAAGCCAGATGCCGCCGAACTGGCCGTTTTTGGAGTCATGCCGGAGGATTACGCCTCCGCCTGCATCGAAATCTGGCCCGATAACGAACTGACCGTCGAGGTTTTCCAGATGCTCGACACGCAATGGAGATCCGGCATGGGCGGGCCGACCGGACTCGATTACGGGGCGCTGCCCGTTATCTACGACACACTGGAAATCGCGCCGCACGAGCGGCGCGGACTTTTTGCGGGGCTCCGCGTCATGGAACGGGAAGCCCTCGACGCCATTCACGGCGTTTCTTGATCGTCAACCGCCCGCGATTTGTGTGCGACCCGTGCGCAACTCGCCGGCGGTTTTTTTATTCCCGCGAGCCTGCCGTCGGCAGGCTCGTTTTTTTAGGTGCGCAGGTAATATATGCCAGACAATACCATCAACATAGACATCGGCGCCATGAACAAAGCGGTTTCCGACGGCGTGCGCGGGCTCGACAAGCTCGCGGCGTCGGGAGGCAAGGCGGAGGCGTCGCTGAAGCGCGTTTCGGAAGAGATGAAGAAGGCCGCGGCTTCCGCGGCCAATATCGCGCAGGTGAGCGAGGGTGCGCAGAAAGCGCTTGCAAGCGTCGGCGGGCAGGTAGAGGAAGGAGCCCTGGAGCGACTGAACGCGGGGTGGAAAAAAATCCAGGAGATCAATGCCGAGCGTGAACTGAAAAACAACCCGGTTCTGGCGGCGGCAAAAAAGTTTGAACAGGAATATGGCAATCTGAATATAGACGCTCTGCTGATCCGCGACGGCGTAAACAGCAGTGAAGCACAGGTTGAGACAGCGAAGAAGGTACTTACGGAACTGGCGCGTATCCAGCAATCGGCGCTTTCGAGCGCCGGTTTCGAAGAATTGAAGGGGCGCTATAACAGCCTGCTGGAAAGTGCGACAAACAGCATCGCGGGGATTCGCGCCGAGGCGACCAAGAACGGCGGACTGATTACGGGTTTGCTTGCCGATCATGAAATCGGCGCGGTCGGGGATCAGATTCTTCCCGTCCTGGATGCGCTCAGGGACCGGATGAAGGAGATTGCCGAAGCCTCGGACGATGTCGACCTGAAGAAAACCATGGAAGGCCTGGGCAACGAAGCCAAGGGCGTTCTCGCCGCACTCGAGGCTGAAAGAAACAAAACCCTGAAGGGCATCCAGGATGCGGTTTCCGGCGCTTTCAAGGATTCGGCCAAGGGAGCGTTCAGCGCCGCCTTCAAGGGCGCTTTCGACGATGCTTTCAAGTCCGGGGAAGTCTCCGGAAAAAAATTCATCGATACGTTTACCAAAACGTTTACCAAGTCGTTCGGCGACGCGATGAAAAAGGTATTCGAGGATAAGATCGTCAATCCGCTCGTCAAGGAAGCGAGCGATTTCCTCTCCGATCAGGCGGGCAAGCTTTTCGATGGCCTGTTGGATGGGATATTCGGTGGATTGGGCGGTTTGATATCCGGCAACGGCAAGGGTGGAAAGGGCGGCGTACTGGATCTGGTTTCGAGTGGAAACAGCATCTACAACCTTTTCAATGGCGGAAACGGAGTGCTGAGCGGTATCAGTTCTTCTCTTTTCGGTTCTGTAGTAACCGATGCCGTTGGGGCATCCGTTGCGAATAGTTTCGCCGCGATTGGAGTCGAAGGAGTCGGTGCCAGTGCTGGCCTGTTTTCTTCCGGCGGCCTCGGCGCTCTTGGATCGGCGATGCCCTACATTGGCGCCATTGTTGCCGTTGCCGCCGCATTGGGTGCATTCAAGGAAGACATCGAAAATCCGCAGTTCCGCCTCGCATTCGGACGGCAAACCGGAGACCCCCGCTTCAACGAAGAATTCATCCTCAACTGGATCAAGGAAAACGGAGGGGAGCACCGTGTCGACGAGGCAATGGGTGGATTCGACATGGATCAATGGGCGCTCGATCGCAGTCGTGGAGATCCCAGATTCAGGCGCGAGGGCAAGTTCGGGAATATCGGATTTGCCTATATCAACTCCGAAAATGCCAACCGCGCGGCGGCGGAATCTTTCGCCCAGGCATTTCTCGATATGACCAAGCAGATCGATCCGTTGATCGAGCGATTGTCGGAAGGTCTGACGCAGGAATCGGTAAACAAGATCGTCGACCGGCTGTCCGGCTATGACCGGCGCACCAACGGCGAGCCGGCGGAATTCGCGTTTCCGCCCGAGCAGAGTAGTGAATCCGTCGTCAGTACCTTGTTGACGGAATATCTGAAAACCACCATGGGCGCGGTCTGGGACGAAATCGGAAACGGTCTTGGCGATGTGCTGCGGACGCAGTTCGGAGACGATTCCGCTCAGGAAATCATGGTGTGGCTTGGCCAGATCGCGACATTGCAGGATGCCTTCGAAGCGTTGGGGCTGTCGGCGGAAGAAGCTTCGAAAGCGATTTCCAGCAATCTGCTGGAAAAATCCGGAGGGTTCGATGCGATTGCCAAGCAGATGGACTTCTACTACCAGAATTTCTTCAGCGAGGATGAACGCAAGGAAAAATCCCTCGATAAAGCGAAGAAAGTCGTCGAGGATGAATTCGCCAAATACAACGTATTGCCCGAAGCGATTCCAAAGACGAGGGAAGAATTCCGGAGACTGGTCGAATCGCTTGATTTGACCACGGATGCGGGGCAGGGGGCTTTTGCCGAATTGATGAAACTCGCCCCCGTATTCGCGCAAATCGCCGATGCGGCGGCCTCGGTGAGCACGGCGGAACAGAAACTGCAGGCTGAAATCGACGAAGCCAAATCCAATCTGATGGCGGCGTATCAGGCGGAACTCTCCGCGATCAACGCGAAGATCAGCGCCCAGGAAGCACTGATCAGCCGGACGAAGGCGTTCGTCGACCGCTTGCGCGAGTACCGCGATTCGCTGCGGATTTCCGAGTTGTCGCCGCTCAATCCGTGGGAGAAATACCAGGAAGCGCGGCGCCAGTACGACACGACACGGGCGCTTGCGATGTCCGGAGACGAAGGCGCGATGGCGCGCCTGGAAAGCGTTTCCGGCGAATTCCTGCGTGTCTCCCGCGATTACTACGCCAGTTCCAATGCGTACAGCGATGATTTCCGGATGGTCGACGAGACGCTCGGCGGCGTGCAGAGCGCCGCCGAGCGCCAGTTGGCGGTGGCGCAGGCGCAGTTGAACGCGCTCAACGCGCAGATCGCCAACATGCAGGCGCAATTGGCCGAGCTCGGGTTGCTCAATGAGAATGCGATGTCGTTCCAGGAGGCGCTGAAGAAATACCTCGATTTGATCTCGGGGCGTGGGGACAAAGATGTCTTGCGTATTGATAAGCCGGATAACTCCGCGCCTCGGTCGGCGTTCGGCAGTTTGCAGCATCGGGGCGATGTCGAGAGGCGGCTTTCCGATAAGTATGGAATGGTTCCGATTTCTGCGATTTCGTTTGGTCCGGCAAGTAACTGGATAAATGATCAGATCAGCCAGGGACAGGCACTGAACGTTTGGGAAAACGTCCGTAAGGATGGATTCTCCACTTATGACATCGATCTCATCATGGGATGGGGCGAGGGAACCACCCAGGCCTGGCTGGATAGTCTGGATACTCATGCCCGCGGCGGCCGCGCCGCCGCCGGACCGATGATCGTTGGCGAGGAGGGCAGGGAAATCTTCTGGCCGGATACGCCGGGGTACGTGTTCACCGCCGGAGAAACGCAGCGCATGCTGCGCACGCTGGAAGGCGATTCCGCTGCCGACCCCGCGAGCGATCCGGCCAACTGGACGCCGGTCGACTGGTCGCGTTACCGGCAGGCGCCGGACGCGCAGCCGCTGCTTGAAGAACTGCGCGTATTGCGCGCACAGGTGGCGGCATTGACCGCCACCGTCGAGGAGAGCGGCAGGATATCGACGGAAGCGCAACTGGCCGGCGCGCAGGCGGTGGTCGGCGCGGTGCATGAAAACGCGCGTACCGTCGCGCGTTCGGCGAACGAAGCGGCCGCCGCGGGGAGGCGGCGATGAACAGCGTGGCGATGAACAGCGTGGCGAATCATGCAACGGCACGCGCCCGCGCGGTGGACGACGACGCATGGCGGCACTGGCTGTCGCGCGACGACGTTTACCGCGCGTTGCTGGCGGAAGTCGATTGCTGGCATGGGGGGCAGGTCGTTACCCGTTATCTGTCGAACTGGGGCTTTGTCTCCGCACCCGACGACGATCCGCCGAACCGGCCGTACGAGGACCGCATCGTTTCCGTTCCCGATTTCGTCACCCGGCTGCCGGAGGCGCTCTCCGGCGCTTCCCGGCCTTCGTGGGGCGAGATCGACGTCGCCGTCGAGGACATGTCCTGGCTGCGGGACGCCTGGGACGGGCGTGCGATTCGTCTCTATCTTGGCGATCCGTCGTGGGCGAAAGCGGATTTCCGGCCGATCCTGACCGGCGTGCTCGCCGACATCGGTGCCGCGGAAGGCGGCGTGGTGACGCTGAAGCTGCGCGACAAGCAGTGGATGCTGAACCGTCCGTTGCAGGAACGCCTGATCGGCATGCCGCAACGAATCGGCGCGACGCAGGAATACCGCGTCGCCGACGGCGAGATCGAAGGCATCGATGCCGTTTACGACAACAACGGCAGCGTGCCGTTTACGGCGAATCTCGCGGAAGGGACGTTCACTGCGGAACGCACCGTCGTCGGCGCGCCGTGGGCGATCGTGCGCGGGCTTGCCTACACCGCGAACATGCCGCTGCCGCTGTGCTTCGGCGAATGCATCAACATCGCGCCGGTACAGGTTTCGAAGGCGCTGCAGAAATATCAGGTGCATGACGGTCCGATCGAGGCGATTCTCAATGTCTATGACAACGGTGCTCCCGTTACTTTCACCGCCGATCTCGAGGCCGGCACGTTCGTGCTCGCCAACGCCGAATACGGCCGCATTACCGCCGACGTGCGCGGTGCGAAGGTGGGTGGCGTCTGGCTGAACACGGTTCCGGAAATCGTGCGCCATATCGTCGCCACGCGCTCGGGATGCGGCGCCGAAGACATCGACGAGGTGAGTTTCGCCGCGCTCGATGCGCCGGAAAAAGTCGGGCTGTATGTCGCGGGAGATCGCAATCTGCAGGACGTTGTCGACGATCTGACGGCTTCGGTCGGCGCCTGGTATGGCTTCGACCGCGACGGCAGGCTGCGTCTCGGCCGTTTGAATCACCCCGCGGACGATGCCGGATCGCCCGTTCTGTCGCTGCTTCCGGACGATCTGATCGATGACGGCGTGCGCGTCCTGCGCCGGGAGTTGCCGCTGGCGGCGGTGAAGATCGGCTACGCAAAAAACTGGAGCGTGCAGGGCGAAAACGAACTCGCCGGTCTCGTGCGCATGGATCCGGCGCGCGTCGCGCGGCTGCGCCTGGAATATCTGGTGGCGCTGGCGCGCGACGAAGCGCGCAAGGAAAAACATCCGCTCGCGGAAACGCCGGAGCTGCGCGGCACTCTGCTGCTCGAAGCCGACGCCGCGCAGGAAGAGGCAGCGCGGCGGCTGGCGCTTCATGACCGGGTGCGCACGATCTATTCGGTGGAAACGCATGTCAGCGGGGTTACCGCGAACCTGGGCAGCCGGGTGCGCGTGGAGAGCAGGCGCTTCGGCGTTTTCGAGGGAATCGCCGTCGGCTATCAGGAAAGCGCGACGCGGCGCAGCAGCATCTTGGAGATCTGGGTATGAGTGTATTCATGGGTTTATCGAACGTCCGCTTCTTTCACGACGCGGACAATCGCGACGTCACCTTGTCCGTCGAACCGGCGGCGGAACCGGCGTGTCCGCCGGAGCATCTGCTGTTGCCGGACCGTTCGCGCATCCTGCGCGTAACGGGCGAAATCGCGACGATCACCGCGGTCTATGCCGCGCCGCGCCTGATCGACGCGCTCGCGGTGGTGCGGCATCGGCTGGGCGCCGCCGCGTCGTGGCGGCTGGAGATTTTTTCCGACGCGGCGCAGACGGAGCTCGTCTGGGATTCCGGCGAACGGGCGGTGCTGCCGGTGAAGCCGCTGGGCGAACTGGTGCTCGGTGTCGATTGCCTGGGCGAGAACATCTACCAGGGTTGGGAAATCGGACACGGGACGTTCTTCTTCCCGCAGGTCGATTGCGAGGCGTGGCGGCTGACGGTGTTCAATCCCGGAGAAACGGAGATCGACATCAGCCGCGTCATCGCCGGCCGCGCATTCGTGCCGGAATTCAATCCCGGCTACGGGCTGAAGCATCAGTGGGTCGATCCGTCGCGGCAGACGCGCACCGACGGCGGCACGCTGCGCAGCGATGCGCGGGCGCCATACCGGCGGGTCGAATTCGCGCTCGAATGGCTCGGCGAGGACGACCGCCGCGTTTTCTTCGACCTGCGCCGCAAGATCGGCATACGGCACGACCTTTTCATCTCGCTGTACCCGATGACCGCGTCGGACACCGACCGGCGCGACGGCGAATTCCATGCCAAGTTCACCGAAAGCGGAGCGCTCTCCTACGAGCGCTTCAAGACTCATTCAAGCAACATCGTTCTGGAGGAAGTGTAAATGGCGTTACCCGACGACATCAATGCAATCCGCCCGACGACGCTGCAGGCGAGCGCGGTTCCGCTCTCGACCCTGCTCTCGCCGGAGGATTTGCAAGTAACGAACCCGCTCGACGAATTCCTGCTCTTTCAGAGCGGTGAAATCGGGCATCACCTGCGCCTGAACCGCATGGCGCTGTACGTGCGCAAGGCCTGCGCGGTTTCGGCGCACGATGTCCAGCGCGCCGAAGCCGCGCGGCAGGGCGCGGAAACGGCGCGGGATGAGGCGGACGCATTGCGCGATTCGATCAACGTCGATTTCGACGCGGTGCACGCGGCGCGCGATGCGGCCGCTTCGTCGGCAACGGCGGCAGCCGCTGCCGCCGGCCAGGCGGAGACTGACCGCATTGCCGCCGAAACCGCGCGTGATGCGGCACAGGCAGCGCAGACCGCCGCCGAGGAAGCGCGCGATACTGCGGTGCAGGCGAACCCGCAGATGTTCGAGGCGGAGATGCAGCAGTTGCGCGACGACACGCGCGCCGATCGCGCGGCGACGCAGGAGCTGTACGACGGCACCGTGACACAGCGGGCGGCAGCGGATGAAGCCGCGGCAAACGCCGAATCTTCCGCGAACCGCGCCGCCGCCTATGCCGTGGCGACGAGCGATTTCATCGCGGCGGATTCGGCGCGATATGAATATGACGGCGAGGGAAGAGTGGAGCGGATGCGCGAGATGGTTGCGGAAAAGGAACGGATAACCACCTATGCGTATCGTGCTGACGGTACTGTGGATAGGGCGGTTACGGAATACGGCGGAAATACGCGTACCGAAATTTATGTTTATACCGATGACGGCTGTGTTGCCGGATTCAATACTACGGAGAATTAACCATGCTTGATCCTATTGTCGTGAATGCGAACGTCGATCGGACGCGTACCCTGCTTCAGGGAGAACATGCGGAAATTGTTGCGAAGTTACTGCAACAGAATACGCAGCAGCAGAATGACCAGGAAGCTACGCTGACGTCGATCAGAACATGGTTTTCTGTATTACGCGCCATGGCCGAGCCTGAGTTGGACATGCCTGCTTTCGGAAGCGGTTGCTTCAAGATATTTACAAGCAGTGGGAAATTTATTGTTCCCGCAGAAATGATACGGGTACAAGTGATTGGCGGTGGTGGTGGCGGCGGCGGCGGTGGAACTCAATATCCTTATCCTAATTATTCTGCTGCGGCTGGCAGAACCGGCACGTCAGGTGGGCGAACAGAATTTGGTTCGTATGTTTTGGCAACAGGAGGTACAGGCGGAGGGGGAAGCTATACGGATAATAATGGCGTTGCTTTTTCTGCATCTTCAGGGATTGGAGGAGCAGGAGCAAATGGTGATTTTAATGCTAATGGTTCCATAGCCGGAGCGAGAGGAACGCGGTATGGTAATACCATTGATGCGGTAACGGCAGGGCTGGTTTCCGGTGCTTATGGCATGGGAGGGAAAGGGGGGGCTCCCTCTAGTGGCTTTAGCCGTCCCGGTGGTGGTGGTGGTGGTGGTGGCTATGGTTGGAAAATTATTACTGGATTGACAACGTTGTCGGAAATAACCGTTGTAATAGGTGCCGGCGGCTCCGGAGGAGGTGGTGGAGAATACTCCACTTATCGGGGAGAAAGCGGCGCTAATGGAAGTTCCGGACTTTGTATTATTGAGTGGTAGGAGAAAATCATGCCGATATATGAAATTGTTGATCTCAACGAAAATATCGAAAATATTATTGTTGCCGATGTGCAATTTGTTGAAGCAGTCTTCCCCGGGCGCTGGCGGTTAAAATATGACAAAGGGAAGTTTGAAGTGCCATTGTTCGTAGAGAGTATGGAGCACACGAATTAAATCGCTCCAAAATGTTTCTTATGATTAATAACCGCCTTCGAGCGGTTTTTTTGTGGAAAAAACATGAGCGAAGACATCACGCACGAACTCGCGCTCGAAATCACCCAGTTACGCGAGCAGGTGCGTTCCGTCGCACGCAATGTCGAGGAGATCAAAACCTCGGTCGGTCTGATCGCGCGGCTGGAACGGACGCTCGCGGAACTGGCGATTCACGGCCAGAACGCGTCGAAGGAAATCAATTCGATCTGGACGCGTATCGACGAAGGCAAGAAGGAACGCACGCAGCTCGACGCCCGCATCACGACGACGAATGCTGCGATCGAAGCGATCGTCAACAAGGGGCGCGGGGCGTTGTGGGTGGCGAGCATCATGATGGGGCTGCTGCAGGCGACGATCGTCGGCGCCGTGGGCTGGGCCGCGCTGCGCATCATCGACAGCGATAAGGCAATCGCGACGCAGCAGCACCGCATCGAGCGTCTGGAACGGCAGAGCGAGCGCGGCACGCCGCAACCGTTGTCGTAACAAGCATTCGATAAATCCGACGTTCGATCATGCGTGCTGGCGGCACGCGGCTTTAGACGGATTCCGGGCGGAGCGCGATTTGCGCTTTGCGCGAAATCCGTTTCTTTTTTCCAATTTATGTATTTAATTCGTGTGTGTACATGGCTAAATATATGAAATTTTATTTTTTAAATATGGAATTTATCGGCAACGTTTTCGGGAATGCCATTCCGTTGTTTCATGCCGCTCTCGTTTCCGTTTTCCCTATTTATCGTTTTCTTCCATTCGGGGATTTCGTCATGAATTTTGAACTCTGGAAAAACCGCGTCGTCGCGTTGTTCGATGGCTCTGCGTGGCTGTTGCTGGCGCTTGGCGCGCTGGCGATGGCATTGATCGACTGGGTGCTGTTGCTGACGCTGTTGCGCTGGAGCGCGGTGGCGCTTTGTTTCTGCGGCTTGACGATCGTCATGTCGCGGCTGGTTTTGCCTCAGATTACGCTTGCCGACTGGCTGGAGCGGGCGCGTCTAGGCGATCTGGCGGCATCGCTGGTGGTTGCGTCCCTGCTCGGTTTCATGGGGGCTCTGCTGCTTTCGGTGGTGCTATGGGCGAAGTGACGATTCCCGTGCTGGCGCAGATTTATCTGCCGCTGCTGATTGCCGCGCAGACGCAATACTGGCCGGATGTCCCGCAACCACACACGATGGCGGGACAGGTGGAACAGGAAACCTGTATCAGCATGACACACCGGAAATGCTGGAATCCGCGGGCGGAACTGAAAACGAGCCGTGAATATGGTTTCGGACTTGGGCAACTGACGGCGGCGTACCGTGCGGATGGGTCGGTTCGTTTTTCCGCGTTCGGCGATGCGCGCGCATTGCACCGCGATCTAAAAGGCTGGACATGGGAAGAGCGCTACGACCCGAAACGGCAGCTGGCAGCGCTGGTGTTGATGGATCGCTCGTTGTACGCACGACTGTCACCGTTGGCGGCGACAGAGCGCGACGCCTGGGCATTCACGCTCGCCGCCTATAACGGCGGCACGAGCGGGTTGTTGAAAGACCGTCTGCTGTGTGAACAAAAACAAGGGTGCGATCCGCGCCGCTGGTTCGGCAATGTCGAGTGGACGAGCGTAAAAGCGAAAACAGTGGCGTCGGGTTACGGCAAGAGTTTTTTCGAAATCAACCGCGAGTACGTTTCCAGAACGCTGGACCAGCGACGGGAAAAATATCTCGCATATACATTGCAGAAAGAAATGCCATGGGACAGGTGATCGTCTTCGACCGGGCGCGTATGGAACAACATCTTCGCTCGCGTTCGTTGGCGGCGGCGCTGATCCATGCCTGGTGCGGTTATTGGATGCATTGTTGCGATGCGTGGTGGCGTTATCTCAGCGGAGGGAAAATATGATGGATTTGTTTCCGTGGTGGGCGTGCTGGGGAGCGCTGATAGTACTCGCGATCGCCGTCGGGATATATTGCTGGGTCGAAGGTGCTGCTTCCGTACAGTTGCGCTGGGACTTGGAACGGGCCGAGCAGGCCGTCGCTGTCACCGATATGGCGCGACGGCGTTCCGAGGCTACGGTACGGGTGGTGACCGAGTATGTCGACCGCGTGAAAATCGTCCGCGAAAAAGGCGCGGAAATTGTGAAGGAGGTACCCGTTTATGTTCCGTTCGGTTCTTGCGATCTGCCTGGCGGTTTCCGGTTGCTGCACGACGCCGCCGCCGGCAACACCATTCCCGACCCCGCCAGAATTGCTGATGCAGCCCCCGTCTCCGCTCAAACCGTTACCACCGCCGTTATCGGCAATTACACCGTCTGCAACGAAACTGCCGAGCAATTGAGTGGATTGCAGGCATGGGTGCGTGCACAGCAAAAATTGGCATATTGAGAATGCACATTGATTCGGTTGCATTAAAGATATGACTATTCCACATCTGTGACGAGCATTCGATTTCAGTTTTTCAGTGGCTTTGTTGCACAAATCATGGAGAGACTGCGATGATCCTCCGCTGTGGAGAGATTTATGCCGAACGGACGGTATGCGGGAGTCCCAACTGAGCGAAACGATTGAGCAGGGCGGCACGAATCTGCAATTTGGGGACCTGCCGATCAAGATCACGCGCCATCGCGTACTCGCCGAGCAATTCGAGGTAACACATCCTGGTCCCGACCAGGCTGCGCCGGTGATAGTCACTCCATTTTTTCCAGAGGGCTCGCTCCAGCAGCTGGGTAATGCGAAGGATCTTGTTATGCGCCGGCACACCGGCACTCCCGCTCTAGGAGCTGTTGACACTAATTGCCGAGTGCGAAGGATATGTAGCAAACTGAACGCTATGCAATTAACTCCCAAGCAATTCGAGCAAATCGCGGATTTGCTGCCATGGCAGCGAGGCAACGTACGGCTGGACAATCTGCGCGTACTCAATGCGATCCTGTACGTAGCGACC
>JAVBTC010000098.1:0-16213 GCA_031556405.1 Rhodocyclaceae bacterium
CATATTGCCCGTATCCGCCTCTTTTTCTAATCCTTTCCGTTTTTTTGGTTTTTCGTGGATCACATTCGTAATTTTTCCATCATTGCCCACATCGATCATGGCAAGTCGACGCTTGCCGATCGCATTATCCAGCGTTGCGGCGGTCTGGCCGACCGCGAAATGGAGGCCCAGGTGCTCGATTCGATGGATATCGAACGCGAGCGCGGCATCACGATCAAGGCGCAGACGGCAGCGCTGTTTTACGAGGCGCGCACTGGCAGGGTTTATAACCTGAACCTGATCGACACGCCGGGGCACGTCGATTTCTCCTACGAAGTCAGCCGTTCGCTGGCGGCCTGCGAAGGCGCTTTGCTCGTCGTCGACGCTTCGCAGGGCGTCGAGGCGCAGACGGTGGCCAATTGCTATACGGCGCTCGACCAGAATGTGGAAGTGTTGCCGGTGCTGAACAAGATCGATCTGCCGGCCGCCAACCCGGAAGGCGCGAAAGTGGAAATCGAGGATGTCATCGGTATCGACGCGAGCCATGCCATCCTGGCCTCGGCCAAGACGGGCATCGGCGTCGAGGATATTCTCGAGGCGATCATCGAACGCATTCCCGCGCCCGAAGGCAATCCTGAAGCGCCGTTGAAGGCGCTGATCATCGATTCCTGGTTCGACAATTATGTCGGCGTAGTTATGCTGGTGCGTGTTGTCGATGGCGTCTTGAAGCCGAAGGACAAGATCCGCCTGATGTCGACCGGCGCGATGCATCTGTGCGAACAGGTCGGCGTGTTTACGCCGAAATCGCAAAGCCGCGACGCGCTGCGCGCCGGTGAGGTGGGATTCATCATCTCGGGGATCAAGGAATTGAAGGCGGCGCAGGTCGGTGACACGGTGACGCTCGCCGACCGCGTGGCACAAGAGCCTTTGCCCGGGTTCAAGGAAATCAAGCCGCAGGTATTCGCCGGCCTGTATCCCGTCGAAGCGAACCAGTATGACGCACTGCGCGAATCGCTGGAAAAGCTGCATTTGAACGATGCCTCGCTGCATTACGAACCGGAAGTTTCGCAGGCGCTCGGATTCGGGTTCCGCTGCGGCTTTCTCGGTCTTCTGCACATGGAAATCGTGCAGGAGCGGCTGGAGCGCGAATTCGACCAGGATCTGATTACCACGGCGCCGACGGTTGTTTACGAAGTGCTGATGCGCGACGGTTCGATGGTGATGATCGAAAATCCGGCAAAGCTTCCCGATGTTTCGAAGATCGAGGAAATCCGCGAGCCGATCATTACCGCGACGATTTTCGTGCCGCAGGATTATCTCGGCAGTGTCATGACGCTGTGCAATCAGAAGCGCGGCGCGCAGGTCAACATGGCCTATCACGGCCGCCAGGTGCAGCTCGTTTACGAATTGCCGATGGCGGAGGTGGTGATGGACTTCTTCGACCGCCTGAAATCGGTATCGCGCGGTTATGCCTCGCTCGATTACGATTTCAAGGAATACCGCGCCGCCGATGTGGTCAAGCTCGATATCCTGATCAACGGCGACAAGGTGGATGCGCTCTCGGTCATCGTGCACCGTGCCAACGCGCAATACCGCGGGCGCGAACTGGCAAGCAAGATGCGCGAACTGATTCCGCGCCAGATGTACGATGTGGCGATCCAGGCGGCGCTCGGTTCGCAGATCATTGCCCGTGAGAACGTCAAGGCAATGAGAAAGGACGTGCTCGCCAAATGCTATGGCGGCGATATCACCCGTAAACGCAAGCTCCTGGAGAAACAGAAAGCGGGCAAGAAGCGGATGAAGCAGGTGGGATCGGTGGAAATTCCGCAGGAAGCGTTTCTTGCCGTCCTGCGCGTCGACAGCAAATAGACAGAACGACAAAGAATATAAGGACAGGCCGTGGATTTTGCGCTCATTCTCTTCATTCTTCTTCTCGTTACCCTCGGTATCTGGGTGGTGGACATCCTGTTCCTGAAACAGCAGCGGGGGCCGGATGCCAAGGATCCCTGGTGGATCGAATACGGCGCCGGCTTCTTTCCGGTGATCCTGATCGTTTTTCTCTTGCGCTCGTTCGTCGCGGAACCGTTCAAGATTCCTTCCGGTTCGATGATTCCGACGCTTCTGGTCGGCGATTTCATTCTGGTCAATAAATATACTTACGGTATAAGATTGCCGTTGCTGAACAAGAAAATCATCGATATCAACGAGCCGCAGCGCGGCGATGTCGTGGTTTTCCGCTATCCGGAAAATCCGGACGAAAATTACATCAAGCGCCTGGTCGGTCTTCCCGGCGACAAAATCGCCTATCAGAACAAAAGGTTGACGATCAACGGCGAAGAAGTACCGGTCAAGCCGCTCGATGATTATCTGCACCCCGAAAGACTCTATTATTCGAAGCAGTACGAGGAAAAACTGGGAACGGTCGAGCACCGGATACTCAACGACGAAGAGGCGTCGCCTTTTGTCACCAGTGTCACATCATTTCCAGGGCGAGAGAATTGTCTTTACAATAATGCGGGGGTAATCTGTACGGTGCCTCCGGGGCATTATTTCATGATGGGGGACAACCGCGACAACAGCCGCGACAGTCGCGCCTGGGGCTTCGTTCCGGACGAGAATATCGTCGGCAAGGCATTTTTCATCTGGATGAATTTCAGCGATCTGAGCCGTATCGGTTCTTTTAAATGAAAGGGGAGCAAATGAAGCCCGTGAAATATCAGCGCGGAGTCTCTTTGACTGATTTGATCGCGTGGGGAGCGGTGATTATTTTTGTCATTTTCATCGCGGTCAAGGTGATGCCTTCCGTGACCGAAGCCTACCAGATCAAGAGAGCCGTTGCCTCCACCGCATCCAAGGTGCAGCCGGGGGATACGCCCACCAGCATCCGCCAGATTTACAACAATCAGGCCGTTATTGACGGAATCAGGAAAGTCTATGGCGACACCCTTGAAGTGCGTAAAAAAGGCAGTCTGACCATTCTTGCCTACGATTACGAAGACAAGATTCCGCTGTTTGCCAACGTCAGTCTCGCAATCCATTACCAAGGCGAACAAACGATCGGAGCCGGACGGTCCCGCGAATGACGGGGATGACCGAGCAAGCCCTGGAACGGGCGCTCGGCCATCGTTTCGCCGATCGCCTTCTGCTGCGCACCGCGCTTACGCACCGCAGCCATAGCGTTCCGAATAACGAACGTCTCGAATTCATCGGCGATGCATTGCTCGACTGCGTCATTGCGCTCGAACTTTTCGAGCGCTTTGGCGATCTTCCCGAAGGCGATCTGTCCCGCCTCCGCGCCCACCTTGTATGCCAGGAAAGCCTGCATCAATTGGCGCTGAAACTGGATTTGAGCGCTGCGCTGCGCTTGGGTGAGGGGGAACTGAAAAGCGGCGGCCACCGTCGTCCGTCGATTCTCGCCGACGCGCTCGAGGCGCTGTTCGCGGCGATTTATCTCGATGCCGGGTTTGCGGCGGTCAGAAACGCGATTGTCGCCGTATTCGGCGATTTATTGACCCTGACGCAGCCGGGTGAAACCCTGAAAGATGCGAAAACACGCCTGCAGGAATATTTGCAAGGCCGTCGGCTGCAATTGCCGCGTTATACGCTGATTGCCACACAAGGCGCTGCGCACGCGCAGCAATTCAAAGTGGCATGCGACGTCGATGCCCTGAAACTACATACCGAAGGCGAGGGCGCCAGCCGCCGCGCCGCCGAGCAGATGGCCGCCGAGGAGGCGATGCGGGTGCTGGCGGAAATCGAAAATAGAACGGGAAATTGAGGAAAACGGGCGATGAGCGGGTGCGACGCAAAATCGGATGAAAGACCGGACAAAAAGTCGAACGAAAACAAGGAGAGCATGAAAACCGAAGATTCCCCGGCTCCGCGCTCCGGGTACATCGCCATCGTCGGCCGCCCCAATGTCGGTAAATCGACGCTTTTGAATGCGCTCGTCGGCGAGAAAGTCAGCATCGTTTCCAGGAAGGCGCAGACCACGCGCCACCGGATCACCGGCATTCGCAGCGATGAAGACGCACAATACGTTTTCGTCGATACGCCGGGTTTTCAGACTCAGCATAAAAATGCGCTCAACCGGGCGATGAATCGCGGCGTGCGCGAAGCGCTCGCGGATGTCGATGTCGTTGTTTTCGTCGTCGAGGCCGAGCGTTTTGGCCGCAAGGACGAAGCGGTGCTCGAACTGCTGCCGCCGGACAAACCGGTGCTGCTGGCGGTCAACAAGATCGACCTTCTCTCCGCAAAAGAAGCCCTGCTGCCGTTGCTTGCCCGGTTGTCCGGGCAGCATGACTTTGTCGCCATCGTGCCGGTCTGCGCCGAGAAAGGGATGCAAAAGGGCGGCCAGCTTGCCGATCTGCTCGCGGAATTGAAAAAACACCTGCCGCACGAGGGGTTGCTGTTTGCCGCCGACGAACTTACCGATAAAAGCGAGCGGTTCATCGCCAGCGAATATCTGCGGGAAAAACTCTTTCGTTTTCTCGGAGACGAATTGCCCTACAGCGCCACGGTGGAAATCGAAAAATTCGAGGAAGAAGGCTCCGGGGAAGACGGTTCTCCACGCCTGCGCCGGATTTTCGCGGCGGTGATCGTCGACCGTCCGGCGCACAAGGCGATGGTGATCGGCAAGGGCGGCGAGAATCTGAAGCGCATTGCAACCGAGGCGCGGCGGGATATGGAGCGCCTGTTCGGCGGCAAGGTGTATCTCGAAGTCTGGGTCAAGGTGAAATCGGGCTGGAACGACGATGAACGCCTGTTGCGCTCGCTCGGTTATGAATAGAATATTCTAATTTAATTGGATAATTATTGATTGAATGCGGCTACGGCAATCGATTGTTATTTTATTAAACTGGAATTTTACGGAATGGTTTGATTTCCCGTGTCCCGACAGCGCGTCGATGCCCAGCCGGCCTATGTGCTTTGCCGCTATCCGTATAGCGAGACCAGCCTCATCGTCGAGGTCTTCGCCCGCGATTTCGGGCGCATGGCGCTTCTGGCGCGCGGGGCGCGGCGCCCGCGTTCCGAGCTGCGGGGTCTCCTGCTCGAGTTTCAGCCGCTCGAACTGGGCTGGTCCGGCAAGGGCGAAGTGAAAACGCTGATGAAGGCCGAGTGGCAAGGCGGGCTGCCGCCGCCCGCCGGACGCGCGCTGTTCTGCGCTTATTACCTGAACGAATTGCTGCTCAAGCTGTTGCCGCGCGAAGACGCGCACGAAGGGCTTTTCGCCGTCTACGCCGATACTCTGGAACGTTTTTCCGCCGGCGTTTCCGAAGCCGATCTGCGCCGTTTCGAGCATGCGCTGTTGGCCGAACTCGGTTACGGTCTGACCTTGACCCGCGACGTGGCGGGGGAGGCGATCGATGGTGATGCCTGGTACGCTTACCAGATCGAGCGCGGGCCGTCGCGCTTGCCATCGCATCTGCCGGGCCGGGAGCGCGGGAGGGAAACGATCGCGGTTCGCGGCGATCCTTCCTCCGGTATTCAGGCGGAAGGACAAGGCGTTTCCCCGCCGGCTGCGCCTGTCGTCCGCGGGCGGACCCTGCTCGATCTCGATGCCGAACGGTTTTCCGATCCGTACTCGCTGGCCGAAGCCAAACAGTTGATGCGCGCACTCCTCAATCATTACCTCGATGGCCGCGCCTTGCAGACGCGCCGTATTTTCATGGAATTGAACTTGCTATGATCAAACTCGGAGTCAATATCGATCACGTCGCAACACTGCGCCAGGCGCGCCGCACCTATGAGCCGGATCCCGTCTGGGCCGCCGTCGAGGCGCACCTGGGCGGCGCCGACGGCATCACCGTGCATCTGCGCGAGGACCGTCGCCATATCCAGGACGCGGATGTGGAAAAACTGCGCAACCTCACGCAGATCAAGCTGAATCTGGAAATGGCGGCAACGGAGGAAATGCTCGGCATTGCCTGCCGTCTGCGTCCGGAAATGGCGATGCTGGTGCCGGAAGGACGGCAGGAAATCACGACCGAAGGCGGGCTCGATATCGTCGCCCAGGAAGCATGGCTGAAGGAGGCGGTACGGCGCCTGGCGGACGCCGGTATCGTCAGCAGCGTTTTCATCGATCCCGAACCGGCCCAGGTCGAAGCGGCGGCACGGATCGGCGTGCATGCCTGCGAGATCCATACCGGCCCCTACGCGCATGCGTTCCACGCCAAGGGGCGCGACGAGAAAGCCGTCGCCGTCGTCGCCGAACTGGAAAAAATCCGCGTTGCCGGCGACCTCGTGCGCCAGGCCGGCATGACGTTCAACGCCGGGCACGCGCTGACCTATTTCAATGTGCAGCCGGTGGCGCAGCTTCCCGGCGTGCGCGAATTGCACATCGGACACGCCATCGTCAGCCGTGCCGTTTTCGTCGGCCTGCGCGAGGCCGTGCGCGAGATGAAACGGCTCATGCGCGAGGCTTACCACGCACACCGTCCGTCATGATCGCCGGGGTCGGTGTCGACATCGTCGCCGTCGAGCGGCTCGCGCGCCTTTACGATCGTCATGGGGCGCTGGCGTTGACGAAAATCCTGGCGCCGGAAGAAGTCGCCATGTTCCGGGAACGTTTCAGCGACGTTGCGGCGGAAGAGGGCATCATGGCCGAGCGGCGGCGTTATGCCCAGTCGCGTTTTCTCGCCAAGCGTTTCGCGGCGAAGGAAGCATTGGGCAAAGCTTTCGGTACCGGAGTTTCCGCTCCGCTCGTGCTGCCCGCCGTTGCCGTCACGCATGATGCGCTCGGCAAGCCGGGATTTTCCTATGCTCCGGACCTCGCCGCCTGGATCGAAGCGCGCGGCGTCACGGCACAGCTTTCGATTTCCGACGAACGCGATTACGCCGTTGCGTTCGTTATCCTGGAGAAAAAATGAGCACCTCTTTTCCGAATCCGTCTTTTTCTTCTCCCATGCCATCCGCGCCGTCCACTCCGCCCGGACCGCTGATGATCGACATCGCCGGAACCGAACTGACCGGCGGCGAACGCGAGCGTCTCGTTCATCCGCTCGTCGGCGGGCTGATCCTCTTTGCGCGCAATTACCGTTCGCCGCAGCAACTCGCGGAGCTTTGCGCCGAGGCGCATGCGCTGCGCTCCGTGCCGCTGCTGATCGCCATCGACCACGAAGGCGGGCGCGTGCAGCGCTGCCGCGAGGGATTCACCCGTCTGCCGCCGATGCGCGCCCTTGGCGCGGCCTGGGAGCGCGATGCGGGAGAAGCGTGCCGGATGGCCGAGGCGCTGGGCTATGTGCTTGCCGGCGAACTGCGCGCCTGCGGCGTCGATTTCTCGTTTACGCCGGTACTCGATCTCGACTGGGGCAGTAGCGCCGTGATCGGCGACCGCGCCTTTCATTCCAACCCGGAAACCGTCGTCGCGCTCGCCGGGGCGCTGATTTCCGGGCTGAAGAAGGCGGGCATGCGTTCCTGCGGCAAGCATTTCCCCGGCCATGGCTGGGCCGGCGCCGATTCGCACCACGAATTGCCGGTCGACGAACGCGACCTCGCCGCGCTCGCCGACGATCTTTTGCCGTACCGCCGTCTTCCACTCGACGCGGTGATGCCGGCGCATATCGTCTATCCGCGAGTCGACGCCCAGCCGGCGGGGTTCTCGCATTTCTGGATCGATTTCCTGCGCCGCGAACTTCACTTCGCGGGCGCCGTTTTCAGCGACGATCTTTCGATGCAGGGCGCGCATGCCGCCGGCGACATCGTTGCCCGCGCCGATGCCGCTTATGGGGCCGGCTGCGACATGCTTCCAGTCTGTAATGCGCCGGAAACGGTAGACATTCTGCTTGATCGCTGGCAAATCGTCCCCGATCCCGCGCGCGCCGCCCGGATCGAAAAACTGTATCCGGAAGGCGTGCTGCCCGCGGGCTGGCGCGACGATCCGTTGTACCGCGACGGTCTGCGCTACGCTGAAGTTTTATGTGCCGTATAAATGACATCAACAAAGGAGAAAACCATGAAAATGCTGCATCTGAACCCGAACCTTTTACTTTGCGCCGTGGCGTTTTCGCTTGCCGCCTGTGCCGCGACACCACCGCAGGAAGGCGCTGGAACGGAAATGAAAACGGAGGAAAAAGCGTCGCCTCCGAAACGAATCGGCATGCCGAATCCCGCCTCGGTTCATTGCGAGAAAGTCGGGGGGAAACTCGTTCTGCAAACACAGCAGGGCGGTGTGACGGGCATGTGTACTCTTCCCGACGGCACGGTCTGCGAAGAATGGGCTTTGTATCGGGGTGAATGTCCGAAACGGTAAAAGTGTGCGGAAGTGGAAATTGCCGAGATCGAAAATTCTAAGTCTATTTATTAATTTCAGAGAATTATCGGCTACAATAAACAATTATAATTTAATTGATTTTATTCAGAAACCTTTGCCCCTGCGTGGAAACTCAGGGGCAAAGGTTTTGTAACGGACGCTTTTTTTCTTCCCATATCGCGTTTTGGCTGGATACTTGCAAACAGGAACGATTCTCATTAACATACGACCATCCCCTGATGATGGAACTGCCGAGGATTTCCGATGAATGACAGTAGCGTCGATCACCCGAAAGATCCGCAACTTTCGATTGCCGCGGTAATGCATTTGCTTTCCTCGGCCAGCATGCGCGGCGCCAGCGCCGTGCGATGCCGCGTGTTGTTACAGCATCTGGAGCGGCTGGCGGAGGACCGGACGATCGCGGAACCTTTACGCCATACGTGCGCCAGTTTGTACCGTACCTGGAGCGAAGTGCTGGACGCATTCCGGCAGGACGGCGAGTGGGCGCCGGAGCATGAGACACCGGAACATGTTGCGATACCTCCCGGCGAGCCGTATTTGCACTGAAGCGCCGTCCCGGCAATTTTTATTCCCCCTGTTTCCCCAAGGAGAAAACGATGTCCCGTTTCACCGGCCCGCGCCTGAAAGTCATGCGCGCCCTCGGTCTCGATCTGCCCGGCCTGTCGCGTAAGAGCATCGCCGAACGCAACCAGCCGCCCGGACAGCATGGCGCGCGGATGCGCAAGAAATCCAGTTTCGGGTTGCAATTGATGGAAAAACAGAAGCTGCGCATGAACTACGGCCTGACCGAGCGCCAGATGCGCCGATTGATGCGCGAAGCGCGCAGCGGTCGCGAGGCTACCGGCGACAAACTGGTCGAACTGCTCGAACGGCGGCTCGATAATGTCGTCTTCCGCGCCGGGTTTGCGCCAACCATCCCCGCGGCGCGGCAACTCGTCAATCACGGGCATTTCTGTGTCAACGGCCGCCGCGTCGACATCCCTTCGTACCGGGTGCGGGTTGGCGACACGGTCGCGCCGCGCGAAAAAAGTGCACAGCTCGGTTGCATCAAGGAAAGCATTGGCGATCCGGCGTTGTCGCGTCCGGAATGGCTGCAATGGGAAGAAACCACGCGTATCGCCAGGATTACGCACCTGCCCGCGGCAAGTGACGTGCCGTTTCCGGTCGAATTGCAACTGGTGGTCGAATACTACGCGCAACGGATGTGAATCTTCTTTCTTATTCCGGCGCTATTCAGGCAGAAGAAGAATCGCCGTCCGTGAAAGAAACCGTACCGTGTCCCGCGCCCAGCGTCTGCTCGATCTGATCCAGATCCTGCGCAGCCATCGCTTCCCCGTCAGCGGCGCGCGTCTGGCCGCGGAGCTTGGCGTCAGTCTCCGTACCCTGTACCGCGACATCGGGTCTCTGCAGGAACAGGGAGCGAATATCGTCGGTGAGCCGGGGTTGGGCTACGTCTTGCGCCCCGGATTCATGCTTCCTCCGCTCATGTTTTCGGAGGACGAAATCGAAGCTCTTGTCTTGGGATCGCGCTGGGTCGCGGATCGCGGCGACGAGCGGCTGGGTGCCGCCGCGCGCGGCGCGGTGAACAAAATCGCGGCGGTTCTGCCCGACGATCTGCGCCGTACCCTCGAGGCGTCGGCCCTGCTGGTGGGGTCCGCGGCAGCGGAGCCGATGGCTTCCGTTTCGGCCGGAGAGGCGGGGCTGCCGCAGATCCGCCGGGCGATCCGCGCCGAACGCAAAATCGAAATTGCCTACCGCGACCTCAAGGGTGCCGATTCCGGCCGCACGATCTGGCCCTTTGCGCTGGGGTACTTCGACCATGTCCGCGTCCTCGCCGCATGGTGCGAACTGCGGCAGGATTTCCGGAGTTTCCGTACCGACCGGATTCAGGCATTGACGGTGACGGATCAACGCTACCCGCGCCGGCGTCAGGCGCTGCTGAAAGAATGGCGCGAAATCGAGGGAATCGCTCCGCAATGATGCGCTGATGACAGACGCTGCTGACGGAAATTGACAGTGGCGACATCTAGCATGGTACTTCGGGACGCCGCTTGAAGCGGTCCGATTTCTTGAAAATCAATGCGGAGAATCATCATGAAAAACATCGATTTCGTTTTGCTGTATGTAAGCAGCCCGGTGGCCAGCGCCGATTTCTATGCGGCACTGCTCAAAAAGGAACCGGTCGAGGCCTCGCCCACCTATGCCATGTTCGCCCTCGAATCCGGCCAAATGCTGGGGCTATGGTCGAAGCATACCGTCGAACCCGCCGCCACGGCGACCGGTGGCGGTGGAGAATTGGCTTTTTCCGTCGTCGGCAGCGATACGGTTGACGTCATGCATGCCGATTGGCGTGAGCGCGGCATAGCCATCGCGCAGACGCCGACGAAAATGGGATTCGGCTACACCTTCGTCGGGCTCGACCCGGACGGACATCGTCTGCGCGTTTTTGCGCCATCGATGTAACACGCGATGTGTGGAATTTTTATGGCTGAAAATTCTATATTTATAATTTAATTTCGACTGATATATCACTACATAAAACGAATATTATTTCGTTGATTTAGAATTTATTCTGTTTCCAGGGATATGGTGCCGGTGTTTCCAACTCCCGGCACCTTTCCCGTACGCAATTTTTCTCCCGACGGCATCTCGCCGCTTCCGCCGCTTCCGCCGCTTCCACCATTTCCATCATTCCCGTCGTTGTCGATTTCTTCAGACACGCCCCCGGTTGCGTTCCACCACCCTCCGCCAAGTGCCTGCAGCAACGCCGCGGTATCCGTGTAGCGGTCGGACAGCGCCGAAATGCGGTCGAGTTCGCTCTGTAGCTGCTGTCGTTCGGCGTCGAGAAGATCCAACTGGCTGATGCCGCCGGCGCGGTAGCGCCGGTCGGCGGTACGGTAAGAGGAGCGTGCTTCCTCGAGTGCTTCGTTACGGGCGCGCAGGGAACGCGCGTCGTTTTCGAGCGCGCGCAAAGTGTCGGCGACCTCCTGTAGCCCCTGCAGTACGATTTGCCGGTAAACGGCGGCGGCGGCCTCATAGGCGGCGACCGCCGAACGCTTGCGCGCTTGCAGTTCTCCGCCGTGAAAAATCGGTTGCAGCAGGTTGGCGCCGATATTCCAGACATTGAGGCCGCTGGCGACATCGCCGACGCGGGTGCGTTCGGAACCGAAACTGCCGGACAAAGTGATGCGCGGGAAAAGATTGGCGGTGGCGACGCCGACTTCGGCGCTTGCCTGATGCCAGAGCGCTTCGGCGGCGCGAATGTCGGGACGCTGGCGGGCCAGTGCGGAGGGCAGGTTGAGCGGCAATTCGGCGGGCAGATGCAGGCGTTCGAGGCGAATGCCGTCGAGGCGTTGCGGCAGGTCGGCGGTGGACGGCAGGGGGGCTTGTGTTCCTTCCTCCGATAGTCCCGGAGGCCGGCCGAGATAGATCGCCAGCCGGTGTGTCAGGCGTTCCCGTTCCAGATACAGCGGCGGCAGGCTGGCGGCGGTTTGCGCAACCAGCAGCCGCTGGCGGCGCGCGTCGAGCGAGGAAACCCCGCCTGCTGCCTGCTGCGCTTCGATGATGGCGAGTTGCCGCTCCTGCGCGCGCAGCAGCCGCTCCACGGTTGCAACCCGCGCTCGTGCGGCGGCGTGGCGCAGAGCGGCGGTGACGACGTTGGCGGCCAGCGTCAGCCGCGCGCCTTCGAGTTCGAAATGCCGGTAGTCGGCTTGGGCGGCAAGGCTTTCGAGCAGACGCCGGTTGGCGCCAAACAGGTCGAAGGTATAAGAAACGTTGACCGAGGCGTTGTAGAGGGTGAAAGGTCCGGGATTCTGGGCATCGGGGAATCCGAAGGCGGCGGGATCGATTTTCTGCCGCAGAACGCCCAGTTCGGCATCGACGGCGGGCATTTCGCGCGCGCCGCGTTCGGCGTTCAGATTTTCCTCGGCTTGCCGCAGACGGGCGCGGGCTTCTTCAAGCGTGGGGCTGTTGACGAGCGCATCGGCGACCAGCGCATCGAGCGCGGGGGAACCGAAGAACGTCCACCAGCGTTCGGGTAATTCGGCGGTGGAGACGAATTTTTGCGCGGCGTTTCCGGGTTCCGTCGGACCCGTTTCCGGAATGGCGGAGACGGTGGACTCCGGCTGCGTGCCGGCGGTGTAGCGGTCAATTGTGGGTGTGGCGGGTGGGTCGGGTTCCCGGAAATCGGGGCCGACGGCACAGCCGCCAACGGCGAGAAAGAAAAGGGAAAAAAGGAAAGTGGCGAGCGTGTTTAAAGCATTTCCGGCCATAGGTCGCTCCATTGCGGGTTCTTTTCTTCGATCAAGCGGAGTTTCCATTCCCGATTCCACTTTTTGATTTGTTTTTCGCGAAGAATCGCTTCCAGGATCGAGGCGTGAATTTCAAGGTAAACCAGAGTATGTATGGCATATTTTTTCGTGAACCCGTCTACTGCGTCCGTCCGGTGTTCCCGGATACGCTTGCGCAGGTCGCTGGTAACGCCGGTATAAAGCGTTCCATTGCGCCGGCTGGCGAGAATGTATACGAACGCCTGTTTTTCTCCACTCATGATCGGGTTGAATTTTCGTATGTGGAAAAATTACGGCCATTCTGGATTCCCGCCTGCGCGGGAATGACGTTGAAAATAACGGATTGCGGCTGAAAATGCTGCTTCATTGGAGATGACATGGATTTTTCATGCGGCGGGTCACAACTTCGTCATTCCCGCGCAGGCGGAAATCCAGAAAGCGGTTCATTGCCAAATCACATGGCCTTTCGAACGCAGGCAGAAAATTCCCGAACCACATGACATCATCCTCAATCCAGCGTCTTCCGATAAAACTTCACCGCGATCCCCATCGCCGCCGTGATGAAAATCAGCAGCGGCCAGATTTCCGGCCACAGGTCATTCCAGCCGTTGCCCTTGAGCAGAATGCCGCGGATCAGGCGGTTGAAATGGGTGAGCGGAAGAATTTCTCCCAGGATTTGCGCCCATCGCGGCATGCCGCGGAACGGGAACATGAAGCCCGAAAGCAGCAGGCTCGGCATGAAATAGAAAAAGGTGAGCTGCAGCGCCTGCAATTGATTCTGCGCCAGGGACGACAAGGTGATGCCGACAGTGAGGTTGGCGGTGACGAAAATCAGGATGACGAGATAAAGCGTGCCGACGCTGCCGACGAACGGCACATTGAACATATAGCGGGCGGCGACGAGAATGATGCTTGCCTGGATCAGCCCGATGGCGATGTAAGGCATGATTTTTCCGCTCATCACCTCGATCGGCGTCACCGGCGTGGCGAGCAGGTTTTCCATCGTTCCGCGTTCGCGCTCGCGGGTCATCGCGAGGCCGGTCATCATTACCAGCGTCATCGTCAGGATGACCCCCATCAGGCCGGGAATGATGTTGTAATGCGTGTCCGTTTCCGGGTTGTACCGCCGGTGCACGCGGATTTCGAACGGTGTTTCGGAAGTGGATTCCGCCGCCTGCCGCGTCTGGGGGTTCAACACGCCTTTCAGATCCCTGGCGGCAACGGTGGCGGCGAGTTGCCGCAACGCGCCCAGCGCCATGCCGGTAGACATCGGATCGGTGGCGTCGGCCTCGACGAGCAGTGCGGGACGTTCCCCGCGCACGAGGCGGCGGGAAAAATCGGCGGGGATGTTGACCACGAACTGGACGTCTCCCCGCGCCAGCGCGGTCCGCGCCTGCGCTTCGTCCAGACGGTCGGCGGAAATCGCGAAATAGTCCGAATTCTTCAGCGCCGCGATGAAGGAACGGGAAAATTCGCTATGGTCGGCGCTGATGATGGCGGTCGGCAGATGTTTGGGATCGCTGTTGATGGCATACCCGAACAGCACGAGCTGAATGATCGGGATGCCGATGATCATGCCGAAAGTGATGCGGTCGCGCTTCAGTTGCAGAAATTCCTTCAGCACGATGCTCCACCAGCGCGTCAGCGAAAAAAGCTCGACGCGCGGTGAAGGATTTCCGGCCATCCGTTTCATTTCCGCGCGCTCCGGCCGCCGCCCGGCGCGCCGTCCTCGCCGGCGGAGCGATTCATCATGTAAATGAAAACATCTTCGAGGCCGGTATCGATTTCTTCCAGGCGATATTTGCCCGGCGCGCCAGCCGCAGCTTCGCGCACGCTCCGTTCGAGCAGGGTGCTGTCATCGCCGCTGGCATGAAGGAGGCTGCCGAAGACGACGGTCTGGGCGACACCTTCCTTCCGCCGTAATTCCTGCGAGAGTTCGATCAGATTGTCGCCGTGGATCGCCCAGGTATGGAGATGCTGGGCGGCGACGATTTCCGCCGCCGTGCCTTGCGCCAGCAGTTTGCCGTAGGCGATGTAGGCAAGCTTGTGGCAGCGTTCGGCTTCATCCATGTAATGGGTGCTGACGAGGATGGAAATGCCTTCGGCGGCGAGCCGGTGCAATTCTTCCCAGAAATCGCGCCGGGCGGTGGGGTCGACGCCGGCGGTGGGTTCGTCCAGAAGCAGGAGTTTCGGCTTGTGCAGCATGCACGCGGCCAGCGCCAGGCGCTGCTTCCAGCCGCCGGAAAGCGTTCCGGTAAGCTGATGCGCGCGTGCGGCCAGCCCCAGTTCTTCGAGCGTGCGGTCGACGCAGGCGCGCCGGTCCGGCATCGCGTAAACGCGGGCGATGAAATCGAGATTTTCGCGCAGGGTCAGGTCTTCCCAGAACGAGAATTTTTGCGTCATGTATCCGACGTGGCGCTTGATTTCCGCCTGTTGCGTCAGGATGTCGTAGCCGAGACAGGAGCCTTCTCCCGAGTCCGGCGTCAGCAGGCCGCACATCAGGCGAATCGATGTGGTCTTGCCGCTGCCGTTGGGGCCGAGAAAACCAAAAATCTCGCCGCGCCCGACCTTGAGCGAAACGTCCCGCACGACATGCCTGGGACCGAAATGCTTGTTCAGCCCCCGCACGTCGACGGCGTACTGGAAGGCATCGGCATTCATGGCGCGGCGGTTCCGGAACCGGCATCGATCGCGACCGTCAGGGGCTGGCCGGGATTGAGCGGCGGGAGGAGAGAACGGGTATCGGGAGTATCGGAGGAGGCCGGATCGGGATGGGCTTCGATCAGGTAGACGAGCTTGGCGCGGGTATCGTTGCTGTAGATCACCGGCGGCGTGTATTCGGCTTCATGCGCGATGTACGTGATCCGCGCGGCGACGGGACGGCTGCAACCGTCGCAGGAAAGCTGCACGCGCTGTCCGACGGAAAGTTTGCCGAGCACCGGTTCGGGAACGAAAAAACGCGCCTTGACGTTCTGCGGCGGCAGCATCTTGATGACCGGCGCGCCGGCGCCGACCCATTCGCCTTCACGGTACAGCGTGTCGAAAACGAGGCCGGCCTGCCGCGCAGTGACCGTTTTTTGCCGCAGCGACCAATCCGCCTGCGCGAGCGCGGCTTGCGCTGCCTCCACCTGCGCTTCCTGGGCGCGGATCTGCTGTTCGCGGCTGGGAAGATTCGCGACGGCGACCTGGTTTTTCAGCTCGACCACCCGGGCGCGCAGTGCTGCCGCCGTCGTGCGGCGTTCGTCGAGCGTGGCCTGGGAAACGCCGCCGGCGGCGAATTGCGTTTCGTCGCGCCGCAATTGCAGCTCCGCGTTGTATGCCTGTGCCTCCGCCTGCACCAGTTGCGCCCGCACGACATCGACTTCCGGCAGCCGTTTGCCGGTCTTGATGTCGGCCAGTTGTGCCTGCGCCGCTTTCCATTGCTCTTGCGCCTCGCGTTTCGCCGCCGTTTCCCGTTCGGCTTCGAGAGCGAACAGCGGCGCCTCCGCCGTGATGGTCTGGCCGCGCCGTACATCCAGGTGGTCGAGGCGTCCTGCCAGCGGCGAGGCGATGTAGACGAATTCACCTTCCGCATAACCCTGGAATTCGTTCGGATTCGGTCTGTCGCAGGCGGTAAGCAGTGCCGCGGAACAAGAGGCGGCGAGCAGGGTGGAGAAGAGAGATGCGACGCGCC
>JAVBTC010000046.1:0-4003 GCA_031556405.1 Rhodocyclaceae bacterium
AGGACGCGGAAGATCTCGAACCGAAGCTGCAGGAAGCGCTGGAGATGCGCGTGCGGCGCGAGGAAGCGCTCGCCCAGGCGCGCGACGCGCTGGAAGCGGCGACCGAAACCCTGCGCGCGCAGGAAGAAGAGCGCCTGAAGATCGAACACAGCCTGAATCCGCTGCGCGAGCGGGTCGGCGAACTGCGCCTGAAGGAACAGGCGGCGCAGTTGAACATCGAACAGTTCGCGCAATTCCTCGCCGAGGCGAATGTCGATGCCGCCGTGGAGGCGGACTTGGCCACGGAATTGCCCAACGCCCGCCCGGGCGCGCTGCAAGGCGCGATCAATGCCCTCCAGCGCGAGATCGAGGCGCTCGGCGCCGTCAACCTCGCCGCGCTCGACGAACTGGCGGCGACGCAGGAACGGAAAACCTTTCTCGACGCGCAGGCCGAAGATCTCAACGAAGCGCTGGATATCCTGGAAAACGCGATCCGCCGCATCGACCGCGAAACCCGCGAACTGCTGCAAAACACATTCGACACCGTCAACCGCCATTTCGGCGAGCTCTTCCCGACGCTGTTCGGCGGCGGCGAGGCGAAGCTGATCATGACCGGCGAGGAAATCCTCGATGCCGGCGTGCAGGTCATGGCGCAGCCGCCGGGGAAAAAGAATTCGACCATCCACCTGCTTTCCGGCGGCGAAAAGGCGCTGACCGCGATTGCGCTGGTATTCTCGATGTTCCGGTTGAACCCGGCGCCGTTCTGTCTCCTCGACGAAGTCGACGCGCCGCTGGACGATACCAACACCGAGCGTTTTTGCGCTATGGTGAAACGGATGTCGGGACAGACCCAGTTCCTCTTCATCAGCCACAACAAGATCGCGATGGAAATGGCGCAGCAGTTGATCGGCGTGACGATGCAGGAATCGGGCGTTTCGCGCATCGTCGAAGTGGATATCGAGGAAGCGCTGCGGATGGGCGAACAGGTGGTATGAGCCGTTGGAATGTAATTTTATTCCATATTTGGTTATTTATTTTTCGTTGAAACTCGCTACAGTAGCTGAGTATTATTTTTCAAATTTAGAATTTGATTGATGAAAAAATCGCATTCTTTTTCTGAACCCGATGGAAATCCGGAGATGCGCCGAAAATCATGTGGAGCATTGGGTGGAATATTGCGCGCGGCGTCGCGTGATTTCCCTCTGAACCGTTCCGGACTTGTGCCGCGATGAGCGAACTGCAACTGGGGTTGATCGGATTGGGCGCGGCGGTGGTCGTCACGGTGCTCGGCTACAACCGTTGGCAGGCATACCAGCATCGGCGCACGGCGGAAAAAATGCTGCAGCAGGAACATGAGGATGTCCTGCTGCGTAACGAAGATTCCGGCGTCCGGACCGCCGCCGCGGGTATTCCGGCACGAGACGGGGCCACGGACGGCCAGCGTGTGCCGCAGGCTCCTTTCTCCGCCGCCGATGCGCCCGCCGCCAGGAACGAACCTGTGCTGCGCACGAATTCCGCTCCGGGCAGTATTTCTGCCGCACCCCCCATACCTTCCGCACCTTCCGCTCCGGTGAAATCACTGGAAAAGGCCGCCGAAGCCGCCGCGCATACTGCTGCTTCATCCACTCCCACTCCCACTCCCACTCCTTCACCGTCCGTACCTTCTTCCTCCGCTGCTTCCGGCGGTTTCATCGCCCGCACGGCGCAGGCATTGCGCGGCAAAGGCACGGCGGACAAGGAAGAAGCGCCGGCGCGCGTCGAACCGGTGCTGTTTCCGACGCCACCGGCGCGGCTGCTTTCCTCGGCGGTCGATTATCTCGCCGCGTTCGAGCTGAGCGAGCGCGTTTCCGGCAGCAGCATTCTCGATTCGCAGCGGGAAGCGCTGGCGGGCATCGGCAAGCGCATCTCGTGGGTCGGCGTCGGCGAGCGTACGCGCGACTGGGAAACGGTCGAGGCCGGTTCCGATTACCGCCGCCTGTACGTCGGCCTGCAACTCGCCGACCGCCGCGGCCCGCTCGGGGAAGCCGACCTGGTGGCATTCCAGAACGCGATGCAGGCGCTGGCCGGGGACCTGAAGGCGGTGCTCAACCTGCCGCCGCGCAATGATGCGTTGACCGCGGCGATTGCGCTCGACCACTTCTGCGCCGATGTCGACATCCAGATCGGCATCAACGTCGTCAGCCGCAAGCAGCCGTTTACCGGCACCCAGATCCGCCGCCTGGCCGAAGCGGCCGGCATGCGTTTCGAAGAACGCGGCGATGAGGGATTTTTCTTCCGCTACGGCAGCGAAGGCTATCCGCTTTACTTCTGCGGCAATCGGGAAAAACCGGCGTTCGCCGAAGAAGCGATCGAAATCATGACCACCAACGCCATTTTCTTTCTGCTCGACGTGCCTTGCGTCGCCGACGGCGAACAGGCCTTCGCGCGGATGCTGGCCGAGGCGCGCCGCTTTGCCGGCGCGCTGGGCGGCGAACTCGCCGACGACAATTACCGTTCCCTTTCCGAAACGCAGCTCGGCCCGATCCGGCTTCAGATCGTCCAGAAGCAGGCGGCGATGGCCGAGCGCGATCTGCCCGCCGGCGGCCCCCTGGCGCTGCGCCTGTTCTCATGACCCAACCAGCACAGATACCGGCGGCGGCCGAGGCCGAACGCATCCTGGAGCTGCGCGCCGAACTCGAAGAGCACAACCATCGCTACTACGTGCTCGACGATCCGTCGATTTCCGATTCCGAATACGACGGGCTCTTCCGGGAATTGCAGGAACTCGAAGCGCGCTATCCGCAGCTCGTGACCCCCGATTCTCCGACGCAGCGCGTCGGCGGCGCGCCGCTGTCCGAATTCGCGAGCGTCGTCCATGCCACGCCGATGCTTTCGCTTTCCAACGCCTTCTCCGATGCCGAGGTCGCCGCCTTCGACCGGCGCGTCCGCGAAGGGCTGGGGCTGCCGCCGGAAACTCCGGTCGAATACGCGGTGGAACCGAAGTTCGACGGGCTGGCCATCGGATTGACCTACCTCGACGGCAGGCTGGAAATCGGCGCCACGCGCGGCGACGGATTCTCCGGCGAGGACGTGACGGAAAATCTGAAAACCGTTTCCGTGATTCCACTCCGCCTCAGGGGAGGAGATTGGCCGGCACGGCTCGAAGTGCGCGGCGAAGTGCTGATGCGGCGCCGCGATTTCCTCGCGCTCAACCGGCGGCAGGCCGAACGCGGCGAAAAAACCTTCGCCAATCCGCGCAATGCCGCCGCCGGCAGCCTGCGCCAGCTCGATTCGCGCATCACCGCCACGCGCGCCTTGTCGTTCTTCGCGTATGGCGCGGTGTGCAATTCCGGCGCTTCATCAGCATCGCTCCCGGCCACGCCAGCCACACATTCCGCGCTGCTCGATGCGCTCGAACGCTGGGGCTTTCCGGTCACCCGGCAGCGGCGCGCGGTTTCCGGCGTCGACGGGCTGCTCGACTACTACCGCGAAATGGGCGCGCTGCGTGACGCACTGCCGTTCGACATCGACGGCGTCGTCTACAAAGTGAACGAACTGGCCGCGCAGGAGCGCCTGGGCTTCGTCTCGCGCGCGCCTCGCTTCGCGCTCGCGCATAAATTCCCGGCCGAAGAGGCCGTCACCCTCGTCACCGGCATCGACATCCAGGTCGGGCGCACCGGCGCACTGACGCCGGTGGCGCGCCTGCAGCCGGTATTCGTCGGCGGCGTTACCGTCACCAACGCCACGCTGCACAACGAAGACGAGGTGAGAAAAAAGGACGTACACATCGGCGACACCGTCGTCGTGCGCCGTGCCGGAGACGTGATTCCGGAAGTCGTGCGCGTGCTGCCGGAAAAACGCCCGGCGGATGCGCGCGAATTCGTCATGCCCGGACAATGTCCGGTCTGCGGCTCGCAGGTGGTAAGGGGCGACGACGAAGCCGTCGCCCGCTGCGGCGGCGGCCTCTTCTGCCCGGCGCAGCGCAAGCAGGCGCTGCTGCACTTTGCCGGGCGGCGGGCGATGGATATCGAAGGGCTGGGCGACA
>JAVBTC010000133.1:0-33708 GCA_031556405.1 Rhodocyclaceae bacterium
GAGAGCGCCGGGAAGCCGAGGAGGATTTCAGGAAAGCATTGTCGTTGGCGGATAACGATCCCGAAATCAACAATAATTACGGCACCTTTTTGTGCCAGACGGGGCGCATGGACGAATCGATCGCGTATTTTATGCGGGCCGCCAAGAATCCTTCCTATCGCACGCCCGATCTGGCCTATCTCAATGCGGGACAATGCGCGGCGATGGCCGGCGATGACAAGACCGCGGAAGAATATCTTTCCCGCTCCATGCGTCTGGCGCCACATCCGAGCCCGATCGTGATGGTCGAACAGGCGGGGATCCGTTATCGGCGGGGTGATTATGAAGATGCACGGCGCCTGTTATCGGATGCGCGGCGGATTGGGCCTCCGGACGCGAAAGCGTTGTGGCTTTCCGTGCGCGTCGAGCGCAAGCTCGGTAATTATGACTCCTCACAAAGTTATGGGGCGCAACTGCAGCGCCAGTTTCCGAATTCCAACGAAGCCCGGGACATGCACAAAGGGAAGTACGAATGAAGGAATCGGGACTCCCGCCCGGCCTGGAAATGTCGGGAATGGTCAAATACCTCGCGTCTACAGGGAAAGCCACACGCAATGGGAGCACGACGCCGGAACGTAGCGGTAAAAAAGGCGGAACGAGAAAGAAAACCGCCAAATCGACCGAAGGAACCAAAAAAACTTCCACGGCATCGGCAAAAACAACGAAAAAAAAACGGGCCGATATTTATGGTGCTGTCGAACTGGCCGGGCAGCAGGACATCACGCCCGAGCTTCCGGGAATGACTTCGATGCCGGATGAAAAGCCGGAAGCACCCTCCGTGGCCCGTTCCGAGGCCGCAATTCTTTTCGGCACGTTTACAGAAACAAATTTGCTTCTGCCCGTCATCAATAAAGCACTTCCGTCACAAAAACGGACAGAACAGGCGGCTGGTATCCAGGAAAAAGAGGGCATTTTTCGGCGTTCTTCACCGCTGATTTCCGGGCCGGAAAATCCAGCGACAGAGACACAGGACGAAAATTCAGCCGAGGACGCGGAAGCCGGCCTGGCCGGCCTGAAAGGGGCGGAAACATCTCATAACGAGACAATGGAAAAACCTGCCAAGAGGGGAATCGAAACGAATAACGAAGGGGGGCCGAAAACAGCAGCATTTTCAGAGACGAAAAGCGAAATGAAAGACAAAGCTGTTTCTACCGACCCGCCACAGCCTTCCACAGACTCTGCCGTTTTGCCCGAGCCGCCTGAATTCACCCAGCCGCTGACGACACAGAGTATCGGTGCCTTGCTGCGCGCCGCGCGCGAGAAAAAAGGAATTTCGCTGGCGACAATCAGTCACTTGCTGCGGCTGAGTTTGCAGCAGGCCGAAGCCCTGGAAACCGGAACATGGGATAAATTGCCAGGGCAGACCTTCATCCGGGGCTTCGCGCGTAATTACGCCCGTGAAGTGGATATCGATCCCGAGAAGCTGCGCATGCTCCTTGACCGGGTCCTTGCGCTTACGGATAAACCGGAACTCGAAATGGCGCCGGTTTCCAGTACCGTCCTGCCGGAATATGGCGAAAGACAGCGCAGCAATTATTTTTTGATACTGGTAGGCCTGGTGATTTTCGTCGGCCTGATTCTGGCTTATTTCTTCATTCCCGGTTATTCCTGGAATTCTTCGCAGCCGTCGCCGGAAGAAAAAACGGTATCGATGGTGCCTGCCACCGGCATTACAGTGCTCGAAGAACAAAAGACCATCGAACCGGAGTTGATTCCGCTTCCTTCGACCGCCGGCGATACCGCTATCGGTGCCGGAACGGGATCCCCAGCATCCGATCCCGGCCAGGCGGTGCCAGGCACTCCATCTGATGCGGCTCCTGGAGGAACGGGCACAGCAGCAGGGATAGCGGGAGCAACTGGAATGGCGCGGCTTGAATTTTCATTTGCCGGAAAATCATGGGTCGAGATCCGTGGTAAAAATGACCAAGTCGTTTTCTCCCGCACCAACGAGGCGGGAACTGCACAAACCGTTGGGGCTGAATTGCCGCTCACTTTGGTTGTTGGCAATGCCGATCAGGTTTCGCTGACTTTCAATGGGAAAAAATTCGAATTCCCGCCGCGCAGCCGGGATGGAGTCGCCCGCTTCCGGATCGAGTGACGAGTGGAGCGCATTGGTTCCGGAGATATTTAAATGACAGGATTTCATGAGCGTTGCCCGTCCAGTCGGCCGACGCGGCAGGTTCGCATCGATGCGGTGGCGATAGGCGGTAGCGCTCCGGTCGTCGTGCAGTCGATGACCAATACCGATACCGCCGATGTCATCGGTACGGCGCGACAATGTGCCGAACTGTCCCAAGCCGGTTCGGAACTGGTGCGTATTACCGTCAATACGCCGGAGGCCGCTGCCGCCGTACCGAAAATCCGCGAGCAACTCGACCGCATGAATGTTGCCGTGCCGCTGATCGGCGATTTTCACTACAACGGACACCGTCTGCTGGAGGAACATCCTGCCTGTGCGCAGACGCTGGCCAAGTACCGGATCAATCCCGGCAATGTCGGATTCGGGCGCAAAAAAGACGAGCAGTTCGCGCAAATGATCGAATTTGCCTGTCGCTACGGAAAACCGGTACGAATCGGCGTCAACTGGGGCAGCCTCGATCAGGAATTGCTGGCGCGGATCATGGACGAGAATGCGGCGCGCGCAGAACCGTGGGATGCGGTGAACGTCATGCACGAGGCGATGGTCGCCTCGGCGCTCGAATCGGCGGCGCGGGCCGAAGCGCTTGGTCTGCCCGGCGACCATATCGTTCTTTCCTGCAAAGTTTCCGGCGTTCAGGATCTGATTGCCATTTACCGTGAACTGGCGCGCCGTTGCGATTATCCGCTGCATCTGGGGCTGACCGAGGCGGGAATGGGATCGAAGGGCATTGTCGCTTCCACTGCCGCGATGGCCGTGGTGTTGCAGGAAGGCATCGGCGACACGATACGCGTTTCGCTCACCCCCGAACCGGGAGCCTCACGCACGCAGGAAGTCATCGTTGCGCAGGAAATCCTGCAAACCATGGGCTTACGCGCGTTTACACCGATGGTGATTGCCTGTCCCGGCTGCGGGCGCACCACCAGCACTTTTTTCCAGGAGCTGGCGCAGCACATCCAGACGCATGTGCGTGAAAAAATGCCGCAATGGCGCACCGCTTTCGACGGAGTTGAAAATCTGACGCTGGCCGTGATGGGTTGTGTCGTCAACGGTCCCGGCGAATCGAAGCACGCCAATATCGGGATCAGCCTGCCTGGGACGGGCGAAGCTCCGGCAGCGCCGGTATTCGAGGACGGTGAGAAAACAGTGACCTTGCGCGGTGAAAATATCGCCAGGGAATTCACGGCGATCATCGATGCCTACGTAGCGCGGAAATATAAAAGGAAAGTATGAGAGAATTGCCGGTTCAGAGATTAAAAATTCCAAATAAGAGTTAAATTTACTGTAGTTTTTGTAGCTGGTTTTTGTAAATAATTATTTTTCTGTTTTAGAAAACGGCAACAGTCATCGATGAACGAAACAAAAAAGCGAAAAATCCAGTCGCTGCGCGGGATGAACGACATCCTGCCGGACGAGGCCGAATTCTGGGAATTATTCGAGGAAGTCGTGCGCGGCACGCTGACTTCCTATGGTTATCGTCCGTTGCGCACGCCGATTGTCGAGGCGACGCCGCTGTTTACCCGCGCCATTGGCGAAGTCACCGATATTGTCGAGAAGGAAATGTATTCCTTTGTCGACAGTCTGAACGGCGAAGCGCTGACATTGCGTCCGGAAGGAACGGCCGGCTGCGTGCGCGCGGCAATCGAGCATAATCTGCTTGCTACCGGACAACGTCTGTATTACATGGGGCCGATGTTTCGCCACGAGCGTCCGCAGAAAGGACGCTACCGCCAGTTTCACCAGGTCGGTGCCGAAACCTTCGGTTTTTCCGGCCCGGAAATCGATGCCGAACTGATTTTGCTCTGCGCGCGCCTGTGGGACGACCTCGGCCTGGATGGTATCGCTTTGCAACTCAACTCGCTGGGACAGCCGGAAGAACGGGCGAATCACCGCGCCGAACTGATCACTTATTTCGAACGTCATGCGGCGGTACTCGACGAAGACGCAAAACGGCGGCTTTACAGCAATCCTTTACGCATCCTCGATTCGAAAAACCCGGATTTACAGGAAATCATCGCGCAAGCGCCGCAACTCATCGACCATCTTGGTGCCGAGTCGCGCACCCATTTCGACGGCGTACAACGAATTCTGAACGATATGGGTTTGCCGTTTACCGTCAATCCTCGCCTGGTACGCGGGCTCGACTATTACAATCTCACTGTTTTCGAATGGGTCACCGACCGTCTCGGCGCGCAGGGTACTGTGTGTGCCGGTGGGCGTTATGACGGACTGGTGGAACAACTGGGCGGCAAATCGACTCCGGCCTGCGGTTTCGCGCTTGGCGTCGAGCGATTGCTGGAATTGGTTCGCGTTGCCGGCGGTGCGCCGCGGCCCGTGGCGCGGGATGTCTATCTCGTCCATCAGGGCGTTGACGCTACACGCTTGGCCTTTCGCGTTGCCGAAGGGCTGCGCGACGGTGCCGTCGATGTAATGCTCGATTGCACCGGCGGCAGTTTCAAGGCACAGATGAAACGCGCCGACGCCAGCGGTGCGCGCTATGCTGTAATCATTGGCGACGATGAAGCCGCCGCAGGTGAGGTGACGTTGAAACTTCTGCGTGAGGAAGGCGTGGAACAGCGCCGCATCGCCGTAGACGAGCTCTCCGACGAGCTCATGAACAGAATGTTGGACTGGAAAGAAGAGGAATAGGACGAATGGCTGCTTACGATCTGGAAGAACAGGAACAACTCGCCAACCTGAAAGCATGGTGGAATCAATACGGCAATCTGGTGCTTACCGTCGTCATTGCCGTCTCGCTGGTGATTATCGGCTGGCGGGGCTGGGACTGGTACCAGCGGGATCAGGCGGCACGGGCGGGAGCGGTATTCCAGGCGCTGGAAAATGCCGCGCGCAGCAACGACGTCGCGGCGACAAAAAACAGTGTCGGCGAATTGATCGAAAAATACGGCAGCACTTCCTACGCTCAGCTCGGCGCGTTGATGGCCGCCAAGCTCTTTTATGATACCGGCGATTTGAAAAGCGCCCATGCGCAACTTACCTGGGCGGTCGAACACAGCAAGGATGAATTGCGCGATCTGGCGCGTCTGCGCCTGGCAGCGGTGCAACTCGACGAAAAAGCCTACGATGAGGCGCTGAAAACCCTGAGCGCGGCGCACAGCGCGGGATTCGAAGCGCGTTTTGCCGAAATGCGCGGCGACATTCTCGCGGTCCAGAACAAGAACGCCGAGGCGATTGCGGCATACCAGACCGCAGTCAAGGCGCTCGATGCACAGGACAAGGCCGAGAAAGAAAGTGCCAAACAGGCGGGGGCCAGCGACAGCCATCAGTCGATCGGCCAAAGGGTCAACGAATCCTTCCGCGAAAGCCTGCAACAGAAAATCGACGCGCTGGGAGCGCATCAGTGAAAACGGTGCATTGCGCGTTGCACTCCAGGTGGCGGTCCGTGCTGTCGCCAATACCGTTTTTATCCGCGCTTGTGCTGTCATTTTTTCTTTCCGGTTGCTCGACGCTGAGTGCAATCAACCCGTTCGCTTCGTCTTCCGGGCCGAAGATGGCGGAACTGAAAAGCCTGCCGGCGGTGGAACCGGCGAATATTCTCTGGCGCGAAAACCTGAGCAAGGCTGGAAATTACGTGCTGAGTCCGGCGATCGTTGGAAACAGCGTATATCTCGCCAGCGTCAAAGGCGCCGTTCTCCGTGTGGAAGAAGGCACCGTACGCTGGCGTATCGATGCGGAGCAGGCGCTTTCGGGTGGCGTCGGCAGCGACGGCGATCTGGTCGTTGTCGGTTCGCCGAAGGGCGATGTGCTGGCCTTCGATGCCAAAGACGGCAATTTGCGCTGGAAGGCGCGCGTTTCCAGCGACATTCTGGCACCGCCGGCATTGGGCAGCGGAATGGTCGTCGTCAAAAGCGGAGATAACCGCCTGTTCGCCTTCGATGCCAGCGACGGAAAGCGCAAATGGGTCTACCAGCGCCCGACGCCTGCGCTGTCGCTGCGCAGCTTCGCGGCGCCGCTGATCGCCGATAAATACGTATTCGCCGGATTCCCCGGCGGCAAGCTGGCTGCAGTCACGCTCAACAACGGCGCACTTGCCTGGGAAGGTACTGTCGCGGTTCCGAAAGGCGCCACCGAACTCGACCGTGTCGCCGACATCAATTCCTCTCCCGTCATTACCGGCAACACCATCTGCGCCGTTGCCTATCAAGGGAGGCTGACCTGTTTCGACCTCGGTTCCGGGAATCTCATGTGGGCGCGCGATATTTCCAGCGCCACCGGCGTTGTGGTCGACCAGCGCTATATCTATGTCGCCGACGACAAAGGCACGATCCATTGCCTCGAGCTTGCGAACGGCAGCAGCGTCTGGAAACAGGACAAGCTTTTCTATCGCCAATTGTCCGCCCCGGTTGCGCTCGGCGGTTCGATTGCCGTCGGCGACGTACAGGGCATCGTCCATTTTCTGAATCGTTCCGATGGCGCTTTCGTCGCCCGCACCGCCACCGATGGCGGCGCGATCGTTGCGCCGCCGCAGAATGCGGGGGGCAAGGCGCTGGTGCAGACGCAGAACGGCGGCGTGTTTCTGATCGACGCACCCTGATCGTGCGGCGGTTGATAAGGTATTGATTTCGTGCTGATTCCTACCATTGCGCTCGTCGGCCGCCCCAATGTCGGTAAATCGACGCTATTCAATCGCCTGACACGCTCACGCGACGCCCTTGTTGCCGATATTCCCGGCCTCACGCGCGACCGTCATTACGGGCGCGGCAAACTGGGTGAAAAGCCTTTTCTTGTCGTCGACACCGGAGGATTCGAACCGGAAGCGAAAGAAGGCATCATGCATGAGATGGCGCGCCAAACCGAGCAGGCGATTGCCGAGGCCGACATCGTCGTTTTCGTCGTCGATGGCCGTGCCGGCCGCTGCGGCGACGATGAAGCGATTGCCGAGCGACTGCGCAAAACCGGCCGTCCCATTGTTGTTGCCGTCAACAAGGCGGAAGGGCTGGATCAGGGAATCGTCGGTGCCGATTTCCACGCGCTCGGATTGGGCACGCCGTATGCCATTTCCGCGGCGCATGGCCAAGGAGTGCGCGCGCTGGCCGAATTTTTACTGGAATCCTTTCCCGAACCTGAGGAAGAAGCGGAAGAAAGCGGCAGAATCCGCGTTGCCATCGCCGGCCGCCCAAATGTCGGCAAAAGCACGTTGATCAACACGCTGCTCGGAGAAGAGCGCGTCATTGCCTTCGATCAGCCGGGAACGACGCGCGACGCGATCCAGATCGATTTCGAGCGCGACGGCCGCGAATATACCCTGATCGATACCGCGGGGCTGCGGCGCAGAGGAAAAGTTTTTGAAACGATTGAAAAATTCTCGGTCGTCAAAACGCTGCAGGCAATCGAAAACGCCCATGTCGTCATTCTGATGCTCGACGCACACCAGGATATTTCAGACCAGGATGCTCGCATCGCCGGTTTCATCGTCGAATCGGGACGCGCGCTGGTCGTCGCGCTGAACAAATGGGACGGGCTCGATTCCTACACCCGCACTCAAGCCAAGGAGCGGCTGCTGCACAAGCTCAAATTCCTCGATTTCGCCCAATTCCATTACATCTCGGCGTTGCGCGGGCAAGGACTGGACGGTCTTTTCCGTTCGGTCGGCTCGGCTTATCGGGCGGCGATGGCGAAACTTTCGACGCCGAAACTCACACGGGTGCTGATCGACGCCGTTGCCAAACAGGCTCCTCCACGGCATGGCGTCTTTCGTCCCAAGCCACGATATGCGCATCAGGGTGGCATGAACCCGCCGCTGATCGTCATTCACGGCAACGCGCTCGATCATATTCCGGAAAGTTATCGGCGATATCTGGAACATAATTTCCGCGACGCGTTCCAACTGATGGGAACACCGTTACGCATCCAATTCAATGTCGCGCAAAATCCTTTTCTTGCAAAAAAGGATAAACAACGTTGATTTTTATTGGCACGCGGGCAACAAATCCATTAAGCTTGACACCCCAAACAATCTAAACATGGAGTTTAAAAACCATGAGCCACAAAGGGCAACTTTTACAAGACCCGTTTCTCAATACTTTGCGCCGGGAACATGTGCCGGTTTCGATCTATCTGGTCAATGGCATCAAATTGCAGGGACAAATCGAATCCTTCGATCAATACGTGGTGCTGTTGAAAAACACCATCACGCAGATGGTCTATAAACACGCCATTTCCACCGTGGTGCCGGCCCGCCACGTCAACATCCAGCAGGACGCCGCACACGACGAAGATTGATTATTCCTTCTTCAATTTTTCCTTTCCTCTTCCGGCACCGGCGGAATTTCCTTTCGCCGGTGCTTTGCTTACTGGGCTTTTTTCGCCTTTCGTTCCCATGCAAGAAGAAGCAAGAGAACGAGTACTGATCGTCCAGGTCGATTTCGGCGGCGGCGATATCGAAGCGCAGGTGGAAGAAGTGCGTCTGCTCGCCGAATCGGCGGGTGCCGCTGTTTGCGACCTGCTGCGCTGCAAACGTGCCGCGCCCGATGCGGCGACTTTCATCGGCAAGGGGAAAGCGCAGGAAGCGGCGGCCTTGCTGGCCGCGCATCAAGTCGATCTGGTTATTTTCAACCACGAGCTTTCTCCGATCCAGGAACGTAACCTCGAACGCGCGCTGCAATGCCGCGTTATCGACCGCACCCGGCTGATTCTCGACATCTTCGCGCAGCGCGCGCAGAGCGCCGAGGGCAAGTTGCAAGTCGAACTGGCGCGCCTCGAACACCTGGCGACACGGCTCGTGCGCGGCTGGACTCACCTGGAGCGGCAGAAAGGCGGGATCGGCCTGCGCGGTGGTCCCGGAGAAAAGCAACTGGAAATGGACCGCCGCCTGATCGGTGCGCGCGTACGCTTTCTCAAGGAACGCCTCTCCCGGCTCGAACGGCAACGCCAGGTGCAGAGAAAAGCGCGCCGGAAGAGCGAATTGCTCAGCGTTTCCCTGGTGGGCTATACCAACGCGGGAAAATCGACGCTTTTCAATGCGCTGACCCATGCTCGGGTTTACGCCGCCGATCAGCTGTTTGCCACGCTCGATACCACGTCGCGCAAGCTCTGGCTGCCGGAGGCGGGCAATATCGTCGTTTCCGATACCGTCGGCTTCATCCGTGAATTGCCGCACGGCTTGGTCGCGGCATTTCACGCGACACTGGAAGCGACGACCGAGGCCGATCTGCTGCTGCACATCGTCGACGGCGCCAATGCGGAGCGGGAAGAGCAAATCGCCGCGGCTGACAAGGTGCTTGCCGAAGTCGGCGCGCATGAAGTTCCACAGATCCTGATACTCAATAAACAGGACCTGACCGGGCTGCCAACGGGAATCGAGCGGGATGAATATGGTAGAATCCGCCGCGTCCGTGTCAGTGCGGTAACGGGAGAAGGAGTCCCGTTGTTGCGCGAAGCATTGACCGAGGCGGCCCTGGAAAAAAAGGCGCGCACGAGCCGTCTGGAAAACATTCATTCAGGCACTCATTCCACGGTGCCGCTTACCGATTGTTAAGATTACCGAAGACCGGCTACCAGATTTCATAGCCGATTTTTCTTCCAATCAATAAATGCCATTTTCCCCAGCCCTATGATTTCAACCTATGGACTCCTGATGTCGCTCAACGACCCGCAGTGGGGCAATCGCGGCGGTGACGGCGGCAACAGCGGCAATAACAACAACGGCGGCAAGCGACCGAACCAGGGCCCGCCCGATCTGGACGAACTGTGGCGCGATTTCAACCGCCGCCTTTCCGGATTGTTCGGCAAGAAAGGCCGCCGTCCGGGTGACAACGATCCCAACGGCTACAATCCGCCGCCCGCCGATTTCGACCCGAAGCAATACGGCGGCGGTGTCGTCGTCATTTTGATGGTGATTATCCTGGGCTGGCTGGCAAGTGGGTTTTACACTGTCGACGCCACCGAACGTGCCGTCATTCTCCAGTTCGGGGTTCCCCAGGCCGAGCCCGTCGGGCCGGGATTGCACTGGCGCTTCCCGAAACCGATCCAGTCGCATGAACTGGTGCCGCTGACGGTGGTGCGCACCATCGATGTCGGCATTGGCGGCGACAAGACGCGTGCCTCGAAGGAATCCCTGATGCTGACCGACGATGAAAACATCGTCAGTCTCGGATTTCAGGTGCAATACCTCCTCAACGATCCGAAGAAGGCGTTGTTCACCAACCGTTCCGTCTGGGACGAAACGATGATGGGCGTGGCCGAAACGGCGATGCGCGAAGTCGTCGGTAAAAACAAGATGGATTTCGTTCTCAACGAGGGCCGCGAGCAGGTGGCGCAACAAGCGCAGAAACTGATGCAGACGATCCTCGACAAATACGAAAGCGGCATCACCATTTCGCGCCTCAACCTGAAGAACATCCAGCCGCCGGAGCAGGTTCAAGCGGCGTTCAACGACGCTCTGAAGGCCGGACAGGACCGCGACCGGCAGGTCAACGAGGGGCAGGCTTACGCCAATAATATCGTTCCGCGCGCCAAGGGTGATGCAGCGAGGCTCGAACAGGAGGCGGCAGGGTATCAACAGAGCCTCATCCTGGCCGCCAAGGGCGATGCCAGCCGTTTCAACCAGCTTTATGCCGAATACTCCAAGGCGCCGAAAGTCACGCGCGACCGGCTCTACCTGGAAACGATGCAGAAAATTTATACGAGCGTCAGCAAGGTGATGATCGACGCGCGCGGACAGGGCAATCTGCTCTATCTGCCGTTCGACAAGCTGATGCAGGCCAGCGCCGCAGCGCCGGCACTTTCGTCCGGCGACAATAAGACCGCCGCTCCCGCGGCGACTGCTCCGGCACCTGATAACAAGAGTATTGCCGGTGCTTCAGGCTCCGCGAGTGCTCCGATTGGTATGAGTGGCATGAGCGGCATGGCGGCACCTGGTATTTCACGCGATCGCGAAACCTCGCTGCAATTCCGCGATCGGGAGGGCAGATTGTGAGAACTACCATTGGCATCGTCCTTTCTCTCCTGGTTCTGCTGCTGGTGGCGGCATTCCTGTCGCTGTTCGTCGTCGATCAGAGACAGTACGCGCTGGTGTTCCAGTTCGGCGAAATCAAGCAGACCATCGACAAGCCGGGACTGTATTTCAAGATCCCGTTCATCCAGAACGTGAAATATCTCGATAACCGCATCCTGACCATCGATACCTCGGTGCCGGAGCGGTTCATCACTTCGGAAAAGAAAAACGTCCTCGTCGATTCCTATATCAAATGGAAGATCGTCGATCCGAAGCTTTATTACCAGTCGGTCGTCAATGATGAATCGCGCGCCGAAATCCGCCTGCTGCAAACCGTTAACGCCGGTCTGCGCGAGGAATTCGGCCGCTTCACCGTGCATGACGTGTTGTCTACCAAGCGCGACCAGATCATGAACGACATGACGAAAAAATCGGAAGAGGACGCGAAGAAAATCGGCGTCAAAATCGTCGACGTACGTCTGAAACGGATCGAATACGAAGCCGAGGTCAGCGATTCGGTCTATCAGCGCATGCGCGCCGAGCGGACCCGCGTGGCCGCCGAATTGCGCGCGCTCGGCGCTGCCGAAGCGGAGCGCATCCGCGCCGATGCCGACCGCCAGCGCGAAGTGATTCTCGCCGAGGCCTATGGCAAGGCGCAGGAAGTCAAGGGTAAAGGCGACGCCGAAGCGGCGGCGATCTATGCCCAGGCGTTTTCCCGCAGCCCCGAGTTCTACGAGTTTTATCGCAGCCTCGAAGCCTATCGTGAAAGCTTCAGGACGAAGAACGACCTGATGATCGTCGATCCCAATTCGGATTTCTTCAAATTCCTGAAGGATTCTTCCGGCAACAGACCCGGCGAATCCAGAAAATAAGACGCCGAAGAGAACCGCCGAGAGTCCGAGAAGAAACCGAGAGAAAGCGCCGGTAAGACGACAATGGTCAAGACATTGCTGCTCGCGTTCGCGATGATGCTGGTGGTGGAAGGAATCCTGCCCTTCGTCGCGCCCCGGCAGTGGCGCGAAACCTTTCGCCGCCTGATTCTTTTCTCCGACGGGCAGATCCGTTTCATCGGCTGCACCTCCATGGTCGTCGGACTTCTGCTGCTTTTCTTCTTCCTATGAACTGGCTGCTTCCCGAATATTGTGCCGACGCGCTGCCGCACGAAGCCGCGCGGATCGAAACGCTGCGCGGCGTGTTGCTCGAATTGCTGCGCACGCACGGTTACGAGCGTGTGATGCCGCCGCTGCTGGGGTATCTCGATTCGTTGCTGACCGGTTCCGGACGCGATTTGCGGCTGCGTACCTTCAAGCTCGTCGACCAGTTTTCCGGCCGAACCCTCGGCGTGCGCGCCGACATCACGCCGCAGGTGGCGCGGATCGATGCGCATCTCCTGAACCGCAAGGGGACGGCGCGCCTGTGTTACTGCGAAAGCGTTCTGCATACGCTTCCGGCCACCATCAACGCCACACGCGAACCGATCCAGTTCGGCGCCGAGCTCTACGGCTACGCAGGGTTCGAGGCGGACCTCGAAATCATTCGGCTGATGGCGGCGGTACTCGATACCGCCGGATTGCCGGCGGCGCGGATCGACCTCGGCCACGTCGGGATTTTCTCGGCGCTGGCGCAGGCTGCCGGGCTCGATCGCGATGCCGTTGACGATGCGCTTTCCCTGATGCAGGCCAAGGACGTTCCGGGACTGGAGATATTCTGTGCCGGTATCGCCGAACCCTATGGAAGCGCGCTGCGCTTTCTGCCTGAACTCTATGGCGACCGCGGTATTCTCGATCTGGCCAGGGAGCGCCTACCCAAGCTCGACGCCATCGACGCGGCGCTGACGACACTCTGCCGGCTTGCCGCAGCCTTGCCGGAGTTGCCGTTGTCGTTCGATCTCTCCGATCTGCGCGGCTACCATTATCACAACGGCGTTGTTTTCGCCGCTTACCATCCCGGCGCACCGTGCGCGGTGGCATTGGGCGGTCGTTACGACGGCGTTGGCAGCACCTTCGGGCGCAATCGCGCTGCCACCGGGTTTTCGCTCGACCTGCGCGAACTGGCGCGCCTGCTCGGGCCGCTCGTGCCGCCGGGGGCGATTCGCGCTCCGTACTGCGTGCCCGGTGCGGAAAATGCTGCCGAACTGGCGCAGACAATTCAGGCGCTACGCACTTCCGGCGAAGTCGTCGTCGAATTTTTGCCGGGAGAAGAAGAAGGAGAAAAAGGGGGCAATGGTGCCAATGCTACCAATGGTGCTGATGGTGAAGGCCCCGTTTTCGATCGCCGTCTCGTCTGGCGCGAAAGCCGCTGGACGGTTGCAGCGCGGTAGCGTCGGCGCGCGCTGTTTCGTGCCATCTCGTGCCATCCCCGTATTACCTCGGAACCATCCATCAACTTTCAGCAGGATCGAAGCGTAAAAATGGCTAAAAACGTCGTTGTCGTCGGCACTCAGTGGGGTGACGAAGGAAAAGGGAAGATCGTCGACTGGCTTACCGACCACGCCGAAGGCGTCGTCCGTTTCCAGGGTGGGCATAATGCCGGGCACACACTGGTCATCGGCGAAGGCGCGGAGCAGCGCGAATACAAGCTCAACCTCGTTCCTTCCGGCATCGTCCGGCGCGGCGTCGCGTGTTATATCGGCAATGGCGTCGTGCTGGATATTCACCATCTGCTGGCGGAAATCGGCCAACTCGAAGCCGGCGGGCTCGATGTGCGCTCACGCTTGCGCATCAGTCCCGGATGCCCGCTGATCCTGCCGCACCACGTCGCACTCGACCGGGCGCGCGAAGCGGCCAAGGCCGGCGACAAGAAAATCGGCACTACCGGCAAGGGTATCGGCCCGGCCTATGAAGACAAGGTAGGGCGGCGAGGGCTGCGCGTATACGACCTGTTTTATCCCGAAACCTTTGCCGCCAAGCTCGCCGAGCTGCTCGATTTCCATAACTTCGTGCTCACCCGCTATTTTCAGACCGACCCGATCGACCTGAAAGAAGTGCTGGCGCGGACGCTGGCTGACGCCGAGGCAATCAAGCCGATGGTCGCCGATGTTTCCGCCGCGCTCTATGCGGCGAATGCCGCCGGCAAGAATCTGCTTTTCGAGGGGGCGCAGGGAACACTGCTCGATATCGACCACGGTACTTATCCCTTCGTCACGTCCTCCAATTGCGTGGCCGGCCAGGCCGCCGCCGGCTGCGGCATCGGTCCCGGCATGCTGCATTACGTCCTCGGCATTACCAAGGCTTATTGCACGCGTGTCGGCGGCGGGCCGTTCCCTTCCGAACTGTGCATCGATACCGAACATACGCCGGGGTGGGTGATGTCGACCAAGGGGCACGAATTCGGCACCGTCACCGGCCGCAAGCGCCGCTGCGGCTGGTTCGACGTTGCCGCGCTGCGCCGTTCGGCACGGATCAACGGTTTGAACGGAGTGTGCATCACCAAGCTCGACGTGCTCGACGGACTGCCCGAACTGCGCATCTGCACCGGTTACCGGCTCGACGGCAAGGACCGCGACCTGTTGCCGATCGGCGCCGACGAAGTGGCGCGCTGCGAACCGGTTTACGAAACCCTGCCGGGCTGGAGCGAGAGTACCTTCCGCTGCAAGCGCTGGGACGATCTTCCTGCCAACGCCTGCGCCTATCTGGAGCGGATCGAGGAACTGTGCGGGATTCCGATCGACATCGTTTCCACGGGCCCGGAGCGCGACGAAACCATTCTGCGGCGGCACCCCTTTGCCTGAAATTTGTCGGAATTGCATAAAGGGCAGGATCTCTTATGAATTCCAAATTAATAATTAAATTTAATTCATGTTTCGTAGAGACATGTATGACGGAATTAAATTTTTTTAACTGGAAATTTACACGGAAAATTCGAACCGGAGAACATTTGTTGTGACTCCGCGAAGACCGGGTCGGCAAAGCGGATGCCGCCGCCCGCCGATACGTTAGGCGCTTTCTGCGTATTTCTCCTGTCGGCAGTTGCCCATTCAAATCTAACCCTTGCCGCGGCACACCGCGGCCAGTTTGTTGCCGTCCGGATCGCGCAGGTAGGCGGCATAGAAGTTCGGCCCATAGTGTTCCCGGATTCCCGGCGGACCTTCGCAGCTTCCGCCGTGGCGCAGGCCAGTGGCATGAAAAGCGTCTACCTGCGCACGTCGCGCCGCCGTAAGCGCGACCATCGTGCCGTTGCCCGTTGTCGCCGTTGCCCCATTGAAAGGGCGGCACAGCCATAACACGAGCTCTTCCGTTCCGTCCTGCTGATAAATGCCCCAGCCGGCCCAGCCCGCCTCGAAGTCGACATGACAGCGCTGATGTCCCAGTTCATGCATCACCGCATCGTAAAAATGCAGTGCCGCCGCAAAGTCATTGGTACCTAGAGTGACGTAGTTGAACATAAAATTTATTTAAAAATTCAATTGATTAAAATAAATAATTAAAGTTGTTTATCAATAAAAAGCAGCAGTATTTTTCATCTTTCCTGAGAAACGCCGTGTGTACCGGCTGCTCAGTACCGCCGAAAATGGGGTGATTGCGGAAGTGATCGATTTGCGACTCAGAACCATTTTCTTTTTTCCTGCTCTCTTTATAGCGCACAGGAACGAAAAAGGAGGCGCGTATCTCGCTTGTTTCCCCAGTTCTCTTATTTTCCAGGAGTATTTCCATGAGTACACCCGCGAATTTTAATGGCGGCATTCCGACCATCGACCCCAAAGATACCGCAATGCTTCTGATCGACCATCAGAGCGGCCTGTTTCAGACGGTGAAGGACATGCCGATGACGGTTCTGCGCGCCAATGCCGCGACTCTGGCAAAAGTCGCGCATCTGGCCGGAATCCCGGTGATTACCACGGCTTCCGTGCCGCAAGGTCCGAACGGGCCGCTGATTCCCGAGATTCACCAGTACGCGCCCCATGCACGGTATGTCGCCAGGCGCGGAGAAATCAATGCCTGGGACAATCCGGATTTCGTTGCTGCGGTAAAGGAAACCGGACGTGGAACCTTGATCGTCGCTGGGACGATTACCAGCGTATGCATGGCTTTTCCGAGTATCGCCGCAGTGCATGACGGCTATCGGGTGTTTGCGGTAATCGACGCTTCCGGGACCTATTCGAAGATGGCGCAGGAAATTACGCTGGCGCGCGTGGTACAGGCCGGCGTGGTGCCGATCGATACCGCCGCGGTGTGTTCGGAGATCCAGAGGACGTGGAACCGCCCCGATGCCGCGCAATGGGCCGAAGTCTATGGCGCCGTCTTCCCGCATTACCAATTACTGATCGAAAGCTACCAAAAGACGCGGCAGGTGGTCGAGGAGGGTGAGGTCTTGGATTCGCAGCGCAGCTGATATCGATTCCAATATAAAAATAATTTTTGCTTTTAATTCTTTAAACAAAACATATTAAATTTAATATAAATATGGAATTTTATACAAGGAAATGGAAAAGGGCGGAAAATACCTCGAATACGGTAAAGTGATTCCTTCATCAAAAAACCATACCTATGATTTCCGAGGTTTGTATGATTCCCTGTGGCCGGCTTTTTTCCGTTTTTGTTTTCCTGTTTGTTTCCTTGGCGATGCCCCAAACCGGAGTGGCGCAGTCATCGTTTTTGCTGAACGATACTGGAATAGTCAGATGCAGTAACGGTGTCAATTGGATAAATTGCGCCGAAACATCCGACGACGATGGCATGTATCCGCGCCAAGACGGGCGCTTTGGCCGCGATAACGCCGTTGCTGCCGGAATCGTGAATAAAATCGGTAAGGGTGCCGGGGGGTTCGATTACACGAAAATCTGTAACAACGGTTTGCAGGAAGGTGAGGGGGATTGCAGAGCTGCCGTACAGAATTTTCCAGGCTCCGCTCCTGACGACTGGGGGTGTAACAGAGATAACGTAACGGGGTTGCTCTGGAAAGTCCAGATCGAAGAGCAGATCGATTGGTATCGGGCCGCTGCTGCCGACTATCCACCCGCTACCACAGCCAGGATTGGCCGGTTGTGCGGATCGATTGGCTGGCGCTTGCCAGAACGACATGAACTTGTTTCCATTGTTTATAACGGCAGAAGCAAGGCGCCGTATATCGATACCGTCTATTTTCCCAGTACGCCGGAAAGCGATGTTCCCGCGCTATTCTGGTCGAGTCACGAGCTTTTTGCCGATGTTGCTTGGTATGTGTATTTCGGTTTCGGCGGTAGCGGAGTCAGAGACAAAGCCGATGCACTGAGCGTTCGCCTCGTTTCCGGTACCAGAACGCCGGTGAAATTTATCGCCAAGGGTGACGGCACCGTTTTCGACAGCATGACCGGTCTGACCTGGGATCGTTGTGCGCTGGGGCAGAGTGGGGATGGCTGCAGCGGTTCTCCTCTCTATAAAACTTGGCGGGAAGCGCTTGTCTCTGTCGTGGAGGCAAATCGGAGCAACCATAAGGGCTATAGTGACTGGCGCCTGCCGAATAAGAACGAACTCGAGTCACTGGTTGATCTTAACCGGATGGAACCTGCCATTGATACGGAATTTTTTCCGCAAACACCTGGCGTTTACTTCTGGTCCGGTACCCCGGCGGTTGCATTCGGTCCCGCCAGCACTTGGAGTATTCTTTTCAGTCTGGGCGCCATTGGCATCGAGCTCCAAGACAATTATTACCCGGTTCGCTTAGTACGCGGAGGCGGTGTTTATGCCTCTTTTGACAGTGCGGGCGTTAACCACAGTAAATTAGATGTTTCCGCAATTTCCGGCAATAGCGCGGCGCTGAGTATTACGGTCGACCGTAGCGCGACCGGATCTTTTCTGGTTTTGCCGGCTGGAATGCCAATGCCGACAATTGATCGGATCGTCACTTCGGGCCAAAGCCATGCTTTCGTCGCTAATATTCCGCAGCAATTCAAACTCGACGGATTGTTCTCCGGGGGAGATTATCGGATTTGGTTCGTCGCTAGGGTAAATGGTAATTTTAGCAACATAGTGCAAAAGCATTTTGCAACTCGGGGCAATGGAAGCGGCAATGACGTTTCAGTCTGTATCGTCGGCAAGGAGGCCACACTCGGGACGGACTGTGTCAATCGCGTTTCGGCGGGAACAACGCCTTCGTTCTGTCTGCCATCCTCCGGTACTGTAACGCTCGATATTGAGGGCGTGCGTTATACGCTTACGGCGCAGACAGAGGATACCTGCTTCGAGATTGTTACTGTCGACAGTGGCTTCCGCGTACCATTACTGCGCCAAGGCTCTGCCATCATCGGTGCTCTTTATCCGGATACCATGTTGCTGGCAGCACGCAACGGCGACATTGTTCGCACTGACGGAAACAACAGTCGCATTTTTGCCCGCACAGATTCTGTTTGCACCAGTACCCGCATCAGTGTCGAAGCTGGAAAAATTTCAGCACCGGCGTGGATGACACATCCTCATTCTGGAGGCGGTTGTGCTGCAGATGCGCTGACTCCACCGCGTCCCCATTACGTACTCAACGATGGTGCACTCGATTGCCCCGCAACGGTATTTTCGATTCGTGGTATCTATCGCTCGCTGAATTTGACTGGAACATTGAGTTTCAAGGCTGACCAGCAGGTTTTTTACGTCGCGTACATTCCTGCCACCGAAAGCAATGCCGAAATGTGGTTCCAGGCGACCCGTAACCATGGCTGGTTGCCATTCGGCGCGCCGTTTGAACCGTTCGACAGCACTAGCGATTCTGGTGTACGCGAACTGACGCTGCTTTCACAGCTTGATGTAAGTGGCCTACCAGCGAATACCGAACTGTATCTGGGGTTCGGCAATAATGCCGAAGAAATGATGATAAATAAGCGCTATTGTGGCTTCTTCACATTGGCGAAATAAATTTCTTGCCGTACCGGGCAGCAGCTTATCCATGAAGCCGTGTCCGTGTTCATGTTTTTTCAATGACATCATTTTGACGAAATTTGCGCTCCCGGCTGTTGTTCCGGCACGCTCTGGGGTAGACTCTTGCCTCTTTGAAATCCCGGCATCGAGAAAGAAATTCCTTTTTCCGACGCTCTTTTCACCTTATGGACTATCTCGGTTTTTCCCTGCGCAACCAGCTCTTCGTGGCGCCCATGGCAGGCGTGACGGACCGCCCGTTTCGCCAGTTGTGCAAGAAAATGGGAGCCGCGCTGGCGGTATCCGAGATGGTGACATCCAATTCACTGCTCTACGGCAGCGCCAAAACCCAGCGCCGTGCCAACCATGAAGGCGAGGTAGCGCCGATCGCCGTGCAGATCGCCGGCGCCGATCCGCAATTGATGGCGGAAGCGGCGCGCCATAACGCCGCGCGCGGAGCGCAGATCATCGACATCAACATGGGATGCCCGGCCAAGAAAATCTGCAATGTGATGGCCGGCTCGGCGCTCCTGAAAGACGAGCCGCTGGTGGGCCGCATTCTCGACGCCGTGGTGCGCGCCGTGCCGGAAACGCCGGTAACGCTGAAAATCCGTACCGGCTGGGACAGCCAGCACAAAAACGCGCTGTCGATCCTGAAAATCGCCGAGAACTCCGGTATCCGCGCCTTGGCGATCCATGGCCGTACCCGCTGCCAGCAATACAGCGGCGACGCTGAATACGACACGATCCGCGCGGTAAAGATGGCAGCGGGAATTCCCATCGTCGCCAATGGCGACATCGACAGCCCGGAAAAAGCGCGCCACGTGCTCGATTACACCGGCGCCGACGCGCTGATGATCGGCCGTGCGGCACAGGGAAGGCCTTGGCTGTTCGCCGAAATCGAACATTTCCTGAATACCGGCAAACATCTGCCGCCGCTGTCCGTCGCCACGATTCACGGCATTCTTGCCGCGCATCTGGAAGAACTGTACGGCTTTTACGGCAGCGAAACGGGCCTGCGCGTCGCGCGTAAGCATATCTCCTGGTACACGCGCGGGCTCTCCGGATCGGCGGCATTCCGCCACACAATGAATAGGCTGCCGACATTGCAGGCGCAACGGCAGGCGGTCAACGATTTCTTCTTCGCACTGGCTGCGAAAAGCGACGATTCCGACACGGCGCTCGAAGGAGCGGCGGCGTAGAACGCCGGGCAGCGTCAAGGAACAAAAAGCCGAACAATCAAAGGAGAAAGCAGCACATGGTCAGCAACGAGCACAACATTTCCGTCTGCATCCGCAAGTCGCTGGAAAAATACTTCCACGATCTCGACGGCGAAAAGCCGTGTGCCGTTTACGGCATGGTATTGCGCCAGGTCGAAAAATCGATGCTCGAAACCGTGCTGAAGGAAGCAAAAGGCAACCAGACGCTGGCCGCCCAGATCCTGGGCATCAATCGCAACACCTTGCGCAAAAAACTTGCCGACTACGAATTCCTGTGATCATGGAATGAATCTGGAATGAATTCGAACGATTTTCGAATGATTTCCAAACAACTTTCCATTTCCCCGTACTTCCGAATTTTGGTGATCCCTCAAATGTCCGAACGATCCGAGATGAAAATCCGCCAGGCCCTTCTTTCCGTTTCCGATAAACGCGGCATGCTCGAATTCGCCCAGGGTCTTGCCGCCTCGGGTATCAAGCTGCTATCCACCGGCGGCACCGCGAAGCTGCTGCGCGAAGCAGGGCTGGAAGTCGTCGAAATCGGCGACTACACCGGTTTCCCCGAAATGCTCGATGGCCGCGTCAAAACCCTGCATCCGAAGGTCCACGGCGGCATCCTCGCGCGCCGTGACCTGTCCGGGCACATGGAAACGATTGCCGCGCACGAAATCCCGACGATCGACTTGGTCTGCGTCAACCTCTATCCCTTCCGCGAAACGGTAGCCAAACCGGGTGTCACGCTGGAAGAGGCGATCGAGAATATCGACATCGGCGGCCCGGCGATGGTGCGTTCGGCGGCGAAAAATTACGGCGGCGTTGCCGTCGTCACCGATCCCGGCGACTACGCCGCGATCCTGGAAGAATTGCGCGGCAACGATGGCGCGCTGACGCTGGCAACGCGCTTCTCGTTGGCGAAAAAAGCGTTTACCCATACCGCGCGCTACGACGGCGCGATTGCCAACTGGCTTACCGCGCTCGACGAAAGCGACGCACCGCAGCCGTTCCCGGCAAAACTGCAACTGGCGTTCGATTGCGTCGAAATCCTGCGCTACGGCGAAAATCCGCACCAGGACGCCGCGTTTTATCGCGACCCGGTGCCGCTGCCCGGTTCCATCGCCAATTACACCCAGAGCCAGGGCAAGGCGCTCTCGTACAACAACATTGCCGATGCCGACGCCGCCTGGGAATGCGTCAAAACGTTCGAAATGCCGGCCTGCGTCATCGTCAAGCATGCCAACCCCTGCGGCGTCGCGATTGCCGGAAATCTTCTGGAAGCCTACGAAAAAGCGTTCAAGGCCGATCCGACCTCGGCCTTCGGCGGCATCCTCGCGTTCAATGCCGACGTCGACCTCGATGTCGTCAACGCGCTCTCGGAACGCAAGCATTTCGTCGAACTGATTATTGCTCCCGGATTCACACCCGCCGCGCGCACCGAACTGGCGAAAAAAACCAACCTGCGCCTCCTCGAAGTACCGCTCGACCGCGCCCAAAACGCGCTGGAAATGAAGCGTATCGGCGGCGGCATGCTGGTGCAGACGGCGGACTCCTTCAACATCCGGGCCGAAGATCTCAAGATCGTGACGAGTCGGTCCCCGACGCCCGAGCAGATCGAAAACCTTCTCTTCGCCTGGCGCGTGGCGAAATTCGTCAAATCCAACGCGATCGTTTTCTGCGGCGGCGGCATGACGCTGGGCGTGGGTGCAGGGCAGATGAGCCGCGTCGACTCCACGCGCATCGCGGCGATCAAGGCGCAGAATGCGGGGCTGCCGTTACAGGGAGCCTGTGTTGCCTCCGACGCGTTCTTCCCGTTCCGCGACGGGATCGACGCTCTTGCCGAGGCGGGTGCCCGCGCGGTAATCCAGCCGGGTGGCTCGGTGCGTGACGAAGAAGTGATCGTCGCCGCTGATGAGCATGGATTGGCGATGGTCTTTACCGGAGTGCGGCACTTCCGCCATTGACATTGTTTTTGGCGTTGACGCCGTTGGAATCGGAATCTGAATCGGCTGTATCGAAATACGGCCGGTAACCTGAAAAACGAAAACGGTTGCTTTCCGTTCCCCATTTACCGCTCCCGCTTCGGCGGGAGTTTCATTTTCGGCACTGTCCTCCGTTATGGCGCGGAAGTCGTGCGGAAGAGCACGAAAGGGCAAAACGAGGAAAACAGCCTTCAGCCATTCCCGTATTCAACGTTTTTAAGGCTTTGCCGCCAGCGTAAAGCTCTCGTCGATCCGGTGAAATATCTCTTCCGCGGGAACGGAGCCGTCGAGACAGATCGTGAACCAATGTCTTTTGTTCATGTGGTATCCCGGGAAATACCGCTTGCCGTCCACCAGGGCATCCACATTCTCCGGTCTGATCCGTAAATCGATGATGTCGACCAGGCCGTCTTCAATCAACCCCAATTTTTTCTTCTGCACGATCAATAATGCGGCATACCATTTCGCATTGTCCTGCCGCCGGAAAATTGCGTTGTCCGGAAAGCGTTTCCACAGGAATTGCAGTTCGTCGCGATACTTTTCCCGGACATATCGAATGACCTGCCTTGCACTCTCGCTCTTGAATACATCGAATTCAAAACAGGCATCGGCAATTGCGGCGAGTACGCCCGCGTATTCATTCCGGACCGCTCCGACAAATGCGCCCTGCGCATCGGGAACGCGGTGGAGCACATAGCGCTCCCTTGTCGAGGTGTCGATCACTTCCGCCGATACTTTTCCTTCTTTGGTGACAGCGACGACCATTTCGAATTGATCGCCAAGCAGGCCCGTGGAATAGGTATAGACGTTCCCGTTCTCGAAAAACCCGAAAGAAAGAAGGCGCTCGCTCTTCAGTTTTCGGTTTTTGAACAGGGTGTCTATATTTGCCATGGTGTCCGGCCCCAGGCGGAGCAGGTCAAAGATACTTTGTATGCTACAAACGTCGCACCTGAAATTGAGAGAGGATAAGCGCTTCAGTACAGTGCCGGAACGCGTTACAGCTGGCGGCCATGGGCTGAACATCTAGTTACATGGAAGCTTTTCTTTACTGGTCTGTAGCGGCCTTCGAGCGCCGTCTGTAATGTCGAAGATATTCAAGTGGCACGTGCTGAAATTGGACAGGGTAAGGATAAATTCATAATCCCTGTTTTTCTCGGGCTTGAAATAGGACTCGAATCTACAGCTTCCCATACCAGCAGAATAGCTTGACCTCACTTTGATTTGCTGGTCTGCCCTGACATACATTTCCCCCCAGATTTCCGAAAGGCCTGACTGGCTACGCGGCATATTGCGGGATTTTTGCCAGTATGGAGAAGACGGACCCGCCACAAACATGCCATCGGAAAGCTCAGGGCGATCGCCGCATACATTCTGATCGACGAAAAATGCACCGCCCACGCCTCTCAATCGGGCTCTCTCGCCGTCTTTTGGTTCGGCGGCGGGAGTAAACATGCCGGCACATCCGGACAGGGTTATTGCAAATGTCAAAATAGATAAATATCTAAACATGGCAATCTCCGGGCGAATGGTTCCTGAATGCTAACATCACTTCGAATGCGATAAGAACAAAAGATATCGGCTAGAGCATTTTTGATTCAACAACGTCCTCTTCCGCGTGGGCAAAGCGCAGCGTGCCCACGCGGATGGTTTCATTTGAAGCGGAAACGCTCTAGAAAGGAAATGTCCGGTCCGGATACACGGAAGTGGGGCGTAGAGCGGATACAGCCCGCCATGCTCACGCAGAAATAATCTTCTCAGCCTTCGGAATATTCCATTTTTGAATATTAATTCTGTTTTATATCTCTCTACTGTAGTAGAATAAAATTTACTTTTAATATGGAATTTATTCTGTGCTTGCCATTTCTGTGGCAGCTTTTGCATCCCGGCAAGAGTCTTTCAAATCGGGGTCAAGTGGAAATTCCCAGTGCCGTTGGAATCTCCCGAAAAGTCCCGTTACCGTTTTGGTGGACGAGTTCTGCGGGATGCGTGGAGAGCTATATCTTTGTCATACCTCGATTCCGCCGCTTTTGTAGCCTTTGTATCTTCAAAAGACAGGAGCCGGCGGATGTTCAAACGCACTTCCCGAAATCGCTCATTGAACAGCCCAGCCTTCAGCGTTTGGCTGTCGGGCTGTAGATCTGGTCGAATAGTCCGCCATCGGCGAAATGCGTTTTTTGCGCATTGCGCCAGCCGCCGAAAAGCTCATCGACGGTCACGAGATCGAGCTTGCCAAAGCTCCCGGCATATTTTTCCGCCACCTTGGCGTCCCGGGGGCGGTAGTGGTGCCTGGCCGCGAGTTCCTGTCCTTCGGCCGAATACAGGTACTGTAAATAGGCTTCGGCAACCTTTCGCGTACCGCGTTTGTCGACCACCTTGTCCACGACCGAGACCGGGGGTTCCGCGAGGATCGAGATCGATGGGGTAACGATTTCGAACTTGTCCGGCCCGAGTTCCCTGATCGCCAGATAGGCCTCGTTTTCCCAGGCAAGCAACACGTCGCCAATGCGGCGCTCGGCGAAAGTCGTCGTCGCGCCGCGCGCTCCCGAGTCGAGCACTTTCACATTTTTGTAGAGTTGCGACACGAACATTTTGGCCTTCGCTTCGTTTCCGCCGGGCTGCTTGAGCGCGTATGCCCAGGCGGCGAGGTAGTTCCAGCGGGCACCCCCCGAGGTTTTCGGATTCGGCGTGACGATGCCGATGCCGGGCTTGACGAGGTCGTTCCAATCCTTGATTCCTTTCGGATTGCCCTTCCGCACCAGGAAGACAATCGTCGACGTGTAAGGCGCGGCATTCTGCGGCAGGCGCTTCTGCCAGTCCGTGGAAACGATGCCTTTGTCCGCGATCGCGTCGATGTCGTAGGCAAGCGCGAGCGTGACCACGTCGGCGTCGATGCCGTAGATGACCGAGCGTGCCTGTTTTCCGGAACCGCCGTGCGATTGCCTGACCGTGACGTTGTCCCCGGTCTTCTCTTTCCAGTGCCTGGCGAAAAGCGCATTGAAATCCTGGTACAGCTCGCGCGTCGGGTCGTAGGATACGTTGAGCAGCGAGATATCCGCCGCATGCGTTATACCGGTGAGGGAAGCCAGCAGCGGCAAGGCGGCAAGAAAAAGTTTGATCTTCATGAAACGCTCCGGATGTTTTCAATGTTTGGTTTGCCGGAGTCTAAATAAGGCTGGTTATTCCCAGAAATACTTATATATTCAAAGCTAATTCTTTTTTCTTATAAGAAGATTGCTTCTTTCCGGGAAAGAGGCGGCGGGACAACAATCTAGATAGCGGCTTGGCGTGTTGCGGTACGAAGGCTGAACCGTCGGTGAGTCCAACGGAGAACCGGGCGTTCCAGGTAAAGGTACGACAGCCATCCGACCACCAGGCAAGCGAGAAGCGCCGCCGCCAGAAATGCGAGATGTCCAGGCCAGCCGATGTTGAAAGGCGTCATCGCCCACAGCCTGCCGATCGCGGAGATAACGAAAACGTGAGAAAGATAAAGGGAATACGAACTGTTGCCGACGGCGAGAATCCATCGCGGGATACCGAGGTTGCGGGACGATTCCAGCGCCACGGCGCCGAGCACGATCAGCACGCTTGCGGACCCGAATATCGGCGCGCGATAGGGATCGCCGATATGCCGCAGCCCCATCGAGGAGAGCGCCGGCATCGCGGCGAACAGGCAGACGATGCCGGCAATCAGGATGGGCCATGCGGCTGCCCTCGGCAGCTTCCGCCAGTACAGCGCCACGAACGCACCGCCGATGAACTCCCATGTCATGGTCGATGTGATCAGCGAGTACCAGGGCGGCGGATCGCTCAAGCGGCCGAACATCAGGCCCGTGAGAAGCGCCCAGCACGACAGCGCCAATGTCAGCCGTTTTTCGGGCAGGAAAGCGATGGCGCACGCCATGACCAGGTAAAAATAGCATTCGTGGATCAGGGTCCAGCCGACGGTCAATACCGGCATCTGCGGCTGCGGCCACAGCAGGTAGGAAGCCACGATGCTTTGACCCGGGGAGGAGGTATTCACGATCGACGGCACCACGGCCATCAATATTACGACAATGGTGGTATAGAACCAGTAGGGCGGAAGAACTCTACAGGCGCGTCTGGCCAGGAATCTTCCCGCTTCCGCGGGCAATTGATACCGGCCTTGCGCGATCGACACCATGACGAAGCCGGATATCACGAAGAACAGGTCGACGCCGGCATCGGCAAAGTCGATCCACGTAGGCAGAAACGGCTCGCTGCCCCCGCCATTCTTTATTTCGACGATCTTGAGGTGGAAGATGACGACCATTACCGCGGCAAAAGCCCGCAGAGCCTGGATAGATGAATAAGTCTGTTTTTCCGCCATCAATCAGCCGTTTTTTATGGCGATTCCCCAAAATACCTTTGTCGACTCCACCTTGCCGCATCGGTTTTACTGTCCGTGGCTCGTGTTCGCGTTTGGGTATTTTGGGGAATCGCCGCTGTTCGTTTCACGTTGCCGGATTCTAGCACCGGCCCGGACTGATGCGGCCAGGCGCTGATTCACCGATTCATTGTTCTGTAGTGGCGGCTTGCCGTACCGGCTGCAGCGGAAGGGTATAAGTAGCGACAGCCGGTCGCGGGAACGCAGTCAGAAAATCCCCAACGCGATCCCCGCCGCCAGCATGCCGCCGATTTCCCCGGCGAGTGCAAGGTCGGCGGCGGTGGTTTCCTTGCGCGCGATGTGGCCGGGATGGACTTTTTTCCAGCGGTAGCCGGTGGCGATGCGGTCGATGTCGCGCATCGCGCCGCTGCCGTCGTTGCCGCAGGCGATCAGTACGGAATAGGGGCGGCCAAGCATCAGCCCTTCGGCGGGATAAAAGGTGCGGTCGAAAAGATCCTTGACGGCGCCGGCCATGGTGCCGAAATTCTCCGGCGAACAGATGAGCAGCGCATCGGCAGCGAGGAGGTCTTCGAGCACGGTGTCGAAGGCGCGCTGAAGGCGCACATCGAGGATGGCGTCTGCCGCCACTTTGCCGTCTTCAGCGCCCCCGGCATCTTCGGAAGCCGCCTCGGCGGCGATGTTCAAGGCATTTTCGTAGGCAGCGCGGGCTAGCGCCTCGGTGCGGCCCGTCTGGGTGTGGAAAACAATCAGCAGACGTTTCATCGCACACCGCCTGCCACGCCTACCAGGCGATCGGGTATTGCTGCGGCTGCGGACTGTGCAGTATCCGGGCGAGAGGATCCTGGCGGTAGAAGGCGACGAGCTGTTCGTAAAGCGTCGGCTATTCGCGGGCGATGAGCTCCGGTTCTTCGAAGAAGGTCTCGGAGATGACGGCGAAAAATTCTCCCGGATGTTCCGACGCGTAGGGATCGATGGCGACGTCCTCGTCGCTGTCGACGCGGCGGCAGAAATCCTTGTAGGCGTCACTCAGCACGGAGCGCCACAGCGGCCGCGACATGCCGCCGTGCAGCGGAGGCATGCCGTTCGGCGGGCCGTTCAGCATGTCGATCTTGTGCGCGAACTCGTGGATGACGACGTTGTAGCCGCTGCCGGCCATCTGCGCATCCTGCCAGGAGATGACCAGCGGGCCGCCGTCCCAGGCTTCGCCGGAGGCGACTTCTGTGTATTCGTGCACGATGCCGTCTTCGTCCTCGACAACCCGTGGAATGACAAATTCATCCGGATAGACAATGATTCCGACCCAGCCGCGATACCATTCGAGCCCCAGGTTGAGAATCGGCAGGCTGCCCTGCGCGGCGATCGAAAGACAGATTTCGTCGCTCAATTCGAGGCCGGCGGCGGCGGTGAATTCCTTTTCGGCGAGAAAATGGCTTGCCAGCGAATAAAGACGTTTCTTTTCCTCGCTGCAAAGATTGGCGAGAAAAGGCAGTTCCATGGTCTTCTGCCAGAGATCGTCGGGGATTCTCGCCAGTTTCGGACGTCGCCCGAGGAGGTTCTCGATGAAATTGCCGATCATGGGGGTACGGTAATTTAAAGGAGGCCCAAATATAGGAGTGACCGAAGATATCCGGAAAAATTCCTGAAAATTGCGCTGGGACCGGTAAAAACCGGGAACAACCAGGAAAAAATCAGGAAGAGTGCGGAAAACGCGAGGAAGCGTGGGAAGGTTCGTGGTCGTCGAGATACCTGAGATCGTCGCGCTCGCGCTGGTTGGCTTCGTGGCGCAGTTTGAGCAGGAACATGATTCCGGCGACGAAGCAGCCGAACATGATGATGACGAAGTTGATCGGCACGTTGGTCTTGATCATTCCGTAATAGAGCGCGGTCATGATCAGGATGGAAAGGTTCTCGTTGAAGTTCTGCACCGCGATGGAGTGCCCGGCCCCCATCAGGATGTGGCCGCGATGCTGGAGCAGGGCGTTCATCGGCACGACGAAGAGGCCTGAAAGGATGCCGACGAAGAGCAGCAGCGCGATCGAAGTCCACAGGGTATGCGGCAGGAGCAGGGCGCAGACGACGAAGCCCATCATGATACCGAGCGGGATGACCTTGAGCGATTTTTTCAGCGTCACGTATTTCGCCGCGGTGATGGCGCCCGCCGCGATGCCGATGGCGACGACGCCCTGAAGCATGGAAGATTCGGAAAGGGCCAGCCCCAGGGCCTCGTCGGCCCATTTGATGATGATGAATTGCAGGGTGGCGCCGGCGCCCCAGAACAGGGTGGTGACAGCAAGCGAGATCTGGCCCAGGCGGTCGCGCCAGAGCAGCATCAGGCAGTGGTTGAATTCGTGAATGAGGTAGAACGGGTTTTTCTTCAGCGGTTTATGGTCGACGTTGGTCTGCGGCACGTAGAGGTTGAAGATCGCCGCGACGACGTAGAGGCTGGCGATGATCAGGATCGCCAGTTCGTTGTTTTCGTTCAGCCGCCCGCGGATCAGCGGCAGGTCGAGGTTGGCGACGGTCTGCGCGATTTCGGGACGGATCAGGAGGCCGCCGAGGACGACGCCGAGCACGATGGCGGCAACGGTAAGCCCTTCGATCCAGCCGTTGGCGACGACCAGCAGGCGGTGCGGCAGGTATTCGGTGAGAATGCCGTATTTGGCCGGAGAGTAGGCCGCCGCGCCGAATCCGACGACGGCGTAGGCGATAAGCGGGTGGATGTAAAAGAACATCATCGCGCAGCCGACGATCTTGATCGTGTTGCTGATGAACATCACGCGGCCCTTCGGCATCGAATCGGCGAAAGCGCCGACGAAGGCGGCCATGGCGACGTAGAAGAAGGCAAAGAAGGTTTTCAGAAGCGGCTCGTACTCCGGCGGCGCATTCATATCGCGTAGAGCGGCGATTGCGGCGATGAGGAGAGCATTGTCGGCGAGCGCGGAAAAAAATTGCGCCGCCATAATCGTGTAAAAACCTAGGGGCATCGGAAGAAAAAATCCACAGTGCCGCGATTTATACCATATTCCATTTCCAGGCCGTGCATTCTTCACCGGGTATTTTGCGGTGTATGGCGATTCCTAAAAATACTCATGCTTTGTCGACTTCGCCTTGCCGTACTATCTGTACTGTCTGTAGACCGTCTTCGCATCCGGGCATTCCAGGGAACCGCCATATTTTCCCTGCGATTTAAAAATAGAATAGCTGCTCCAGATATGTTTGAATAACAGTTTCGCCGCCTTCGTCCGGCGGCGGTACAGGGAAGCGGGAAGTAAAAAAATGGAAAGAGAGGGTTCCGACTCATGGCCGACCGACGTCTCCAGGTGTTCCAGGCCGTCGCGCGCAATCTGTCGTTTACCAAGGCGGCCGAAGCGCTGTGCATGACCCAGCCCGCGGTAACGTTTCAGATCAAGCAGCTCGAAGAACAATTGAATGTCCGCCTGTTCGACCGCAGCCGCGGCCGCATCGCGCTCACCGCCGCGGGCGAGGTGACGCGGGAATACGCCGAGCGCATTCTCGCGCTTTCTTCCGAACTGGAAGCGAAGTTGGCGGAAATGAGCGGACGCATGCAGGGCATGCTGCTCGTCGGTGCCAGCCCGACCATTGCCGAATTCATGCTGCCGGGGGTTCTGGGTGAATTTCACACGCTTTATCCGCAGGTGCGGACGCGGCTCACCGTCGCTGGCACGGAGGCGATCTGCGAGCGGGTCGCGGACGGGGTGCTCGATATCGGCCTGGTGGAGGCACCGCCGCCGGTTTCGAGGGTGGAGAGCGAGGTATGTTGCTCGGATGAATTGCGCGTCGTTTGCGCCGGGGAACATCCGCTGGCGCTTCGGTTCGATGGCAAGGTAACGGGCAAGATAACGGAAATCGCGCCGGAGGTTCTGCTCGATTATGATTTCATCGCGCTCGAAACCGGTTCGGGAATGCGCGAAGTCACCGATGAATATTTCCGCGCCGCCGGCATTTCTCCGGAAAAACTGAAGCCGCGAATGGAAGTCGGCAATCCGGAGGCGTTGAAAAATCTTGTCGCCCGCGGCCTCGGCTTCACGATCCTGCCTCACGCCAGTTTCGAGGAGGAAGAGCGGCTCGGCCTGTTCATCGCCTTTGCGCTGCAGCCGCGGTTCGTGCGCAATCTGTCCCTGATATTCTGCAAGGAAAAATTCCGTTCCCGCGTGATCAGCACGTTCTCAGAGTTCGCCAACAGGAAATTGAAGGAGCTTTCCCACTAATGCCGCGCCCCATCATTGCCCATATCGATCAATCCGCGCTGGTTCACAACTACAGCGTTGCCAAGAATACCGGCAAGAGCACGCGCCTCTGGGCCGTCGTCAAGGCCAATGCCTACGGCCACGGCCTCATGCGCGTCGTCGACGCGTTGCGCAGTCACGCCGACGGCTTCGCGCTGCTCGACATCGAGGAAGCCGCGCTGCTGCGCGAAGCTGGAATCCGCCAGCCGATTTTGCTGCTCGAAGGCGTTTTCGGCTGGGATGAGCTGCAACAGGCCGCCGAATTGGGCCTGACCGTGACGATCCACTGTTTCGAGCAATTGCGCATGCTCGCCGATATCGGCCTGCCGGTGCGCATCCCGCTCTATATCAAGCTCAATAGCGGGATGAACCGCCTCGGCTTCCGGTATGAGGATCTGCCCCGCCTGCGGCAGGCGTTGGCGACGATCAACTCGGTCGGCGACATCACGCTGATGACGCACTTCGCCGATGCCGACGGCGAGCAGGGCATCGGCGAGCAGTTGCGCGTTTTCACCCTCATGGCGCAGGGCTGGCCGGTGGCGCAGATGCCGATCTCGCTTGCCAATTCCGCCGCTTTGCTGCGTTTTCCTCAGACGCGCCGCGGCTGGGCAAGGCCGGGAATCATGCTTTACGGCGCCAGCCCCTTCGCCGACCGGAGCGCGCAGGAACTCGATTTGCGCCCGGCGATGACGCTGAGTTCGGAACTGCTTGCGGTGCAGAAAATCGAAAAAGGAGAGCGGGTGGGGTACGGCGGCATCTTCACGGCGCCGGAACCGATGCGCATCGGCATCGTCGGTTGCGGCTATGCCGATGGCTATCCCCGGCATGCGCCGGGCGACAACGAACGGGGAACGCCGCTCGCCGTCTGCGGCAAGCGCACGCGCACCATCGGGCGCGTGTCGATGGACATGATGGCCTGCGACATCACCGACATTCCCGAGGCCGGCCCCGGCAGCCCCGTCGTACTGTGGGGCGAGGGGGTGCCCGCCGAGGAGGTTGCCGCCGCCGCGGGTACCATTCCCTACGAACTTTTCTGCGCCCTGGCGCCGCGTGTGCCGGTCATGACGCGGATGCCTCGTTCTGTACCGGCGTAACCGTCCGTGGCGAAAGCGAAAACACAGTTCGTCTGCGCCGAGTGCGGTGCCGCGGCGCCACGGTGGCAAGGGCAATGCCCCGGCTGCGGCGTGTGGAACACGCTCGAGGAAACGGTGGTGGAGACCGCCGCCGCGCAATCGCGCCAGGCGCGTTTTGCCTCGCTGGCGCCGGCGGCCAAACCACGCATGCTCGCCGATATCGAAGCGCGCGAGACGGAACGGATTCCCACCGGGATCGCCGAATTCGACCGTGCCCTGGGCGGCGGGCTGGTGCCCGGCGGCGTCGTGCTGATCGGCGGTGATCCCGGCATCGGCAAGAGCACTCTGCTGCTGCAGGCGCTCGCGGAACTGGCGGCGACATGCCCGGTGCTGTACGTGAGCGGGGAGGAGTCGGGCGAACAGGTGGCATTGCGCGCGCGCCGGCTGGCGCTTTCCAGGGAGCGGATGGCGCGCGTGAAGCTTTTCGCCGAGATCAACCTGGAAAAAATCCTTGCCACGCTGCGCGAGGAGCAACCGCAGGTGGCGGTCGTCGATTCGATCCAGACGCTCTGGTCGGAGGCGTTGACCTCGGCGCCGGGTTCGGTGGCCCAGGTGCGCGAATGCGCGGCACAACTCACGCGGCTGGCGAAAACGCTGGGAATCACCGTAATCCTCGTCGGCCACGTGACGAAAGAGGGCGCGCTCGCCGGGCCGCGCGTGCTCGAACATATCGTCGACACGGTGCTGTATTTCGAAGGCGACACGCATTCCAGCTTCCGCCTGATCCGCGCGTTCAAGAACCGTTTCGGCGCGGTCAACGAAATCGGCGTCTTCGCGATGACCGACCGCGGGCTGAAGGGCGTGAACAATCCCTCGGCGCTCTTCTTGTCGCAGCATGGTCACGAAGTCGCCGGTTCCTGCGTACTGGTGACGCAGGAAGGCACGCGTCCGCTGCTTGTTGAAGTACAGGCGCTGGTCGATTCCGCCTACGGCAATCCGCGCCGGCTCACCGTCGGGCTGGATGCGCAGCGGCTGGCGATGCTGCTTGCGGTGCTGCACCGCCACGCGGGGATTTCCTGCGCCGACCAGGATGTTTTCGTCAATGCCGTCGGTGGCGTCAAGATCGCCGAGCCGGCAGCCGATCTGGCGGTATTGTTGGCAATCGTTTCTTCATTGAAAAACAAAGCGTTACCAGGGAAACTTATAGTTTTTGGTGAGATTGGCCTGGTCGGTGAAATCCGCCCGGCTCCGCGTGGGCAGGAACGCTTGAAGGAGGCGGCGAAGCTCGGTTTCACCCACGCGATGATCCCTCGCGCGAATCTGCCGAAACAGGCGCTTTCCGGCGGTGCCGGCATCGATATCGTCGCAGTGGACCGTGTCGAGGAGGCTGTGATGCGGCTGCGCGAGATGGTAAATGCAAATTGAAACCGCAGGGAGCCCGCACAAGGAAAATAAGGAAATTGCGGGAAATTACGTGGAAATTGTGCCGCCTTCCCACTGTCTCATCGTTTCGTTCGCGGCGGTCGCCGGGACGATTCTGAAAAATGCTGACAAATACTGATTTTGCGAGGTAGCCATGAATTTCACCACACTGATCGAGGCGGACGAATTGGCGCGCCGTTTCACACCCGATTTCGGACTGAAACGCGGTTGGGTGCTGTTCGATTGCCGCCACGATCTCGGAGATCCGGCGGCGGGAAAACGCGCTTACCGGGCGGCGCATTTGCCGGATGCGCAGTTCCTGCATCTGGACGAGGAGCTTTCCGGCGTCTGCACCGGCACCAACGGCCGTCATCCGCTGCCGCCGCCGGAGGCGCTGCGGCGCATTCTCGAACGCTGCGGCGTCAGCGACGATTCCCAGGTCGTTACCT
>JAVBTC010000064.1:0-24318 GCA_031556405.1 Rhodocyclaceae bacterium
TTGATGTGTGTCAATGAACCTTACAATCATCACCAACGGGAGCAATATCGAAAGAAATGTTCGAATTTTTTGCGGTGACTGACTATAAAATAACTACTTCACCGAACCGCTTTCGGATAGAGTCAGTATCGCGACCTTTCGCATCAGATTGTTTTTATTAAATTATTTTTGTTTCGGGAACCCGTTTTATGCCCCTTGTCGTCGATGCCTGCCTCGCCCACGATATTGGCGACCGTACAGAACAGCAGGATCTGGCGGCAATCCTGAAAAATCCTCGCGGAGCGTTGCTCGCGGTGCTTGCGGATGGGATGGGCGGGCATACCGGCGGCGCGCAGGCGGCTTCCCAGGTGGTTCACACCGTCAAAACCAATTTCGAACATTTTTCCATTCAAGAGGACTCGCCTACCAGACTGCTCACAGACAGCTTGAATGAAGCGCATATACTGATCAAAGCTTCGCGTTTCATCAGCGAAAAAGAGCCGCACAGTACGGCGGTATCGTTATTAATTACTCCGGGCAAGGCAAGCTGGGCGCATTGCGGCGACAGCAGGCTCTACCATTTTCAGGGTGAACAGCTCGTACGGCGCACGTTCGACCATTCTTATGTTGAGGCGTTGGTACAGAAAAAAATCATTTCCGAGCAGGAGGCACTGATCCATCCGCGACGCAATATGTTGCTTTCCGCTTTGGGAGGAGAGAATGAACCGCAGATCGACATCAATACGTCAAAGCCATTGCGCGCGGGCGATAGCTTTTTACTTAGTTCGGACGGCCTGTGGTATTACTTCACCACGGAGGAACTGGGCATGATCATTTCCGCCTACTCCGCGCGCGAGGCCTCGGAAATGCTAGTCACGCACGCACGAAAGCGTGCTCATGGCGAAGGCGACAACATTTCGCTGATCATCGTCAAGCTGCTTGAAGCACCAAAACAAACGCGCGGACCGACACGTTCGAGGAACCGCTTGCAGATTGCATCAAAGTTCCCACATTCCACAGCTTGATTCATCCGCCGATTTCTCAGAATGCCTGTGCGTAATGATAAGCCGCAGGCAAAACAAGTTCTGTGGCAAGGTGAAGCCAATAAACGGAATATTGAGAATTTTTGGGATGCGCTACGACGGATCACCTTGATACCTGCGGGTGGGACGCACAGATACGGACTTTACAGATCCACTCAATCTCACTCATATTCCCTGTTTCCTACCTATCAGCGATCCACGTCGCCCGGGTGGGCTTACTCTTCGGAAAAGAGCGCTAACCGAAATTACTTGCCAACCCCGCCAACAGCAAAAGTAGAAACCACAGGATAACGGCGCGCCATACCAGCCCGGTAGCGCTCTGCATAAAGTCCACATCGACTTCGTCACCGAGACCAAGCTCGACACGATTGTCGATCTCACCCAAAGCACCCACCAGCGGCATTCCAAGACGTACGCCAAGTGCGCCTGCACCACTGGCAAGGATGATGCCCAGATTGCGGTCCGGCCATTTCTCGGCCTGAGTGCGCCAACAGAAAACGGCATCCTCAAAATCGCCGACGATGGCGAAACTGATTGCCGTTATTCGCAACGGCAGCCAGTCAATGCAGAAAAATGCCTGCCGTGCAAAAAGCCCGAACTGTGCAACGCCGGAAATATCGCTTTCACCGCGCTGCCGCCAGCGTTCGGAAAAAATTACGGACAATCGGTAAAGCACAGCACCGCAAGGACCGGGTAGGAGAATGAAGGCCACCAGCACGCCGAAGACATGTCGGTGCGACGCCACCAACGCTTCTTCGATTGCCAGGCGGGCGATTTCTTCCGAAGCAAGTCCATCGGTAACGCCGCCACGCCACTCGGCAAGCAACCGCCGCGCTTCCTGGATGTCACCAGCTTGCAGGGCTTTATGGATATCGGTGTAGTAATGACTGAACTGGCGGAATCCAAGAGTCAAATAAAGCAGGAGGACATTCCAGGCCCAGGCGAGCAGCGGGTGAATCGCTTTCAACAGGAAAAATATCGCACCGACCAGAAGCACGGGGAGAATGACACCCACCGCCCAGGCAATCACACCGTTTCTGTAATTACCGATATTGAGCCGCTGCTCGAGAAAATCAGCCCAGAAGGCGACGGGCCCACGGACGAAGCGACGATAATCGAGCGGCTGCAGTTGTTCGATCAGCAGTGCCGCGACAAGAGAAAAAAGGCTCATTCCACACGAGGCCGCGAACCGTTGGCAGCATAAAATGCGCCAGTGTTCACCGAAGCCGCAGAATTTAGGAAGCCTCGAAGATAACACATTTCTTCCATGTCTTTTTTCACCTTCCTTTGTGCCTTATTGCCGATGTACCGGGCATTCTCGCAGCGGAAATCGTTTCCATATAACTTATACGGGTATCCCCGCCTCTTTGCAGCTTCACACTTTCGCCATACGGTTGCACAAAGTGACGATGATTCCGGCAGTGGCGCCCCAGATAAAGTGGGCCCCGTAAGTGAAAGCGAAATAACGGCGCAAGCGCCCCTGCCAATGAATTTGGCATTGCCTGCGATTATCGGGATCGAGTAAAAAAGAAAGCGGTGTTTCGAAAATCTCGGCAACCTCGAAAGGGTCGGGGCGCAAAGAAAGCGGCGGTTCAACCAGTCCGACGACAGGTGTGATGCAAAACCCGGTGCCCGTATGGTATTGCGGCAGATAACCGGCAATACGCACCGATCGCGGCGGCAATCCGGTTTCTTCCTCCGCTTCGCGCAAAGCGGTATAAATGGCATCGCGATCGGCGGTTTCGATACGCCCTCCGGGGAAACTGACCTGGCCGGCGTGGTCGCGCAAATGCGCGGTACGTTGGGTCAAAAGCAACGTCGGTGCTTCCGGATATGTGATGACCGCAAGCAGTACCGCCGCTGGAATCGGTTTCTTTACCGCCAGGAATTCCCCTTCATGCATGCCCGCATCCCTGTTCGAGGCATCGGCGACTCCATCATCGGCAGCGAATCCGGCTTCCTCCGGTGTAGTCGCCAAGGATGCGCATAATCGTTCGATCAACGACACGTAAGACTCCAGACGTTCGCGCCACGTATGCCATTCCTGCCCGCCTCACACCATAATGCCAGTTTTCGCACCGGATTTTTTTCCACTGCGGGCATTGCGCTACATTTGCTTCGCGGGTTCTGTCTCGATCTGGGCATGAACGGCGGACAAGGCATCCTGCAAGGTTTCCTCCGGCAATCCGTTCAATGTCGTTGCCACGAGGTCGGCCGCTTCGACCGCGCCCAGCGGCAATTGTTTGCTGTCGAGACTGGCGATCAGTGCCGCGGTCGAGCCGACCACGCGCAGCAACGCCTGCCGTTCCTCGATCATCAGTTCGACTTCACGGCGCAGGAGGGAAATTTCCTGATCTCTGTGAGGCATTATTTTCTCCTTGGTTCGATTAATATTTTCTTTTCAATACCATGATGCTTCCATCCTGGCTGATTTCCGTACGGCTCAAGAAATTCATGCCGAGCAAAGCAATTGGCATGTCGTGCGAATGTACCAGAGCATCGACATTATGCATGGTGATGCCGCCCACCTGCACCGTCGCCAATTTCACCAGCCGCGCCGTGGTCTGTCCATTGGCGGTATGGACTTGAACCATCGGCGCCTGACGCGTATCGAGCTGCATCCGCCGCGCATCCGATGCCCCGATCGAAATCATCGTGGCTCCGGTGTCGACGAGCAAGCGGATATTCTGCGCATTTATCGTGGCATTGGCAAAGAAATGGCCGCTGCCGTCCGCCGACAGTCGCGCCACACCGGAAGTATTGGTTTTCTGCGAGGCAACCACCTGGCCGACGCGCAAAACACGACGCTTTCCTTCAACCTCCAGCGTGACCGAATCGCCGTCGATGGCGGCCACCTTCACTCCTTCCGCGGTGGTTTCGCCGATACGCACGGTGCGCGGCCCATCGCCGTCGATCATGAGCAGTGCCTTGCCGGAAAAAACACCGGCGACGCTGACATCCACTGCCCAGGCATTTTCACCGGCAAGCACCAGCAGAATCGCGAACGGGACAAACAGTTTCGACAGCCCCGAAAGCCTGAAGAGTCGGTTTTGTGCCACATTCCGCGCCACATCCAAAGGCAACACGCATGCCCCCGAAACATTATCGTCTCCCGCATCGATGCGATGGGGACGGAAATGGCTGTTCCTCGGTTTCATTTCTGACTCACATTCCAAGATGGTGTTTTCTCTTCGTGCCGCCGACAAAAATTCATCCGATTCTGCCACATTCCCCGTATGGCAAGCCGGAGACACCCAACTGTCTTGCAAAAACATTTCCATTTCTCGATAATAATTCCAATTATCAGAAAATATATAACCTTATATGTAGAGAAATGAATCAAAGAATTAATATTCAATAATTAGAAATACTTCTTTTCCCCACTCCGCGCGCCGCCATCCGGAAAGGATTGATGCGCTTCCGTCTCTTCATCCCCTCTAGCATCTGAAGACGATCCCTTGCGGTAAAATGCACCGATGATTTATCCCCTCATTCGCAAAATCTTTTTCTCTCTCGATGCCGAGGAAGCCCATGGTTTGGGAATGCATGGCATCGCCCTCCTTTCCGCGTTCAAACTTCCCTGTCTGCTGGGGGGAAAACGGGTCGAGGCGCCGGTGCATGTCATGGGGCTCGATTTCCCCAATCCGGTCGGGCTGGCCGCCGGTCTGGACAAGAACGGCGAATTCATCGATGGACTGGCCGCGCTCGGTTTCGGGTTCATCGAAATCGGCACGGTAACGCCGCGCCCGCAGCCGGGTAACCCGAAACCGCGGCTTTTCCGCCTGCCCGAGCGCAACGCGATCATCAACCGCATGGGATTCAACAACGCCGGTGTCGACGCACTCGTCGCCAACGTAAAGCGGGCCGCGTTTCCGAAAAACGGCGGCATTCTCGGCATCAACATCGGTAAGAATTTCGATACCCCGAACGAAAAAGCCGTCGACGATTATTTGTCCTGCCTCGAACGCGTCTATCCGCTGGCGAGTTACGTCGCCGTCAATATTTCCAGCCCGAACACCAAGAATCTGCGCGAATTGCAGAAAGATGAGGCGCTCGACGCACTGCTCGCGCCGCTCAAGTCGGCGCAGGCGCGGCTGGCCGATACTCATGGCCGCTACGTGCCGCTGGCGCTGAAAATCGCGCCCGACCTAGAAGACGAGCAAATCACCGCCATTGCCGAGCGGCTCAGAACCCACCGCATCGATGCGGTCATCGCCACCAACACCACGCTGTCGCGCCAGGGCGTCGAAGGCTTGCCGCATGCCGAAGAGACCGGCGGACTCTCCGGCGCTCCGCTTTTTTCCACCGCCACCGCCGTGGTCGAGAAACTGGCACGGGCGCTGGCGGGAGAGATCCCGATCATCGGCGTCGGCGGCATCATGAACGGCACGGATGCATGCGCCAAAATCGCCGCCGGCGCGAGTCTCGTGCAGTTTTACAGCGGATTCATCTACCGCGGCCCGGAACTCGTCACCGAAACGGCGACGGCACTGGCGACAACAATGTCCGCAACAACGGCAACCGCGTCGGCGCAGCCGCAAAAATGACCGAGTATCTGTTCCTCATCCTCGGCGCGGTGCTGGTCAACAACGTCGTACTGGTCAAGATCCTCGGGCTGTGTCCTTTCATGGGCGTTTCCAAAAAACTGGAAACCGCCTTCGGCATGGGTGCGGCCACCGCCTTCGTGCTCACGCTCGCCACTGGCGCCAGCTACGTCATCGATCATTACCTGCTGTCGCCGTTCGATCTCTTCTACCTGCGCACGCTGTCGTTCATCGTCACCATCGCCGCCGTCGTCCAGCTCACCGAAATGGCGATCCGCAAGACCAGCCCCGTGCTGCATCAGGTGCTCGGCATCTATCTTCCGCTGATCACCACCAATTGCGCCGTGCTCGGAGTTCCGCTCCTGAATATCGCCAACAAGAACGATTTCATTTCCTCGCTGCTTTTCGGATTCTCCAGCGCCGCCGGCTTCACGCTGGTGCTCGTGCTGTTCGCCGGGATCCGCGAGCGTATCAATGGCGCCGACGTGCCGCAGGCCTTTCGCGGCGGTGCCATCGCCATGATCACCGCCGGATTGATGAGCCTGGCGTTCATGGGGTTTGCCGGACTCGACCGTTGATGAAACGCTTTTTGAATTACCTTTTATTCCTCTCTTGTTTTTTCTTTCGCGCCTTCTTTTGAACCCATTTTCCGCTCCGCGCTCCAATCCGGCATGTCGTTCCCGCGAAAGGTAAAAACCGGATGATCGTCGCCATTGCCGTCATGGCACTGGGTGCCGTCGTGCTCGGGGCCGCGCTTGGATATGCCGCGGTCCGCTTCAGGGTCGACGGCGATCCACTGGTGGAAAAAATCGACGCCTGCCTGCCGCAGACCCAATGCGGACAATGCGGTTATCCCGGCTGCCGCCCCTACGCCGAAGCGGTCGCCAAAGGCGAGGAAATCAATCTCTGCCCCCCCGGCGGCAAGGAAGGGGTGCGGCGGCTGGCCGAATTGCTCGGGCGCGAGGCGAAGGCGCTGGACGCGGAGGACCCCGTCCCCCAGATCGCCGTCATCGACGAAGCCACCTGTATCGGCTGCACCCTGTGCATCAAGGCCTGCCCGGTCGATGCCATCGTTGGCAGCGCCAAGCAACTGCATGCGGTCATCGATACCTTGTGCACCGGCTGCGGACTCTGTCTGCCGCCCTGCCCGGTCGAGTGCATCAGCATGGAACCGCTGGCCGAGACGCTGGAACGCTGGAAGTGGAAACATCCTTTTGTCATCATGAGGCGCGTCTCGTAACGCCGTTCGCTTTCCATGATTTTTCCTTTTAAATTCAACGGCGGCATCAAGCCCGAAGCCGGCAAGAATCGCTCCACCGTGCAGCCGATCGGCAAGGCACCACTGCCGCAACGGCTGTTCGTACCCCTGCACCAGGCGCTCGGCGGCACGCCGCACCCGCTCGTAAAATCCGGCGCGCGCGTCCTCAAGGGACAAATGATCGGCGCCGCCGACGGCTGGGTTTCCGCCGCTATCCATGCGCCAACCTCCGGTATCGTGCGCGCCGTCGATAAACATCTGGCCACCCACCCTTCCGGCCTTTCCATCCTGTGCGTCGAAATCGAGGCCGACGGCAAGGAAGAATGGATCGAGCGCGTGCCGATCGACCCCACCGCGCTGCCCCCGGAAGAAGTGCGCCGATACCTGCGCGACTCCGGCATCGTCGGCCTGGGCGGCGCCGTATTTCCGACCCACAACAAACTTACCCGCACCAGTGACAGGCCGGTCGATACCCTGGTGCTGAACGGCGCCGAATGCGAGCCCTACATCACCTGCGACGATCTCCTGATGCGCGAACGCGCCGCCGAAATCGTGCGCGGCGCCGTGCTTTTCCGCGATCTGCTGCGGGCACGCCGGGTCGTGATCGGCATCGAGGACAATACGCCCGAAGCATTTTCCGCGATGCGCGCAGCCGTCGCCGAATGTGGCGAGGGCGGTGAAAGTGGCGAAAATTTTCAGGTCGTTTCCGTTCCCACGCTCTACCCGACCGGCAGCGCCAAGCAATTGATTCGCGTCCTCACCGGCCGGGAAGTCGCAGCCACACGGCGTTCCACCAGCATGGGAGTGCAGTGTTTCAACGTCGCCACCGCCTATACCGCCTGGCGCGCCGTCGCGCACGGCGAGCCCATTCTCTCGCGCCTGACCACGCTCACCGGCAACGTCGAGACGCCGCGCAACTGGGACGTGCTGATCGGGACCCCACTTTCCGATTTCGTCGCGCTGGGTTCGCCCCGGCCCGATACCGACGCCTATCTGATGGGCGGGCCGATGATGGGCTTTCCACTGCCCGGACTGGAAGCTCCGATCGTCAAGGCCAGCAACTGCATCATCGCCGCCTCGCCGAAGCTTTTTCCGCCGCCGCCGCCGGAAATGCCGTGCATCCGCTGCACCGCCTGCGCCCAGGCCTGTCCGCAGGAACTCCAGCCGTTCGAGCTTTACTGGCACGCGCGCACGCATGATTTCGACAAGTCGCATGCCTACCATCTCTTCGACTGCATCGAATGCGGTTGCTGCTCCTACGTCTGCCCTTCGCACATCCCGCTGGTGCAATACTTCCGCTTCGCCAAAAGCGAAATCGAGGCCCAGGAACGAGCCAAAAAAGCCGCCGACGGCGCCCGCGCGCGCTACGAATGGCGTAACGAACGTATTACGCGCGAAGCGGCGGAAAAAGCCGAGCGTCTGGCACAAGCGAACCGGATGCGGAAGGAAATAGCCGCCACTGGTGCGGACAAGGAAAACGGCGTAGTGAGCGCAGGGAGTGATGTGAAGCCGGAAATATCGCCAGCAGCCGTTCCGCCGCACTCCGAAGAAAATACCGCGGAAGCCGCCAAAAAAGCCGCCGTCGCCGCCGCGCTGGCACGAGCCCGCGCGCGGCGTGACAAAAACGGTCACTGAAACAGCGGCACCTGAAAAATCACGGAAATATTCGGTTTCTCCAATTCCGGCAAAGGGAGAGGCATATGAGCAGACGTCATAAAGTCAGAAGGTCGGGCATACTCAGAAGCATATTCAGGAAGCAGCGAATCACCTTTTTAGACTACGGCTATGAAGGCATGCTGCCGCTCCGGTTGGCCCGGGAACTGGACAGCGCTCCGCCGCTGCTGGTATGCCGCTTTGAAGACGACGATCCTGATTTTTACCGCGCCTGGAACAACGATCTGGGCGAATACATCGGCCCGGTCTGGTATGAAGAATGGCTGCCGCAGCTCGAATTGCTCGACGAATTCCGGCATGGCGATACCCGATACACGATTATGCGCACGACCGCCGCGGAAGATGCATGGCGTAGCTTGTGGTCCCGCACCAGCGAGGACAATGCCGTGGCCGACAGTATTTTTTCCGGAGAGTGTGACCTCACCGAACTCAAAAGCCGGATTCTGCAAAGCGACCCCAGGTGCTGCTTTTCCCCCGACGAACACGCTGAAAATTTATGCGAATGGTTTTACGGCCAGAGTTACGGAGGCGGCGCCGATGAACACCATGCTTATTTCCACGCCCGGAATCCCGGTCTGGTGCAAAAACTGCGCGAAATGATTGCAGCGTTGCCGCCCGATTCCGGCGTGCACATTACTGAAGACCCTGATGATCCCATGTGGTGAGCCCGCATGAAATGCAGCGAATCCCGTAAACAGATTGCCGCTTTTTGCAGATTTGAGTAACGGTGGAATTTCGCTGGATTCCCGCCTGCGCGGGAATGACGTGAATACCCTCTGTCCATGGTCGGTATCAGCCATTCTTTCCGTCGAACCACCGGCATTGCCAAGGTCCGTTATTTCTTTCGTCATTCCCGCGCAGGCGGGAATCCAGTGATTTTTCACCTGCTTGTTTTCGGAGCCGTAATACCGTATTTTCTATTATAAAACAATATTTACCTCAGCTACTGCAGTGATGTTGAACAAAGAATTATTTCACTACACAAAAGGGTTAATGTTTCCGAACCGAAAGCGCCGAGCGCATTGCCCTGTCTACGGCAATTCCTCGCACCGCAACAAAAAGACGTAATCGTCCCCGGCACTGGTCTCCAGCCAGGTAAACGGTGTTTTCGGAAAAGCCTCTTCCAGCGCGGCGCGATTGTGTCCGATCTCGACGATCAGCACGCCGCCGGGCTTGAGGTGCGTGGCGGCCCCGGCCAGAATCCTGCGCGTCAGGTCGAGACCGTCGGCGCCGCCGGCAAGCGCCAGACCAGGTTCATGCCGGTATTCCGGCGGCAGGCGCGACATCGCCTCGGCATCGACATAGGGCGGGTTGGAAATAATTATGTCGTATAAGTATCCGGAATTTTTCCGGGAAAGCGGCGCATGCAGGTCGCCCTGATGCAAACGCACCTGCGCCTGCAATTCGTAATCCTCGACATTTTTCCGCGCCACCTCCAGCGCATCGGCGGAAAGATCGACGGCGTCGACCGCCGCCTGCGGAAAAACGAGCGCGGCGAGGATCGCCAGGCAGCCGGAACCCGTGCACAGATCGAGAATATCGACGACGCCCTCCGGATCGGATAGCCACAGATCCAGCCCGTCGCGCAGCAACAGTTCGGCGATGAACGAACGCGGCACGATGACCCGTTCATCGATATAGAAACGGTATTCCCCGAGCCAGGCTTCGCGCGTGAGATAGGCGGCGGGCAACCGCTCGCGGCAGCGGCGATCGATGATTCTCGCCACCGCCTCGCGTTCGGCAGCGGTCAGACGGGCATCGAGAAAGGGTTCAAGCCGGTCGAGCGGCAAATGCAGCGTATGCAGCAGCAAATAAACGGCCTCATCCCAGGCATTGTCGCTGCCGTGGCCGAAAAACAGGTCGGAGGCATTGAAGTAACTGACGGCATGGCGCAGAAAATCGCGCAGCGTCACAAGCTCCGGAGGTGGGGAAGCTGTTTTGGCTTTGGAAACCATGATCCTCTCTGAAATGATGGCGCGCTTTCTTCAGTGCGCGGCGGGCAGCAGTTGTTCAAGGATGCGGCGATAAATTCCGGACAACCGGGTCAGGTCGTCAAGATCGACATGCTCGTCCACCTTGTGGATGCTCGCATTGATCGGCCCGATTTCGATGATCTGCGGGCAGATGCGGGCGATGAAGCGGCCGTCGGACGTACCGCCGGTGGTCGACAATTCGGCGTCGACACCGGTTTCGGCGCGGATCGCGGCAAGTGTCGCGTCGATCAACTCGCCGCGCCCGGTCTGGAACGGAAATGCACCGAGCGTCCAGACGATGTCGAAATCGAGCTGATGCCGTCGCAATACCTCGGTCAGCCGGTCCTGCAAGCTTTGCGGCGTGCTCGCGGAGGAAAAGCGGAAATTGAAATGAATCTCGAGCGCGCCGGGGATGATGTTGATCGCGCCGGTGCCGCCGTGGATGTTGGACATCTGCCAAGTGGTCGGCGGAAAGAATTCGTTCCCTTCGTCCCAGACGATCGTCGCCAGTTCGGCCAGCGCCGGCAGCGCGAGATGAATCGGATTGCGCGCCAGTTGCGGATAGGCGATATGGCCCTGGACCCCGCGTATCGTGAGCTTGCCCGAAAGTGAACCACGGCGCCCGTTCTTGATCGTGTCGCCCAGGACATCGACCGACGACGGCTCGCCGACGACACAGTAGTCGATGTGCTGCCCGCGCTTCTCCAACTCCTCGACGACGGCGACCGTGCCGTCGGTGGCGTCGCCCTCCTCGTCCGAAGTGAGCAGGAGCGCAATCGAGCCGACATGTTTCGGCCGGTCGGCGACGAACGCCTCGACGGCGGTAACGAACGCCGCGAGTGAGCCTTTCATGTCGGCGGCACCGCGCCCATACAGACGGTTGTCGCGGACCGTGGGCGTAAACGGATCCGACTGCCAGGCCGAGAGCGGTCCGGCAGGGACGACATCGCTGTGGCCCGCAAGGCAGAGGAGCGGCGCCGCGTCGCCGCGGCGCGCCCACAGATTGGTGACCCCGGCGCGGTTGAGATATTCGCAGCGGAAGCCGATCGGTTCCAGCCGCTGGGCGATCAGCGGCAGACAGCCGGCATCCTCGGGCGTCAGCGACCGGCGCGCGAGCAAATCCATCAACAAGGCGCAGGTGGGATCAGACATGCTCCGCTTTCCCCCGCTCCGCGCTCAGATCGTCGCGCTCGAAATCGAAGTCGAGTTCGATGCCGTTGCCCAGATCGGCTTCCTCCTCGAGTTCGGGCACCGACTCGGCATCCGGCAGATTCAGCGCGAAGTCGGCGAACGAAGGCCCGTCCTTTTCCACCTTGGCCAGGGTTTTCTCTTCCTTCTGGCTTACGCCCTTGAAACCCGAGTTGTTGATGATCCACGACAGGTTGGTCGGAGAGTCGGCGTGGAACAGCGCTTCTTCCAGCGTGATGACGCCCTGGCTGTACAAACGGAACAGATCCTGCTCGAAGGTACACGATCCGGGCGCAAGACTCTGTTCCATCGCATCCTTGATCGACGAAACCTCGCCGCGCTCGATCAGTTCCTGCACGTAGCGCGAATTCATCATTACCTCGCAGGACGGAATCCGCCGCCCGTCCGGCTTGCGCACCAGGCGCTGGCCGACAATCGCCTTCAGCGTCACCGACAGATCGAGATAGAGCGAATTGCGGCTCTCCAGCGGAAAGAAGTTGATGATCCGGTTCAGCGCGTGATAACTGTTGTTTGCGTGCAGCGTGGCGATGCAGAGGTGGCCCGTCTGCGCATAGGCGATCGCGGCCGACATCGTGTCCCGGTCGCGGATTTCGCCGATCAGGATGCAGTCCGGCGCCTGGCGCATCGCGTTTTTCAGTGCCGTCGCCCAGTCATCCGTGTCCATTCCCAGTTCGCGCTGGTTGACGATCGATTTCTTGTGCTTGAACAGATACTCGATCGGGTCCTCGATCGTCAGGATGTGGCCGGCATGACGTTCGTTGCGGTGGTCGAGCATCGCCGCGATCGTCGTCGACTTGCCGACGCCGGTAGCGCCGACGATCAGCACCAATCCGCGCTTGAGCATGATCAGCTCGGGCAGGATCGGCGACATGCCCAGGGTGTGGAGCTGGGGAATCTGGCTCAGGATGTAGCGGATTACGATCGAAATCGATCCGCGCTGGCGGAAAAGGTTGATCCGGAAGTTCCCGACGTTCGGAATGCCGAAGGAGAGGTTCATCTCCCTTTTTCTATCGAACGTTTCGTATTGCACCGGCGACAGGAGCTCGCGCGCAATCTTCTCGATCATCTGCGGCTGCATGATCTGCTGGTTGACCGGAACCGTGTTGCCCTGGATCTTGATATGGATCGGGGTGCCCGCGGAAATAAAAATATCCGAAGCCTCCTTGTCCGCCATCATCTGAAAAAATCGGTCGAGAATCATCGTAACGCCCCACTTGTCGATGTTATTGAAAAAACCGGAAAAAGCTGTGCAAAAGGCTGCATTTATCCGGTTGCTACCCGTTGCCGTTCATTCCGTCAGTCACCGCGCAGCAATTCGTTGATGCCGGTCTTGGCGCGCGTCTGCGCATCCACCTTCTTCACGATCACCGCGCAATACAAGCTATGAGACCCGTCTTTGGCGGGAAGGCTCCCGGAAACCACCACCGATCCCGGCGGCACCCGTCCGTACAGGATTTCGCCGGTTTCGCGGTCGAAAATCCGTGTCGACTGGCCGAGGTAAACCCCCATCGAAATCACCGAACCGGCACCGACGACGACGCCCTCGACCACTTCCGAGCGCGCGCCGATGAAACAGTCGTCTTCGATGATCGTCGGGCTGGCCTGCACCGGCTCCAGCACACCGCCGATGCCGACGCCGCCGGAAAGGTGCACGTTCTTGCCGATCTGCGCGCAGGAGCCGACTGTGGCCCAGGTATCGACCATCGTTCCCTCATCGACATAGGCACCGATGTTCACATACGAAGGCATCAGCACCACCCGGGGCGCAATGTAGGCGCCCCGGCGCACACTCGCCGGCGGTACGACGCGAAACCCGCCGCGGGCGAATTTTTTCCGGTCGTAATGCGCGAACTTGCTCTGCACCTTGTCGAAATAGCGCATATCCCCGCTTTGCTGCACATAATTGTCTTCCAGGCGGAAAGAAAGCAACACAGCCTTCTTGATCCATTGATGCGTAACCCACTCGCCGCTCTCTTTATCCTTCTCGGCGACGCGCAGATTGCCTTCGTCCAGCGCCGCGATCACCGCATCGACCGCCTCGCCGATCTTGGCCGGCGCCAGGCCGGGCTCCAGGGTGCTACGTTCTTCCCATGCTTCTTCGATGATTTCCTTGAATCTGTGCATTGTCTCTTTCCTATGTTCATTTCTATCCGGCAGCTTCATGGCAACTTCGCGGCATCTTCGACATTTCCTGTCGAACGCGGAAATCGAGCGCGGAAATCACGCCGCCGCCGGGTGTTGGGGGTTGAATGATTGATTATACGGGCATCGGACGCCAAATTCGCTCGGATTCCATTCCTCGGATTCCATTCCAATGCCCCGGCCAAATACAAAAACCATGTCCATAACCCCGGGATGTCATCGAATACCGCACCCGATACCGTGTTTTCCCCGCCCATCGGCAACCGATCAATGCTTTTCCGGTGCTTTTTCACCTGTTTTTTTGTCTACCTGAAGGTAAAATTCAAGGTTTGTATTCAACACGCCAAACAAGGCTCCCACGACGATGAACAGCGCCGAAATCCGCAAAAAATTCCTCGATTATTTCGCTTCCCAGGGGCACACCATCGTGCCCTCTTCTTCGCTGGTTCCGGCCAACGACCCGACCCTCCTGTTCACCAACTCGGGGATGGTGCAGTTCAAGGACGTTTTCCTCGGCCAGGAAAAACGTCCCTACACCCGCGCCACGTCGGCACAGCGCTGCGTGCGCGCCGGCGGCAAGCACAACGACCTGGAAAACGTCGGCTACACCGCTCGGCACCACACCTTTTTCGAAATGCTCGGCAATTTCTCCTTCGGCGACTACTTCAAGCGCGACGCGATTCGCTATGCCTGGGAACTGCTGACGAAGGTCTACGGTTTTCCGCCTGAAAAACTGTGGATCACCATTTACCAGGAAGACGACGAAGCCCATGCCATCTGGACGAATGAAATCGGCGTTCCCGCCGACCGCGTGATCCGCATCGGCGACAACAAGGGCGCGCGTTACGCTTCCGACAACTTCTGGCAAATGGCCGACACCGGCCCCTGCGGCCCCTGCTCCGAAATCTTCTACGACCACGGCCCCGGCATCCCCGGCGGCCCTCCCGGCAGCCCGGACGCGGAAGGCGACCGCTACATCGAAATCTGGAACCTCGTCTTCATGCAGTTCAACCGCGACGAAACGGGGACGATGCACCCGCTGCCCAAACCCTGCGTCGACACCGGCATGGGGCTGGAACGGCTGGCGGCAGTCCTGCAGCACGTGCACAGCAACTACGAAATCGACCTGCTGCGCCGGCTGGTGCAGGCGGCGCAGCGCGAAACCGGCACCGCCGACGATGCCTCGCCCTCGCTGCGCGTGATCGCCGACCATATCCGCGCCAGCGCCTTCCTGATCGTCGACGGCGTCATCCCCTCCAACGACGGGCGCGGCTACGTGCTGCGCCGCATCATCCGCCGCGCCCTGCGCCACGGCCACAAGCTCGGTCAGACGCAGCCCTTTTTCCATAAGCTCGTTCCCGACCTCGTCGCCGAAATGGGCGACGCCTACCCCGAATTGCGCGCCGCCGCCGACCGTGTCGCCGATACGCTGCGCCAGGAGGAAATCCGCTTCGGCGAAACACTCGAACACGGCATGGCGATTCTCGAAACCGCGCTGGCGCAAACCCCCCAGAGGCTCGATGGCGAAACCGCGTTCAAGCTCTACGACACCTACGGCTTCCCGCTCGACCTCACCGCCGACATCTGCCGCGAACGCGGCATCACCATCGACGAAGCCGGGTTCGACCGCGCAATGGAACGGCAGCGCGAACAGGCGCGCAAACACTCGCAGTTCGCCGCCAGGGGCGTGCTCGAATACGACGGCCCGGCGACGAATTTCCACGGCTACGAGGAACTCGCCACCGACGGCCGCATCGTCGCGCTGTACCGCGACGGAACGCGCGTCGACGAACTGAACGCGGGCGAAGATGGTGTCGCCGTACTCGATCACACGCCGTTCTACGCCGAATCCGGTGGCCAGGTCGGTGACCGCGGCCGCCTGGAAAGCAACCCGGAAAATAAACCGGAAAATAAACTGTATAGCGCCGCCTCGTTCCGCGTCGACGACACCCAGAAAATCCAGGCCGACGTATTCGGCCACCATGGCACGCTCGAACGCGGCCGGCTGCGCGTCGGCGACACGGTGAAAGCCCGCGTCGACACGGAAGCGCGCGCGCGCACCGTGCGCAACCATTCCGCGACGCACCTGATGCACAAGGCGTTGCGCGAAGTGCTCGGGCCGCACGTACAGCAAAAAGGCTCACTCGTCGACGCCGAGCGCACGCGCTTCGACTTCGCGCACAACGCCCCGCTCACGGCCGATGAAATCCGCCGCATCGAAACGCTGGTCAACGCCGAAATCCTCGCCAACAAGGATTCCCAGGCACGTCTGATGCCGATGGACGAAGCGCAGAAAAGTGGCGCCGTGGCCCTCTTTGGCGAGAAATACGGCGACGTCGTGCGCGTCGTCGACATCGGCGATTCGCGCGAACTGTGCGGCGGCACGCACGTCGGCAGGAGCGGCGACATCGGCCTCTTCAAGATCGTCGGCGAAAGCGGCGTCGCCGCCGGCGTCCGCCGCATCGAGGCAATCACCGGCGACAACGCGCTCGCCTACGTGCAGCGGCTCGAAGCCGACCGCGATTTCGTCTCCGGCTTCTTCGGCACCAATGCCGAAAACCTGCGCGACAAAATCGAAAAGGAACGCGAGCGCACCCGCGCCTTGGAAAAGGAACTGGATCGCCTGAAAGCGAAGCTGGCCGGCAGCCAGAGCGAAGGACTGATCGACACGGCGGTCGCCGTCAAGGATGCGCGCGTGCTCGCCGCCCGTCTCGAAGGCGCCGACGCGAAAACCCTGCGCGAGACGATGGACAGGCTGAAGGACAAGCTCAAATCCGCCGTCATCGTGCTCGCCTCGGTCGAGGGCGAAAAAGTCAGCCTGATCGCCGGCGTGACGCCGGATCTCACCGGCCGCGCCAAGGCCGGAGAACTGGTCAATTTCGTCGCGCAGAAAGTCGGCGGCAAGGGCGGCGGACGGCCCGACATGGCGATGGCCGGCGGCACGCAGCCGCAGCACCTGGAAGCGGCGCTCAAGGCGGTACCGGAGTGGGCGACGGAACGGTTGTAAACGGGGGGATTACAGGCATTGCCTCTTTGCGCAACTGGCCATACCGGTCATCTCGGCGCAAACGTAGGAAATGTGAAGGAAGCATGATCCGCCTCGTAGCAGCACATTAATTGGAGAGTATTACGCTTTTCCAATTTTGCATGCGCCAAGCAACTTAGCAATTTCGCCACCTGTTTTTTCAGCCCTTTCAATGGCGGTTTGATCGAACTCCGAACGAAGGCCGGTGCGTACCCCGGCCTCAAGGAGTGCTTCAACTATTGAAATATTCTTCTGGCCGATCGCCACATGGAGCGGAGTTTCGCCCATGTCTCCCATTGCATCGACATTTGCTCCGGCCGCTATGAGCACTTTCACCGCATGCAGATCATTTCTCCACACGGCAATGTGAAGAGGTGTATCGCCGTCACTGCCGACGCTATCGATTTTGACTTCGGCCTCTCCAAGCATCTCGGGAAACAAGGCATCCGAAATGGATGCCAAGACCTCATCAAGCGTGGCGCGTTGTTTTGATTTCTTTTTCAAGTCCCACCCGACATCCATATTCATTGACTGGCACAGTTTCCGACACAGCGTCCGGATATGCTTGCACCTTTGAGTATCATTATCCAGACCTCATGCACGGCAAGCCAATGGTAATGGATACTCAGGAAATCGCCATCATGCGAATACTTTCCTCTTGTCAGCGTCCATGCCAATAACGTGGCTCCTGCCGCCGCCAGGCGTCGATTTCGATACCGTCGCCGAGCATGACCGATATCGCGCCGTCCTCGTCGCTGCGCCATTGCCTTGACCCCGCATAACGCGCAACGACCGCCGGATGCGGATGGCGATAACGGTTGCGGTAGCCGACCGGAAAAACCACATCATGCGCGCCGACGGCGGCGACAAATGCCGACGTGGAAGAAGTGCGGCTGCCGTGATGCGGCGCCAGCAGTACGTCGGCGTGTAACACGGCGGGATTGCCCTTGAGCAGCCGCGCTTCGTCGCGCGCTTCGATGTCGGAAGTCAGGAGCACGCTGCCCGCCGCGTTTTCAACGCGCAGCACGCAGGAACGGTGGTTCGGCCTATCGGCGTTTTTTCCGGCGTTCCTTTTTTGCCGCGCCTCCGGTGCAGCAACTTCGGGAACGTTCGCGGCGGGACGCTCCGGATAATGTTCCGGATACAGGATGGAAAACCGCACGCCGTCCCATTCCCATTGTTGCCCGGCGCGGCAACGTTCGCCGATGGCATCGTCGAGGGAAGAATAGATTTCGTGCACCGGCATCGCCGCGAGCACCGAGGCGACGCCGCCGGAATGGTCGCTATCGGCGTGGGTGACGATCAGCCGGTCGAGGTGATCGATTCCTTCGGCATACAGCCAGGGAACGACGACCCGGCTTCCGGCATCGGTTTCCAGGCCGTAGCGCGGGCCGGTGTCGTAGAGCAGCGTATGTTCCGCCGTCCGTACCGCCACCGCCAGTCCCTGCCCGACATCGAGCACGGTCAGCCATGCCGGTCCCGCCGGGGGCCGGGGCGCCGGCCAGGAGAGCGCGGGCAGCAGCAGCGCCGCACCCGCCCAGCGCCCCGGAACGCCGCGCGGCAGCAGGAACCAGACGAGTCCGAGGATTGCCGGCGGCACGGACCACCACGGCGGCGACGCCTGCCGCCACACCGGCCACGCGGCAAGCGCCTCGATCAGACGCATCAGCCAGGAAAGCAAGGCGTGATCGAGCGCGAGCAGCGCCGCCGACAGCGGTTGCGGCAATATCGCCGCGGCAAGCGCCAGCGGCGTAATGACGAAACTGATAGCGGGAATCGCCACCGCGTTGGCGAGCGGCGAGACCAGTGAAAACTGATGGAAGAAAATCAGCAGCAGCGGCAACGTTCCCAACGTGGCCGCCCATTGTGTCAGCCCCCAGCCGGAAATGAAGCCGCCAATGGAACGGAAAACAGCATGGCGGACGTTCGCGATTCTGCTCCCCGCCGCCTCCACCACTGCTTCCTCCACCGCATCCGCCACCTCCACACTCCTGCGTATTTCCAGACGCGCGACGCCGACATGGAACAGCGCGGCGACGGCACCGAAGGAGAGCCAGAATCCCGGCGCCAGCACCGCCCACGGGTCGTACAGCAGCACCAGCAGAAGCGCCAGGCACAGGGTGCGGCTCGGCTTCCCGGTTTGTCCGAGCCACAGCGCGCAGGCAACGATGCTCAACATGTACAGCGTGCGCTGCGCCGGTACCGCGAAACCGGCGAGCAGCGCGTAGGCGAACGCCGCCAGCCATCCCGCCAGCACCGCCGCGCGGCGCGCCGGGAGCGCCAGCAGCAGACGTTCCCGGGTGCGCCACAGGCGCGAGGCGAGACCGCCGATCAACGCGGCGACCATCGTCACGTGCAGCCCGGAGATCGCCATCAGATGGGTGATTCCGGTACGTGCGAACAATTCCCACTGTTCCGCCGGAATCGCGTTCTGGTCGCCAACGGCAAGCGCGGTCAGGATGCCGGCGTAACGTGCGTCCGGCAGCGCGGCGGCGAAACGTGCGCGCACCGCCTCGCGCAGGCGTTCGATCGCATAGGCCGGCGCGTGGATCGAATCCGCGACGAAACCATCGAGGCGCAGTGCCGATGCTGCCGATGCTGCCGATGCCAACGCTACCGGTTCCGCCTCTTCCCGCGTTTCCGCTTCTGGCGCCGCATTCATCGTCACACCCCGCGCCCGCACATGCCCGGTGGCGCGGATGCCGCGTTCGAGCAGCCACGCTTCGTAATCGAACCCGTGCGGATTGGCGTTGCCGTGCGGCCGCTGCAAGCGTACGGTGAAACGCCAGCGTTCTCCCGCCGAGAGCGGCGGCGGTGCCTGGAAGACGCCTTCGTGCCAGCCGCCGTACCACGACAGGGCGACTTTCGGAGGCAGCTCCGCTGTCGGCAGCGCGTTTCCCCGTTCGTCTTCGAGACGTTCGAGCGCGAAGACGAAACGCGTTCCGCCAGCGAACGGTTGCGGCATCGCGGCGACAACGCCGGTGGCGCGCAGGTTTTGCCCTTCCCAGGCGGCGGGCAGCGCCCGTTGCAGGAGCGTCTCGGCGCGCCACGCGGCCCAGCCGAATCCCGCGAGAAAAGCGGCGGCGAGTATCGATGCCAGAAGCACCGCATTCGCCGTTTTTGCTTTGACCCGGCGGCGCGCCGCGGACAGCGCAAACAACGCCGCCCCCGCGCCGAGCAGCAGCCATGAAGACTCCGGCGGCAGAACGGCCTGCCGTTGCAGACAGAAAATACCGAACGCGAATGCAATAATGGAAAGGCGCATGCCGTGCCGCGGGAAAAATTACTGAACCAAAGAGGAAGAAACGGACAGATTATTCTAATTTATGGAAATAATTTATTATTGAAATTAGCTACAGTAAGCACTGTAAATTTAATTTTAATTTATAAAAAATCCGCTATCGTTCCGGGTGAAAAATATTCCGTTATTTTTCAGGTTCAGGAGCGCCCACAAAAACGCCGGACGGAAATCTTTCCGTCCGGCGCCGTATGAAAAACCCGTCGGTCTCAGAAATGCAGAGGCCGTTTGTCGCAGGCGAGCGCTGCTTCGTGCATGACTTCCGACAGCGTCGGGTGGGCATGGCAGATGCGCGCGATGTCTTCCGCCGTGGCGCCGAATTCCATCGCCGTCACGGCTTCGGCGATCAGTTCCGAGGCGTTGGCGCCGATGATGTGGACGCCGAAGATGCGGTCCGTCTCGGCGCAGGCGAGCATCTTCACGAAGCCTGTCGGCTCACCCATGCCCAGCGCGCGGCCGTTGGCCAGGAATGGAATCTTGCCGCTCCTGTAGGCGACGCCGTCTGCTTTCAATTGCTGCTCGGTGCGGCCGACCCAGGCGATTTCGGGATGGGTATAGATCACCCACGGAATCGCGTCGAAGTTGCAATGCCCGGCCTGGCCGGCGATGCACTCGGCGACCATGACGCCCTCTTCCATCGCCTTGTGCGCCAGCATCGGACCGCTGACGACGTCGCCGACGGCCCAGACGCCGGGCAGATTGGTGCGGCAGTGCGCATCGACGTCGATCTGGCCGCGCTCGTTGATCTGCAATCCGACCGCCTCGGCATTCAATCCGTCGGTATTGGGAATGCGTCCGACCGAAACGACCAGGCGATCCACGGCAAGCTTGTGCGCCTTGCCGTCCCTGTCCGTGTATTCGACGTCGACGCCTTTCTTGCCGGCGACCGCCTTCGTGATCTTGACGCCGGTCTGGATGTTCAGTCCCTGTTTGGCGAAGACTTTCGCCGCTTCCTTGGCGACATCGGTATCGGCCACGGAGAGAAAATCGGGGAGCGCTTCGAGCACCGTCACTTCCGATCCCAGACGGCGCCAGACCGAGCCCATTTCCAGGCCGATGACACCGGCGCCGATCAGCGCCAGTTTCTTCGGCACCGCGTCGAGATCGAGCGCGCCGGCGTTGTCGCAAATCAGTTTGTTGTCGACCGCGATCCCGGGCAGATGCCGCGCCTTGGAACCGGTGGCGACGATGACCTGTTTCGCCTCGACCTCCTCCTTGCCGACCTTGATCCGCCAGCCGCCTTCGCTCTGTCCAATAAACGAGCCGTGGCCGTTGAAGAGCGTTACCTTGTTCTTTTTGAACAGTCCCTTGATGCCGCCGGTGAGCTGCGTGACGATGCCGTTCTTGCGATCCATCATCTTCGCCACGTCGATTTTCGGCGTCCCGACATTGATTCCCTGCGCGGCGAACGCATGCCCCGCCTCTTCGAAGAGATGCGAGGTGTGCAGGAGCGCTTTCGACGGAATACAGCCGACATTGAGGCAGGTGCCGCCCAGGCGCGGGTCGCCCTTGGGGTCGGCATAGGGGTTGGATTCACAGCAGGCCACTGAAAGGCCGAGCTGCGCGGCGCGGATTGCGGCGATATAACCGCCGGGACCGCCGCCGATCACGAAAACATCGAATTGTTGTTGAGCCATGGAAATCCTTTCAAGGTGTGGGAATCAAGGAAAACCTCACGGGAAGCGCCCATAGAAGGCAAAATCCCGGATGAAATAACAACGGTATATAAGTCTCCTCAGACTTGTTATTCTAAGCCGTTTTTCCGGCCGGGGAGACGGCCTGGGCACGCTTTTCTCCTCTCTTATCCTCCTCCGGACCGGCGATCTCTCGCACCGGCCCGGGGAGCGGGTTACTTGCCGGGCGCGGACGGCATCGCTTCCTTGCTGCAGGTCGGGCCGACGTATTTCTGTCTGATCGTCGCCTGTTGCGTCTGCTTCTGGCCTCCCGCCTCTATTGTCGTCGTATTGCTCGTCACGACTTCAGTGTCGCTGATTTTTTTCACGGTTCCCTTGGTTTCCATTTTCATGCCTTGTTCATTACAGGCGATTTCAAAGGAAACCGAATCGCTCTTGGTTCCGGAAAAATTCGTCTTGCAGCTTTTCGGCATATTCTTGCTCATCGCGTTTTCCCCCTGGTTCTTGGCCTGCTCGGGGGTAATGCAGAATTTCATTTTTTGTTTCGGTGCCGCCGCACCGGCAGGGCCGCCGCTCATTTCTATTTCCCACTCGCCGGGTTTGATTTCAAACGCCGCAGCGGAGGCGACAAGAAAACCGGACAGGAAAAACGCCGTCACCAGCCGTTGAATACGCATGTTACCTACTCCCCAGAATGCATAAAAAAAACAAAAATCCGGCCAAAATGGGCCGGGACCTGCCGCAATCCGACGTTACGGCCGACGACATCGATAACTTCGGAAAACGATCCGTGCGCCATGGTATTCCATGTGCCGAAAAACGTCGAACGCATTGCGCGCGCTGCAATTCCGGCGAGAAAAGTATTCTATATTTATAATTTAATTTTAAGGTAAATATCACTACATATATGAATGTAAATTCTATTGAATTTAGAACTTATATGATGTCTATTGTTCTCTGACACTGCCTGCCGCCGCATTTTCGTTCAACGCGAACGCAATACCGCGAATACGATCAGTGCGACGATAATCAGAAATCCGATCAGCTCGATATTCAAACCCTTCCCCTTTCACCGCGTTTTTCTTCGCCGCGTTCCTCTTCGCCGCTTTCTTTCTTCCCGCCGAGAAATCCGCGCGCATCCAACTGCGCCGCGATTTCCCGCAATCCCTCCAGTGCCGCCATCGGCACGCCGAGCGAACGCGCACCGGCGGGAACGCGGTAATCGCGCGGATTGATCCGGATCAGCGGCGCCGGCAGCGAAGCGGACAGCGACTCGCCGATCCGGCGCACCGTGGCCACGGCCAGGCCGGCGCCGAGTTCGACAACGACCGGGCATTCGGCCCGGCGCAGCCAGGTTTCCAGGCGCGCCCGCTGCGCTTCGCTGCGAGCTTCGTTCCAATGCCAGTCGCCGAACATCAACACATTGGGCCGCGCCAGCGCGCCGCAGGAAGGGCAGCGCGGCAACGGCGAGGTCAGCCGGCACGCCGCGGCGTCGATTTCCGGCCGCAACGCGTCAGCGGCCCAGATTGCGTCACTGCACGGCGTGCAGCATTGCAGGTGATGGATCGAACCGTGAACTTCGTAGATCCGCTCGGAAGCAAATCCCGCTTTCTGGAACTGGCCGTCGACATTGCTCGTCAGCACGAACGCACCCTGCGGTAAACACGCGGCGATACGAAACAGCAGCGCGAATCCGGCGTGCGCCTCGGTTTCCCGGTACAGCTTCAGGCGGTGTCCATAAAACCCCCACGCCAGTTGCGGATCGCGCGCGAAGCTCTGCGGGTTGGCGATTTCCTCGAAGGCGATTCCTGTCTCGCCAAGCGCCGGGTAATGCCGCCACAAGCCTTCGTTGCCGCGGAAATCGGGCAGGCCGGAATCGACGCCCATTCCGGCGCCGGCGGTAATCAGCAGCGCGTCGGCGGCCGCGATCCATTGCGCCGCCTGTGCCAGGGGTTCCATCGCTTCGTCATCAATTTTCGCACCGGCTTTCACTCCACGTTCACTCCGCTTTCGCTCCGCCTCCAAGCCTATTTCCGCTCCACGGCTTTTTCCTGCGACGAGGAAGACGGCACCGCGACAGGAAGGTTCGAACCGGCGCGATAGGGATAGCGCGCGAAAACCGCGCCGACGGCGGTCTCGATCGTGGCGGCGGGATTCTTGCGCGCTTCCTCTTCGATGCGCCTGATCCACACGCCCTGCCATACCGATTTCTGTGCCCGCCGGTCGATCAGATCGACGGTCAGGGTGCCGCGCGTGTACTGATCGACGACCGTGTCATACCCCATCCAGGTGTTGTAGTAAAAACCGCCGAACCCGCCGCCACGCCCTCCCCAGCCACCGTAAAAAAAGTACGGCATGAATACCGGCCCGGCGGGAACGGTGCCGACCTCGGTCCGGTCCTCGAGCACGAAATCGAAATTGACCAGCAGATCGGGCATTTCTTCGCGGTAGACGTAATCGCGCTGCTGCATCCGGCGCCCGATCGCGTCTTTCAGGTGCTGCGTGTCCAGGGAGGAATACGGTTCGCTGTCCGTTCTCA
>JAVBTC010000127.1:0-3488 GCA_031556405.1 Rhodocyclaceae bacterium
AGGTAGCCGTGCAGTTCGTCGAGATACATCGCGGTTTCGAGCGTCGGGTCGTCGAGCAGGGTTTCGAGACGGTCGAGTTCGGCGTCGGAAATGGAAAACACGGTGGAGGAGAGCGTGGTGGGAGCCATGGTTATCAGCCTCGAGTAGTGCTGCAATGAGTCGAAGGGTGCGAAAAGGGAGAACAGCACGAATCCGTCGCCGGCAGTGCAGCCGGCAGTGCAGCCGATTGCGCTTCCGACAGCGCCGCCAGATCCACTTTGGGCGCCGGCGTCCAGCCGGGGGCGCGATGTTCGGCGACGACATCGGTGAAAATGCCGCCGCGGACGTAGAAATGCGCCACGAGCCGCGCATAGCGCGGCTGCAGCGCGGCGACGAGGTCGTCGAGGATGCGGTTGGTCACCGCTTCGTGAAAACAGCCCTGGTCGCGGAACGACCAGATGTAGAGCTTCAGGCTCTTCAACTCGACGCAGAGCGCATCGGGGATGTAATCGAGCGTCAGCGTCGCGAAATCGGGCTGGCCGGTTTTCGGGCACAGGCAGGTGAATTCGGGAATCCGCATGTGGATCCGGAAGTCGCGCTGCGGCGCCGGATTGGGAAAGGTTTCGAGAGTCGTGGAAGGCTGGCTGGGCATGGCGGGGAGCGGAAAAACGGCGCGGGAGCGAAAAAGATGAAAATGCTATTATAACGGGCTTTGCAACACCGCTGCGGCGACGGCGCGCATGAATCGCGGCAATCCGGACGATAATCCGAATGGCCACCCGAATTGCATCGGCGGCGGCGGCCGCTTTCGCGTTTTTGCGTTTTTGTTTTCCGTCCGTCCGCCCGTCCTTCGCTCTCGTTTTGCATCTGCTTTGTATTTTCGTCTTGTATTTTCGTTTTTCGATCCCGTTCCTGACCGTCCGTTTTTAATCGATTTTCCGCATGCGTCTCTCCAAACTGAAACTCGCCGGCTTCAAATCCTTCGTCGATCCGACCGTGCTGTCGCTGCCCGGTCAACTGGTCGGCGTCGTCGGGCCGAACGGCTGCGGCAAGTCGAACGTGATCGACGCCGCGCGCTGGGTGCTGGGAGAATCGAAGGCATCGGAACTGCGCGGCGAGTCGATGCAGGACGTAATCTTCAACGGCTCCTCGAACCGCAAGCCGGTCTCGCGCGCCTCCGTCGAACTGATCTTCGACAACAGCGACGGGCGCGCCGCCGGGCAGTGGTCGCAGTACGCGGAACTGTCGGTCAAGCGCGTGCTGACCCGCAACGGCCAATCCGAGTACTACATCAACAACCTCCAGGTGCGCCGCAAGGACATCACCGATCTCTTCCTCGGCACCGGCCTGGGGCCGCGCGCCTACGCGATCATCGGCCAGGGCATGATCTCGCGCATCATCGAGGCCAAGCCCGACGAACTGCGCATTTTCCTCGAAGAAGCGGCGGGCGTGACGCGCTACAAGGAGCGGCGCCGCGAAACCGAGGGGCGCATCGCCGACACGCGCGAGAACCTGGCGCGCGTCGAGGACATCCGCATCGAACTCGGTGCGCAGACCGAGCGGCTCGAAGCGCAGGCCGCCGTGGCGCGGCAATACCATGAACTGAACAACAAGCTCCTGCGCCGGCAGCAACTGTTCTGGCTCGTCCGCCGCCGCGAGGCCGAAGCCGAGCGCGAACGCGCCAGCGCCGAAATCGCGCGCGCCGCGCTCGAACTCGAAGCGCAGAACACCGCTCTTTCCGGCCTGGAAGCGCGGCTCGAGGCCGCGCGCGAGGAACATTTCAGCGGCAGCGACCGGGTGCATCAGGCGCAAAGCGAACTCTTCGCCGCCAACGCCGAGGTCACGCGGCTGGAAACCGAGATCCGGCACCGGCGCGAAACGCGGCACGACCTGGAAATGCGCATCGCGCAACTGACGGCGGAACGGCAGTCGTGGCAGGCGCAGGTGGAAAAGGCGGCGAGCGACACGCGCCGCTGGCACGATCTCTCCCAACTCGCCGATGCGCGCGCCGAGGAAGCGCAGATGCGCCTCGAGGCGCGTTCCGACGTGCTGGTTCAGACGGAAGAAGCGCAGCGCCAGGCACAGGAAAAGGTCGCCATGGAGCGCGCACAGGCGGCGGCGATCGAACAGAAACTGCGCGTCGAGGAAGCGCACCAGGCCAACGCGCAGCGCGCGTTGATGAACCTGACGGCGCGCCGCCACCGGCTGGAAAACGAACGCGCGGGACTGGCGATTCCCGACATGAGCGAGCTCGACATGCTCGAGGCGCAGATCGCCGAGGCGCACGAGCGCATCGCGGTGGCGGAAGACCACGAAACACAGTTGCAGCAGCGTCTGCCCGAGCTGGAAGCGGCGCGGCGGCAGGCGCAGGGCGAAGTGCAGGAGGCGGTGGCGGCCGCGGCGCGGATCCGCGCGCGGCAGCAGGCGCTGGAACAATTGCAGCAGCGCGTCGCCGGTTCGGGCGAGAAGGCGGCCGCGAGCCGCGAATGGCTGGAGCGCCATGCGCTCTCCGGGCGCGCGCCGTTGTGGCGGCGTCTCTCCATTGAAGCCGGCTGGGAAGACGCGCTCGAAGCGGTATTGCGCGAGCGGTTGCAGGCGGTCGATGCCGGGAATGCCGATCTCGCTTCCTGGTCCGCCGACCGTCCCGGCACGCGGGTGGCGGTGCTGACCAATCACATGGATGCACAAGTGCAGGCAACGCCTCCGGATTCGCTGCTGGCGCGTGTCCGCTGCAATGCGCCTGATGAACCGGATATCACCGCGCCGCTCGCCGAATGGCTGGCCGGCGTGCGTACCCGTCCCGATCTGGCGGCGGCGCTTGCCGACCGCGCTTCCCTGGGCGGCGGCGAATGCTTCGTCACGCCGCACGGCGATCTGGTCACGAAACATAGCCTGACCCTGTTCGCGGCCGAGGACGCGGCGCACGGACTGCTGGAACGGCAGCGCGAGATCGAGGCGCTTTCCGGCACCCTGGCCGAGCACGAGATGGCGCGGGAAGAAAAGGAAGCGCGGGTGCATGCGCACGACGAGGCGCTCGGCGCGGCGCGGGAAAAGGTGCAGGAAGCGCGGCGCGACGTCGAGCTGCGGCGCGGCGAGGCGCATGCGCTGCAGATGGAAAGTCTGAAACTGACCCAGATCGCCGAGCGCTACCAGGAACGCGTGGCGCAGATCGAAGCGGCGCTGGCCGAAATCCTGGCCGAGGAAGAAACCGAGCGCGAGCGCGGCGCCGCCGGGGAGGAAAGTATCGGTGAAGGCCGCGAGCGCTTCGCCTCGGCGCAGGAACGGGTCGCGGCGGCGAAAGCGGCGCTGGAAGACGCCGACCGCAATTTGCGCGAGGAGCGCGCTCTGCTGGCGGAGATCGAACGGGAATTGCGCGAGGCGCAGTTCTCGCAGCGCGAATGCGTGGCCAAGCTGGAAGAAATTGCCAACAGCGCGATGCTGGCGCGCGAGCAGTTGGAGAAGACGGCCGCGGCGCTCGTGCGCTGCGAGGAAAACGTCGGCACGCAGGA
>JAVBTC010000039.1:0-8477 GCA_031556405.1 Rhodocyclaceae bacterium
GGCCATGCGGCACCCCGAGAAACCGGCGCCCATCCTGGATTCAGCCGAGGCGGAAGACGGGCCGGCATTGTCCGGCGCCGACGACTATACCCGCGCCGACATCGCGTTGTCCGTCGCCGCCGCGATCCAGCAATGGGTGGAAACGGATGATCTCGACGACGGCGAGGGCTGCGCCGACCGTTTGATGGCGTTGCTTGTGGGCATTGCCGACGCCAACAAGGACGGCGAAATCAGCGAAGAGGAACAGGGCGTGCTGGAAATGGCGCTCAATGCGGCATGGGATTATCTGGAAAGGCTGGAGGTTCCGGAAGAGGATATCGATGAACTGCTGAATGAATGGGACAGCGAGGTCGCCGACCGGGTGCGGGATCTGGTCAGTGCTTCGCTGCCGGAGGGCGAAGCCGTCGCGGATGCGGAAATCGATCAGTTTGTTTTTGGGGCCGACGATCAGGAAGCGGTGTTCGATGCCACCTACAAGCTGAAGATGGCGGTGCGCGGCGGGAAGAAGATGCGCATCCGCAAGCGTATTTCCGGGCGGGTGCGATTGTCGGCGAAACAGAAGATCGCCATTCGCAAGGCCCGCATGAAAAGCCATTCGGCGGGGGCGATGATGCGGCGGATGAAGTCGATGCGGCTGCGGCGGAAGATGGGCCTGTAATTTGCTTTTTCGTTCTTCCTTGGGGCGACGGCGCCGACCCGATGCGGGGCGGCGCCATTTTTTTCACCTATCAGAAAAGAGCGCCAATTTGCCGCTGAAATGTCCTGCGATACTTTTCGGAGGGAGCGTTTATCGCGCCACGGCCTTGACGCCCAGGGCAGCATAGTTTTCCCGGTAGTACTCGGCGTCGATGAATTCTCCCACGGTCAGAACTTCCGCCTCTTTTGTGCGCCCCTGGGGTTTGAAGTCCAGCGACAGGTGGTAGCTGCTGCTGTCGGGAAATTTGCTGCTGAAGTAGTAATGCAGTCCATTCGCGACTACGACGGCGGGAAATACAAACACGTCGGGCGGCTGCAAAACCTCGCGTGAAAGGTCGACACAGCAGACGAAACGACGATCCGAAGAAACCTCATCCTGCCCGGTAGAAGCATATTTTTTCTGGAGTATCCACCGCCTGCGGTACGTGGCCGACGATTTCACCTCCAGGAATGCCTTGTTTCCTTTCTCGTCGAACGCGAGGATGTCGTAGCCGATGCCTATTCCCGATTCAAACTTGACCCGATAGCCTCGCTGGGTCAGTCGCGAAGCGACAAGGAATTTTCCTGCCAGATGGTACAGTTTCTTCTTCTCGGGGGATACGTGGGACATTGGAATTTCCTGTCGATTTTGCCTGCTGTCACGTGCCGTCGGGCTGAAGGCGCGTCCGGAAAAAGTCATGGCCGTTTACCGTGACACCGCTGACCGTGGTTGCTCCAAATGTTTCCTTGACGGTGATATAGCCTTCCTTCGCCAGTTCTTTCAGCCGTTCCTCGACTCTGGGTTCGGAAAATCCTTCCACCGACAGATCTAGGAGAAAACTATCGCCCGGCTGAATGTCCTTGATATCCCGGTAAATATAAATGTCCAATCGAACAATTTTTTCAGGCATGGCAAAAACCAAGTAAATTTAAGGAAAGATAATCGTATTAAATCAAAATTTGCTACTTCGGAAAAGACCGCCCCCGCATGCGAGGGGCGTCGGCGAGAATAAGCGCCCGCAAATACCCGGAACGCCACGATGCCCGCTCCCAGCCTCGAAGCGCAAACCCTCTCATCGAACTGGGAAGGTCTTTCTCCCCACCTGATTGCCCATTTCTACGAAGTCGCCAAAACAGGCGACACCTGGGGCCGGACGCAAAAAACCGATCCGGCGACCGTGCAGGCCCCGCTCACGGAAGCAAACATGGAAATCGCGCTCAACTGGCAAAGCCCGTTCGAACAGGCCGGGCCGGAAACGCGGGCGCCGGCATTGATGGCGATGCTCCAGTCCGGCGCACTGCAACCGCTGGTCGATGCGATGCTCGGAAAGGCGCCGGAAGGGGAAGGCGCACAGCGGCAATCAAACGAATTCTTGAGCCGCTTCGAAGGCCGTACCGGGATTACCAAACTGAATTCCACCCAGGTCTTCAACGGCATGCCGCCGGTGAAGATTACGGTGACGGCGTTGTTCCGGGCCTGGATCGATCCGCTCCGGGAAGTGGAAACGCCATTCAATAAATTGATGGAATGGGCCTTGCCCATCGCACTGGCACGGGACGGGACGATCCTGGCGCAAGCGGTACAGGCAATGAAAGGCGAAAAGGGTTACATCGAGGCGCTGATGCCGTCGCAATCGCCGACGCGGATTGCCATGAAATACAAGGGGCGGGTTTTTTCGCCGCTGGTCATCGAATCAATCGGACAACCGCTGTCCTCACCCGTCGACAGCAACGGACACTTCGTCGAACTGGCGGTGCCGCTGACGTTGTGCACGCTGACGGCCATCGACCGGCAGGACTGGTCGGAATCGGTCGCGCTCTGATTTCCGGAAAACCCCTCCCAATCCCCGATTCTCCCTGCCGCAGAATTCCCGAACCTTATCTTCGGGAGCGGCATTCATGATCCATTTCCCCATCCTGCGCACGCGCCGCCTGACGGTACAACTGCGCGAACTCTCGCTCGGTGCCTCCATCGCCATTGCCGCGATGCCGGGAGCGCGGGAAGAAGCCTGCTGTACCGCATTTCTGCGCCATGCGCTTGTGTCAGCCCAGGGCGTCGACGATCCTGCGCAATGGACGGTACAGGAACGGATGCTGGCCGTCTGCCATTACCTCGCCGCCGTCTCCGACGACGGCCCGGATTTTTCCCTCGGGAATGGCCGCTATTCCGACTACCTGGACGGTGCCGCCGATCTGGTCTTGCCGTTGCCGGCGGTCGATGTCGGAGAAATCGGCGGCGACCGCTGGAGCATCCGCCACCTGACCGGCGCCATGGCCGAATCGGTCGAACGCCTGGAAGGCGAGGTCGAGAACGTTTCCGGGCGGCTGCATTGGCTGCTGGGCGGCATGGCGGCACAGATGATCCGCGCCGGTGAAACCGTTCCCGACACGTCCGAGGGCGAAGGCGCCTTCGACGAATTCCTGCTGGCACGGATGCGCGTCTTTGCCGGATATCCCGAGAGCGAATTCACCGAATTGCTGCACCGCTACGGCACCGGGCGGGAACGGCTGCACCACCTGTTCCGGGTCGAATTCGCCGGGGATGGACTGGTCGCCTTGCCGAAAGGAGGGGCGGCAAGCGATTTGCCGCCGGCCCGATTTCCGGTTCGCGCCGGTCTTTCCGAACTTACGCGAAACCTGGTCGGAAAACCTCACCAATCTGGCCGCCAGTCTCACCCTATATTCACACACGCCGTTGAATGAGGCGCTGGCGCTGCCCGCGAGCACCGTCCGCGCGTTTTTCGAGGGCAATGCCTTTCAGGAATGGCGCAAGGGCCGGGAATCCGAACTAAACACCCAGGCGGCGATGGTCGAGCGATTGAATGAAGTCATTCGCGCCTGCGGCATCGTCGCCAAAACCGTAGCGAGGGCGATATGACTCAAGACAACAAGCAGGAAAAGGCGGATTGCCGCGCGGCGTGCCTGCCGCCGCGTCACGGTTCCGGCTGCGACGTGGCAGCGGTATCCAACGAAGCGGCGCAGCACGCGGTGAAAAAGGTGTTCGCCATTCTCGGCGTCGATATCGACCGCCCGGAAAGCGTCGAGGAATTCCGCGCCGACCTGCGCTTCGGGCGGCGGATGAGAAAGATTGCGGATCACAGCACGCTGGCCTTCGCCGCCGTCGTGACTGCCGCGTTCGCGGCTGCCGTATGGGCCGGCATCGTTTCCAAACTCAATGGAGGGCAATAAAGATGAAAGTGAAATCGCTCCAACTCTGGAAAAACCGTCTCTCGGCCCTGTTCGACGGTTCCGCATGGCTTTTGCTGGCGCTCGGGGCGCTGGCGCTGGGCATGATCGATTGGGATTTGCTGCTGACCTTGCTGCGCTGGAGCGCGGTGGCGCTGTGCTTTTGTGCGCTCACCATCGTTATGTCCCGTCTCATCCTGCCGCAGATCGTGCTCTCCGAATGGCTGGCGCGGGCACGCCTGGGCGATCCGGCGGCGGCGCTGGTGGTCGCGTCCCTGCTCGGATTCATGGGGTTTTTGACCCTGTCGGTGGTGCTATGGGCGAAGTAACGATTCCGGTATTGGCAAAACTGTACCTGCCGCTGCTGGTGGCGTCACAAAACACCTACTGGCCGGACGCCCCGCAGCCGCACACGATGGCGGGGCAAGTGGAGCAAGAGACCTGCGCCAGTCTCACGCACCGGAAATGCTGGAATCCGAAGGCGGAACTGAAGACGAGCCGGGAATACGGGTTCGGGCTGGGCCAGTTGACGACCGCGTACCACGCCGACGGGTCGAAACGGTTTTCCGCGTTCGATGAGGTGAAACCCCTGCACCGCGATCTGCGCGAATGGCAATGGGAGGATCGTTACGACCCTGGAAAACAGCTTGCCGCCCTGGTGCTGATGGATCGTTCCTTGTATCGGCGTCTGTCGCCGCTGGCGGAAACGGAGCGCGATGCCTGGAGTTTCACCTTGTCCGCGTACAACGGCGGCGCCGGGGGACTGTTGAAAGACAGGCTGCTGTGTTCGCAGAAACCCGGCTGCGATCCGCGCCGCTGGTCGGGGAATGTGGAAACGACGAGCACGAAAGCCAGAACGGCGGTCGCGGGATACGGGCAGAGTTTTTTTGCGATCAACCGTGCCTATGTCGAAAACACGCTCGATAGTCGGCGGGAAAAGTACCTTTCCCATTGGAGGTAAGCATGCCGAATCTGTTGAAAAAAGCGGTTCCCATCTGGGTCTATTGGCTGGCGCTGCTGGGGCTGGCGGCGGCGCTCGTCGCATTCGGCTGGGTGAAGGGTTCCACGTCCGTCCGCGCGGAATGGGATCTGGCCGAAGCGAAACGCGGCGCGGCGGAATCGAGGGCGCTGGCCGAGGCGCAGAGCACGGCCCGGAAGGTGGAACGCGAAGCCGCCGCGAAGGTTGCCGCACTGGATAAACAACATTTCAAGGAGTTACAGCATGCGAAAAATGAGAATTCCGCTTTGCGCCGGCAGCTTGCTAATGGCGCTGTCCGGGTGCGCTTCCCCGCCTATTCCCCAGGACTGCGCCTGTCCGGAGATTCCCTCTCCGCCGTCCTGGGCGATGGAGCCGCAGGATGCGACCTTGACCCGGCGATTGCGGACGCTCTGGTGGGAATCGCCGGCGACGGCGATACCGCCATCCGAAAACTGACGATGTTGCAGGACTACGTGAAGGGGGTGGTGTTGCCGGTGCGAGGTTCCTCCGTTTCACCTCCCATGGAGGAATGACGGCCTGCCGGAAGTTGCCGACCGAACCCGGAAAACCGAACCGGGCGGCACTCCGGGCGGGCGGTAGATTATGAATCAGCCGGTATTTCCCGGCGCATCATGGAGAAGCGAACGATGAAAAACCCGAACAAAAGCCACCTGACCATTCTTCGCCGCAAGCAGGTAGAAGCCCGTACCGGGCTTGCCCGCTCGACCATCTATGCCAAGACGCGTTACGACCCGGCAAATCCGCACGCCTACGATCCGGGTTTTCCGCAGCCGATCTCCCTCGGCGCCCGGGCAGTGGGGTGGGTCGAATCGGAGATCGATGAGTGGATCAGGGATCGCATCCACGCCGGTCGCAGGGTGCTTCCGGGCGGCCATTCCGGGAATGCGTCGAAGCATCCGGGGGCGCACTGCCATTTGACGAAGCGTTGCCATAGCGTGAATTGACCGATTGAATGGGCGGGAGGGAATGCCGCCGGAAACGATCCGGAAAGATGAGGCATTTCCTCTCCTTTTTCTTCGTTCGAAAAAGAGTTCTCTGGAATTACCGGCGATCTTTTTATGTATTTTCGGGAAGCAAATTGATCAATGTTTGCAAAACTTGCCTGTGGTTTGAACTATTGAACGAAAATCCCGAATCTCTCTTGATTATGAGGATGGCTTTCATAAGCAAAAAACATTTTTAGCATTTTATTCATTTCGGCCTTTTCGTGAGAAATCAGACCCGCATGAAATTCTTCCTTGGATTTATAGGGAGGAGAATTTTCATTACGGTAGATTTCATAGCAAGAATCAACGAATTTCTCTCTATCGACAGTGAAGTTGATAATCACGGCATCCAGTAAAGTTTTCACAGTCCATTGAACCATTAATTTTCCACTGCTGTTTAGCTGCTGATTTGCGTTTGACACGGCTTCCTGAAGCGAACAACCGTTAATTAGCAATTTTTCATAAAAGAGAATCATCGCCTCAAGAAGAAATTCGACTTCCACTTCTTCATCAAACCCGATTGATGCCATAAACGGAATAGGCTTGCAATCCTCTTTGTTTTTGTCGTTCCACAAGTGTTGAACGATACCTCTTCGGATCTCATCTCCATAGCATGAAACAGCAACAACCATCAAATTGAAATCAGTAGCAATATTTAGTGGCCGTAATGCATCCCAAACAGTATCCAATGAAAGAAAATTCTCCTTGTCGCGCACAAAATATGCCATTTTTTCATTGTTTAATTCATCTTTTATCCACTCACTTCCATGGGATTCTATGTGAATTATTGGAATTCCTTTTGCCGGGACTAGCTGCGTTGCTTTACGAATTTCTTCAAGAAGCTGCTCTCCTGTCTCGCATGTCCGTATTTCCATGGGAAACTTATCTGGATACTTCTGGTTCCAATGGTCAACTAATTTTGTGCCCGTTAGAATTTCGCGGGGATTGCTAGAATTTAAGAATTCAAGTACTAGAACATAGTCAGGGTGAATTTCCAGTGATTTGTATGATTGATACGACATAAATCTGTCCTCTCTGATTAAAAAAATTTTTGCTTCTATAACAAGTAATTAGGCAAGACAAATTTTCGGAAAAAAAGTTCCACAATTTAGATCCTTCCCAATTTCGGAAAATCCCCCCCGTTCCTCCTTCCTCTCCACGATAAATTCTCGGGAAGCCCACCCCCAAAGGACTTCCCGATGACCGTTTCCACCGCTTCCTACCTCAAGACCTTTTACAACGCGACTCAGGCCCTTGGCGCCAAGGTCGTGAGTAGCGACTTCACCTTCGAGATCGAGGGATTCGAACAGTATTTCTTGTTGTGCAAGCAGGCCCCATGGCCCGAACTCTCGCCCGCCGGGGAAATCGAGGTATCCACCCCGCTGGGTGCGGCGATGTGGCAGCCGCAGCAATTGAAAGTGCACCAGCAGGGACAAATCGCACTGATGGAAACCGTCGCCGGCCACATCGACACGATGATGATCGATCTGATCGTGCGCGGCGGCACCTTCAATGCAAAAGTGTACGAAGGTACGCCGCAATCGTTCCTGCGCGCCAAGCGCATCGTTGACTGTTTCATCCAGCTCGACAATCCCGACCGCGACTGGGAAAACCGTTCCCAGGTCTTGCTTTTCACCGGCACGGTGTTTTTCCACTATTTCGGCGAAACCCTCTCGGGCAATTCGAAGGATTACCGCTGATGCCAACGCTTGCCGCGCTGGCGGCGCGTTTTTTCGCGGAAGAACGTCCGGCGGGAAACCTGCTCGACGAGGAAACCATACTCGCCCAGGCGCTTGCCGCCGTTTCCCTGTACGCCGGGTATACCGAAGTTTCCAGCCTGCGCGATATCGACCCGGCCCCGGCGCTTTCCGGCGCCACCGATATTTCGCTGTCCGAATGGGCGCTGATCCGCCCCCTGTTTCTCCTGTACGTCGAACGCGAAAACGCCCTCTACCTGGAAGCCTCGCGCGGGCACGGCGTCGATGTTTTCGGGCGATCCTCCGGCGAGATTGCCGGGGATATCCTGCAAACCGAGGCGGAATTGCCGCACCGTGCTTTTTGCCTGCCCATTACCACGGTCTGACCCATGGTCATCCTTTTCGACGACGGCCAGCAAATCCGGGGCGACCTGATCCATTCGGCGGTACTGCGCTCCGATCTTGCGCCCGTGCCGGCAACGCTGGAAGCCGAGGTCTACAGCGACGACGACCTGGAACGGCGATTGGGGGAGGGGAAAACCCTGACGCTCGGTTCGGGCGACCGGTTTACCGTCGTCCATTGCGTGCGCGTCGACGGACGCACGGTACAGGGCGAGCGGCAGCGGAACGCCGTGCGCGTCACCGCACTGCTCTCCGCCTGTCTCGATATCGCGTTCGTGCGCCGGACGGCCATCATCAAGGAAGGCGCCACCCTTTCGGCGATCTACCGCGCGGCGGGCGCCCGTCTCAAAACCATCGATGCCGATTTTCCCGTCCCGCGTTTCTACTGTCCCATCAGCGAGACCCCGAGTTTTCTGATTGCGCGGGTATTGCAGGAAGAAGGCGGCACCGTGCGCTGGAAAAACGGACGCCTGCAATTCGTGCGCCTTCCCGACCTGTTCCGCCAGAAACCTATCGTCACCGTGCCGGACA
>JAVBTC010000095.1:0-3057 GCA_031556405.1 Rhodocyclaceae bacterium
GCTACCTTTATTTTTACCGCCCCATATCCAGACCAACTCGCCGACAGCACACAACAGCCGATCGCAATCAACAGCATTTTGAAACTACCCCGTGGTGCTTCATAACTGCCGCTCGGCCAGAAAAACAGGCAAAGCTGGAATACCAGATTCGCGACCGGCACAAAAAACAACAGCACCCACCACGGCGACCAGCCGATGTCGCGGCATCGATGGATGGAGATTTTGAAGAAATAAATCGTCATAACGATTCCGGCAATCGACCACCCTATACCCGACGGTTCCTGATTGAATTGAGTCATGACTGCGGAGGGATCGAGAGAACCATTGGCTACGGAACGCGCTATGCCCCTCCAGACGATCCCGAGCGTGAAAAACGCCAAGGCAAGAGCAAAGAGCTGCGAGGTTAAATAGGTAAGCCGTTTCACGTGACCGGAAGGCGCCAGACCGAGATAGTCCAACACGCCAGCCATTTCGTCATTTTCGATGGAATCGCTTTCCGACATCGCCACTGGCGCGCGATAAGGACTGGAACTGTTTTTCAGAGCGCCTCGCTTACCAGCCGGCGGTGCACTCGTGTCGTCCTCGATGATCCGGAAATCCTTCCCTTCCACGTGTTCGCCGGCGCTGTGCAGCGCCGCCAGCGCACCTCCCGGAACATTCAGCAGAGCTTTTTCTTCTTCCTGTGCCTTCAGGAACCGAGGTATATCCACTCCGCATTCAAGGCACAGGGTACGTCTAGGCTGTTTCACCCCGCATTTCGGGCATGTTATTTCCTCCGGCGGCACGACTTCCTCCAGAGACAGTTCCTGTGGTGAAACCGGCACCTCGGGCGATTCCGCCGAGGCTGCGGGAAAAAGCAGCGAAGCCTTGGTACCGTAAACCGAGCTTTTTTCCGGCATGGAAGCCGGTGCCGCAGCCGTTTGGGACATCTGGGACGGAGGCGGCGCGGAGATCGAGCCAAATCCGAGCTCGGGCGCCGACTCCACAGCCGTGTCGACGATCGTGGGAAACGGCACTCCGACGGGAGAAGGCTTGGAAGGAGGCGGCGGTGGCGGCGGCGCGGCTTTCGTTTTCATCTGTTCGACGTAAACACGCATCCCGGCTTTTTCCAGATGTCTCTGGTAACGCGGCCCTTCTTCCTCCGGCAGGTCCTTGCGCAATACGACAGGAATGCCGGAAAAAATTCGTTCGAGTTGTTCCGGTGAGGCCTTGAACAATTGCGCGGCACGCTGCTTGACCAAAGCCTCCGCTTCTCCCGCGATGATTTCACCGCGAAAAACGATACGAACCTTCTGACTCATGGTTTTCCTTCATCAAAACAGACAAATAACCACAATAATATTTATTGAATCACCAGCCGTCCCTGTACGGCAAAAAACGCTGACAGTATAACCACAAACCGCCTTCGATGCGAAGTGCATTATCCTCATTATCCTCATTTCGGGCCTCGCTGTGGGTTCCGTTCCGGATTCCATGCTGTGCCCTGCCTCCGCGTTTCTCCATGTTTCCGCCGATAATTTTTCGGCCGCTACCGGCGCAGGCGATCCAGAAGCTGCGCCATATCCGGCGGCAGTGGAGCTTCCCAATATAGGGCCGCGCCATTTGCCGGATGAAGCAGTCCAAGACGCACGGCATGCAATGCCTGACGCGAAAAGGCCGTGAGCGTCGGCAACGTTTCCGCGGACATGGCATGCGTTCCCGGAGGCGTACGCCGTATTCCTCTCCCTCTTTGTCCCGCGCGATATAGCGGATCGCCGACGAGCGGATGCCCGATCGAGGCGAGGTGAACGCGGATCTGGTGCGTGCGTCCGGTCTCCAGCGCGCATTCGAGCAAAGTGCATAGAGCGAACCGCTCGCGGACACGGTAGTGGGTACGCGCCGGCTTTCCGCCGGCAACGACGGCCATCCGGGTGCGTTCTCGCGGATCGCGCCCGATCGGGGCATCGACCGTGCCGCCGGAAAGAACATCGCCGTAGGCCAGTGCCAGATACTCGCGCTTTACCGTGCGCGCCTGGAGCTGGCGCACGAGATCGGTTTGCGCGGTCAGCGTTTTCGCGACCACCAGGAGACCGCTCGTGTCTTTGTCCAGCCGGTGAACGATACCGGCGCGCGGCAGTGCGGCGAGTTGCGGAGCATGGTGCAGCAAGGCGTTCAGCAAGGTGCCGCTCCAGTTTCCCGCCGCCGGGTGAACAACGAGCCCGGCCGGCTTGTCGATGACGATCAGTTCGTCGTCCTCGAATACGATCGATAAGGGTATGTCTTCCGGACTGAAAATGCCCTCGCGCGCGGCCCGATCGGCGTCGGCGTGCAATCCGACGGCAACGGTTTCGCCGCCGCGCAGTTTGTGCTTCGCCTCTTCCACCGCCTTCCCATCGACCGAGACCGCGCCGGCGCGGACCCAGCTTTGCAGACGGCTGCGCGAGTATTGCGGCAATAGCGCCGCCAGCGCCTGATCCAGCCGGGTACCGGCCATCGTTCCGGGTATGGTGAAACGATGCTCTGTGCTATGATCTCCGGCGCCGGAAAGGCACTCCGGGCGCTCCGGGAGGTGGCACGGAACCGCAGCATCCTCAAGATTGCTCTGCCCGGCGACGGGACCGGATTCGACATCGGAGCGTTTTCCGTCATCCGGAAAATCCATCTCTTCATCATCGTCATCGCTTTCGTACCCGGCAAGCTGCGACGCCATGTTCCCCCGGTCTTCCCGCAGTTCTTCCCGGCCCTGCCATTGCGGTTTTTTTTGCTTTTGTGGAATCTTCATCATGCGTAGTGTAGCGGTTCTCATCTACCTTGTCGGCGCCCTGTCTCTTTCGGGCTGCAGCCTGTTCAGCGAGCAAAAGGACGAAACCATCGGCTGGTCCGCGAACAAACTGTATTCGGAAGCCAAGACGGCGCTGGAGGAACGCACCTACGACAAGGCGATCCGGTATTACGAGCGGCTCGAAGCGCGCTATCCCTATGGCCGCTACGCACAGCAGGCGCAGATCGACGTCGCTTACGCCCACTGGAAATACAACGAACCGGAAGCCGCGCTGGCCGCCTGCGACCGCTTCATCA
>JAVBTC010000021.1:0-4360 GCA_031556405.1 Rhodocyclaceae bacterium
GGCGGGCATGGACATCGCCGAGAACCGCGCGCCGCAGGACGGAGGGATGACCTACGCCCTCCCCGGCGCCGCTCCGGGACGGGACGTAACCGTGGGAACCGTTGGAACCGCAGGAGCCACGGAAAGCGCGATGGAAATGCGCGTCGCCTGCCTGCCGACGAAATTCGGCGAACGCCTCACCTTGCGCGTACTGAAAAGCGACGCCGGAGAAAGCGAAAAAATCCGCCTCTCCTCGCTCGGCATGCCGGAAGCGATGCTCGAACGGATGCGCCGGGCGCTGGCCGAGCAGAACGGCATCGTGCTCGTCACCGGCCCGACCGGCAGCGGCAAGAGCACCACGCTCTACGCCGCGCTGCGCGAATTCGATACCGCGAAGCTCAACATTCTCACCGTCGAAGACCCGATCGAACAGAACATCGCCGGCATCTCGCAGGTGCAGGTGAATTCCCGCGTCGGCTTCGCCGGCGCGCTGCGCGCATTCCTGCGCCACGACCCGGACGTGGTGCTGGTCGGCGAGATCCGCGACCGGGATACCGCCGACACCGCGCTGCGCGCCGCGACCACCGGCCACCTGGTGCTGTCGACGCTGCACACCAACTCCGCGCCGGGCGCCGTCACCCGCCTCATCGACATCGGCTGCGAACCGTTCATGATCGCCGCCACCGTGCGCGGCCTGATCGCCCAGCGCCTGGTGCGCCTCCTCTGCCCCCGCTGCCGCCAGAGTGTCGCGCTCGATGCCGCATTTGACACCAGGACCCGCGAGCGCTTCGGCCTGACGATGCAGGACACCTTCGTCCCCCGCGGCTGCGCGCACTGCCTGGGCTCCGGCTACCGCGGACGGATCGGCATTTTCGAAAGCCTGTGGATCGACGAGGAACTCGCCGACGCCATCGCCGCCGGCCTTCCCGAGCGCGAACTGCGCCGCCTGGCCGGACCGCGCTGGCATCGGCTGGGCGAGGACGCGCGTACGAAACTCGCCGCCGGCCTCACTTCGCTCGACGAAATCGCGCCGTTCCTCTACGGCGCCGGAGGCTGAAAAGGAAGCGCTCCATGGCGACTTATTACTACCAGGCACTGGAAACCGCCGGCAGCGAACGCCGCGGCAATTTACAGGCGAAGAACGAACGCGAGGCGCGCGCGCAGCTGCGCGGGCAGGGCCTGCGCGTGGTCGCGCTCTCCGACCAGCCGCCGCGGGATCTGCCCGGTCTCCTGCGCGTAATCGCCGCCGCGAGCACCAGTTGGCTGCCGATCCGCGACCGCGACCGCACAATGTTCTACCGGCAGATGGAACTGATGCTGCGCGCCGGACACACGCTGCTCGAAGCGCTCACCGCCTGCGCGCGCCTCTGCCGGCGGCAGAGGATGAGACGGGAACTCACCGACTGCGCGCAACGCATCCAGGAAGGCACTTCCCTGTCGGCGGCGCTGGCGAAAACGCAGGGCGTCGTCGACCGGCTCGGCGTCAAGCTGATCGAAGTCGGCGAATCGAGCGGCGAACTCGACGCCATCTTCGCCCGCCTGACGCAGATCGTCGAACGGCGCGGCGAAGTGCGGCGGCAGACGATCAACGCGCTGGTCTATCCGGCGATCGTCGTCCTGATGGCGATCGCCGTCGTCAGCTTCCTCGTCATCTCGGTGATCCCGCGCTTCGCCGCCTTCCTGACCCGGCGCGGCAAGGCGCTGCCCGGCGCGGCGCAGGCGCTGCTCGACATTTCCGCCTGGCTTTCCGCCTGGGGGCTGCCGGTGCTGATCGCCCTTTCCTCGCTGTTCGTCACCCTGCTCTTCCTGCGCCAGTGGCCGCCCGCGAAACTGTGGATCGACCGCGCCGCGCTGCACGTCCCGGTGATCGGCGGCACCATCGTCCTGACGGTAATGGCGCAACTCTCGTGGATCCTGGCGATGCTGGTGAAAAGCCGCCTGACGGTGCTCGAATCGCTGCGCGTCTGCGCCCAGCTCACGCACAACCGCGTCTTCTCGCATGCCTTCGAGCGCGCGGCGGCGCGCGTGCTCGAAGGCGGCAGCATCGCCGCCGCGCTGGAACAGCCGGGAATCCCGACGCTGCTGACGCACATGGCGGCCATCGGCGAAAAAAGCGGCTCGCTCGACACCGTGATGGAAGAACTGGGGCGCTTTTACCAATCGGAACTGGACAGCCGGGTCAAATTACTCGCCTCGATGATCGAGCCGGTGATGACGCTGTTGATCGGCGGCGTCGTGGGTTTCGTCTATTTCGCCTTTTTCCGGGCGGTGTTTTCGCTCGGGGGCGGGTGATGAGAATGACGAAAGTGATGAAGCGGCATCTCCCGAACGCGGCCTCCACGCTTTTCGCGGCGTTTCTCGCCGTCCTGTTCGCGTTCTGTCTGGGCGCGCCGCAACCTGCCTGGGCGGCAAAAAGGAACAGTGCCAGAAATGCCGAAAAAGCAGCCCAGAAAACGGTCGAAGAAGCGCGGAAAAAAGCGCTGGCGCCCGCTCCGGCGAAACGAACAGAGACACGAACGGCAACGCGCGCGGAAAACGGCGAAGCGGAATCCTGGCAAGCGCCGATGGCGGTGCGCGAAGACGACTTCACCTTCGGACGCGATCCGTTCCAGGTCAGCCCGCAACTGCGTTCCGGGCGCGGCGGCGCCAGCGCGGCCGCCGACGACGGCATCCGCCTGCGCGCCCGGATGGGCAATCTCGTCGACCTGGAAATCGGCAAGGAACGGTACGTGGCCCGTCACGGCGAACTGATCCACCTGTCCGGCGACGCCGCCTACCGCGTCGAGGTCGGCACCGATTCCGTCCGGCTCAAGGCGCTCAGCCACAGCCGGCAGGATGTCGTGGTGCGATGAGGGGAGCGGCAACTGAAATGAAAAAGGAAAAAATAAACATGTGGTCGATCGAGGTTTCGGGCAACGAAGAAGCACGAACAAACAAAAAAGCCCGGCGCGGACTCCGCATCCTTTCCGTTTTGCTGCCGGCATTCCTGCTCGCCGCCCCGCCCGCGCACGCGGAACCGGAAGCGCAGACAGGCGCCGGGACAATACAAGACCCCGTGCAAAAACCCGCACAAAACCCCGTACAAAGCCCCGCGCAGAAACAACCCACGCAAAAACCCGCGCAACCGCATGCGCCGAAACCCGCGGCAGCGGCCCCGGCGGAGAAAACGACCCCCGGCCACCTCGGTTCCATCGACCTGCGCGGCATCACGCTGAACGACGCCGCGCGGCTGATCTCCCAGGTGGGACAGGTCAACGTCGTCGTTTCCAGCAAGATCTCCGACCGGCCCGTCTCGCTCTACCTGCGCAACGCCTCGGTCGAGGCGGCGATCCGCGCGCTGTCGCGCTCCGCCGGCGTCTGGTACCGCTTCGATGCGCCGAGCCAGACCTGGCTGATCCTGAACGCCGAGGAATACCAGCACGACATCGAAATCACCCAGGACGAACACGTCCGCGTGTTCACGCTGCGCCACCACAACGTCGTCAGCGCCGCCAACGCCGTGCAGGCGCTCTTCGGCGCGCGGGTCAAGCTGGCGCAGCCGGTGGAGGAAATGCCGCCGGTCAGCCTGGGCAGCACCCGGCGCACCTCCGGCAGCAGCAGCAGCAGCGGCACTACCGGAAGCAACGGAAACGGCAACTCGGCCTCGCGCAGCGGAAGCGGAAGCAGCGGCGGCGACGATTTCGGCGGCTTCGCCACCGTCAGCCGCTCGGGCGGCGGTTCGCGCACCACCGGCGTGCTCGGCGACAAGGACCCGATCAAGCTGACCGGAAAGGAAATCGAGCAATTCTCCCCCGACCGCATCGACAGCATGCTCAGGACCGACGCCTCCGGCCGCATGGCGGTCGACGCCGGCGAACTGCTCGACGGAATCACGAAAAAGCAGGGGCTGCCGATCCACCTCACCTACAACCGCCTGCACAACCTGCTCCTGGTGCGTACCGGCGACAACAAGGCGGTCGAGCAGATCGCGGAAATGCTGAAAAAATTCGACCTGCCGCCGGTACAGGTGCTGCTCGAACTGAAAATCCTCGACATCACCCTCGACGACGGCTTCCGCTCGATCTTCGACATCGGCTTTTCCAGCAAGGGCACCACGCGCGGCCCGTTCGGCGCCGGCGGCACGACGGACGGCGCCTCCTCCGGGCGGCTGCCGAACGGCAGCTATCCCCGCGACGTCGGCGGACTCGGCAACTTCGACGAAGACCGCGATTCGACGATGGTCTGGCAGTTCATGAACGACACGATCCGCCTGCGCCTGCAGATGCTGCAACAGCAGAACCGCATCCAGGTGCTGGCGACGCCGATGCTGGTCGCCGCCAACAACCAGCCGGCGCGGCGCTTCATCGGCGACGAGCAGGTGCTCGTCACCGGCGTCAGCTCG
>JAVBTC010000109.1:0-20103 GCA_031556405.1 Rhodocyclaceae bacterium
ACTACAGTAGCGAGTTTTAATAAAAAATTATTTCATAAATTTGGAATTTCGATGTTCGGAAACATCAGACCATTTCCTCTCCGCCCTTGCCGCCGATGACGATCTGGCCTTCGTCGGCCAGGCGGCGCACGATCTTGAGGATTTCCTTCTGTTCCGCTTCGACTTCGGACAAGCGGACCGGGCCCTTGGCTTCGAGATCCTCGCGCAGCATCTCGGCGGCGCGCTGCGACATGTTTTTGAAGATTTTTTCGCGCAGGGTTTCGGAAGCGCCCTTCATCGCGATGATCAGCGAATCGGACTGGATTTCGCGCATCAGGAGCTGCACCGCGCGGTCGTCCAGGTCGAGCAGGTTTTCGAACACGAACATTTCGTCGATGATTTTCTGCGCCAGTTCCGGGTCGTATTCCCGGATCGCGTCGACCACCGAGGTTTCGTTCGCGGTGCCCATGAAATTGAGAATCTCGGCCACGGTGCGGACGCCGCCCATCGCCGATTTCTTGATGTTGGCCGAGCTCGAGAGCAGCCCCAGCATCACGTCGTTGAGTTCCTTCAAGGCCGCCGGCTGCACGCCTTCGAGCGTGGCGACGCGCAGCACGACATCGTTCCGCAGGCGTTCGCTGAAATAACCGAGAATTTCGCTGGCGTGGTCGTGTTCCAGGTGCACGAGCAGCGTGGCGATGATCTGCGGATGCTCGTTGCGGATCAGGTCGGCGACGGTCGAGGCGTCCATCCACTTCAGCCCCTCGATGCCGTTGGTGTCACCGCCGTGCAGGATGCGCGAAATCAGGTTGCTTGCCTTGTCGTCGCCGAGCGCCTTGGTGAGCACGGAGCGGATGTAGGAATCGGTATCGGTATGCAGTGCCGCGGCGGTTTCGGCGGTGTCGAGGAACTCGTCGAGCACCGACTCGAGCTTGGTATGCGGCACCGAGCGCAATGAGGCCATCGCATGCCCGATGCGCTGCACTTCGCGCGGACCGAGGCGTTGCAGGGTTTGCGCGGCGAATTCCTCGCCCAGCGCGAGCAACAGGATCGCGCTTTTTTCGATTGCCTCTTCGCTGCTAGCCATTGGCGCCTATCCACTGATTGATGATGCCGGCGACGATCTTCGGATCCTTCTGCGCAAGCTCCTTCGCGCGCGCCAGTTTCAGCTCGAACGGCGTGGTTTCGTGCCCTTCCGCGCCGCTTTCCGCGCCCGCGCTCTCGCCCGCATGGGCACCCGCGAACACCGCCGCGCCTTCCTTTTCCTCCTCTTTCGGCGGCGGCGGGAACATGGTGCGCAGAATCGGACGGATCACGCCCAGGATCAGGTAGGCAACAACGGCGGCAATCAACAGATACTTCAACAATTCACGTCCGAGCTCGATGTTCTCCGGATCCTTCCAGAGCGGTATCGAGGGTTCGGTTTTTTCCTCGGCGGTAAACGAGGTATTGACGACCGACAGCGTGTCGCCGCGTTCGCCCGAAAATCCCATCGCCTCTTTCACCAGATCGTTGATCTGCTTGATTTCGGCCTCGGAAAACGGTTTCGAGGTGACCTTGCCGTCGCGCCCGGTTTCCTTGCGGTTGTTGACCACGACCGCGGCGGAAAGCCGACGGATACTACCGATTGACTGCCGTGTGTGGCGGATGGTTCGATCGACTTCGTAATTGATCGTCGAATCCTTGCGCGTCGAGATCGGCGAACCGGCATTGGCGAGCGGCGCCTGGACCCCGGCGGCGTCGATCTTTCCGATCGGCTGCTGTCCCGGCTGCTGCTGTCCGGCGGGCGTCGCGCCGGGAACCTGCGGCTGTGTCAACGGCGCTGTCGGCGGCACCGGCGGCTGGTTCGTGAGCGCGCCGGGAACGCCCATCGCCGGCGGATTGACGTTGGCCGATTCGCTCGTCTGCTGGCTGCGGATGCTGATGTCCGGCGGCGTCGTGTTCGGCTTGTGCTGTTCCGCGGTCTGCTCGGTCTGCGCGAAGTCGATGTCGGCGGCCACCTGCACGCGGGCGTTGTTGCTGCCGACGATCGGCGCCAGGATATCCTCGATGCGCTTGATGACGCTGTTTTCGATTTCCTGCATGTACTTGATCTGTGTCGGATCGAGTCCGGCCTCGGTGAGCTTGCTCTTCAGCTGCGAAATGATGGCGCCGCTCTGATCGAGAATGCTGACATTGGATACCGGCAGTTCGGGCACGCTGGAGGCGACGAGGTTCTGGACCCCGGCGATCTGGATCGGCTCCAGCGCGCGTCCCGGATACAGGTTGAGCAGCACCGAGGCGGAAGGCTTCTGCTGGTCGCGCACGAACACCGACGGCTTCGGAATCGCCAGATGCACGCGTGCCGCCTGCACGGCGGAAATCGACTGGATCGTGCGTGCCAGTTCACCTTCGAGCGCGCGTTGGTAGTTGACCTGCTCGGCGAACTGGCTGATGCCGAACTTCTGGTTTTCCATCACCTCGAAACCGACGCCGCCGGTTTTGGGCAGGCCCTGCGAGGCCAGCCGCAGCCGGGTCTCGTGGACTTTTTCGCCGGGAATCAGTACCGCGGTGCCGCTTTCGGAGAAGCGATAGGGAATGTTCATCTGATCGAGCGCGGTGATGATCGCGCCGCCGTCACGCTCGCCGATGTTGGAAAACAGAATCCGGTACTCGGGCTGGCGCGCCCACAGGATGCCGCCGACGATCAGTGCGATGACGGCGGCGAGCGCGACGATGAATACGATCTTCTGCGTATTGGTCAGCCGCGCGAACGCTTCGCGCAGACGGCCGATCAGGTCGCCCGGCGCCTGCGTGATGGGAGGAATCGTGGTCTCCGGAGTGGCCGCCATGCTTTAAATGTCTGTGAATCGATGAAAGTGCCGGAAAATCGGATCAAAGGCCAAAAAGTATCGTCCAGTATCGTCCGTTTCCGCGGCCCTCAGCCGCTGCCGGTTTTTACCCGGTACGGTCTTTACCCCGTATTTTCCGTGCCGCGCGCCACAGTCCTTCGGACAAAGAAAAAGATAAGAAAAACCGGGGATTATTCTACTATGATCGTTGCTTTCGGGCCGTAAATTTCCGAATATTCACGAATTCCGGCGCGAATTTCACACACTCATATGACCAACCCGGACCAAATCCCGATCCCCGGCGTTCCCGACGACGCGAAAACCGGTGCTGGAGTTAGTGCCAGTACCGGTACGAAGGCCGAAGAACTGCAACGTGCCTTCGATGTTTTCAACCAGGTTTCGCTGGAACTGACCCAGGCCTACGCCACGCTGCAGGGGCGCGTCGAATCCCTGACCTCCGAACTGGCGGTGGCCAACGGTGAGTTGCTGCGCCAATACCAGGAAAAGGAAGCGCTCTCCGAACGCCTGAGGCTGTTGCTCAACGCGCTGCCCGCCGGCGTCGTCGTGCTCGATGCCGACGGCCGTGTGCGCGAGGCCAATCCCGCCGCCTGCCGGATGCTCGGCGCTGGAATCGCCGACGCATCCTGGCCCGACGTGGCGCGTACACGGCTGGTTCCCGTACCGCAGCAGCCGGATGAATTTCAGCTCGGCGAGCGCCGCATCACCATCGCCGAGAGCGCGCTCGATTCGGCGGGCGGGCGCATTCTGCTGATTCACGACATTACCGCCGCGAACGAAATGAAGGTGACGCTGGAACGCAACCAGCGCCTGGTTGCAATGGGTGAAATGGCCGCCTCGCTGGCGCATCAGTTGCGCACACCGCTGGCGGCGGCATTGCTCTACAGCGCCAATCTGACCCAGTCCGGCCTGCGCGACGAAGCGCGCGCCCGCTTTGCCGGCAAGGTCAACGAACAATTGCACCGTCTCGAACGTCTCATCCAGGATGTCCTGCTTTTTGCCCGGGGGCAAAAAATCGGACGCGATGCGATTCCCGTGACGGCATTGATCGCGGAAGCGGCGCAGACCGTCGAACCTTTGTGCGCGCAGCGCGGCGTCGCGTTCCGTTCCGGCTGCGAGGTTTCCAGGGCGACAGCGGACGGATGGCAGGGAGGCGCCGGAGTGGATGACGCTATAATCATGGGGAATAAGAAAGTGCTGGTTGGCGCGCTGGTCAATCTGCTGGAAAATGCATTACAGGTGTGCGACACGGGCGGTGCCGTGTCCCTGACGGCGACCTTGGCCGGGAATCGGGTGCGGATTGCGGTGCGCGATACCGGGCCGGGAATTCCGCCCGAACAGCAGGAGCGTATCTTCGACCCGTTTTTCACTACCAAGGGGCAAGGTACCGGCCTCGGGCTTGCCATTGCGCTTGGCGTTGCGCGCGCCCATGGCGGCGATATCTCGGCCCGTTCGCTGGTTGCCGCGGAGGCCGGTTCCGGCGAACGCGGAGGTTCCGAATTCGTGATGGAATTGCCGGTGGGTACGGCGGACAAACTGCAGCAGGACAGGACCTGAGCGGGGCGGAAAAAAGAGGCGTGGAGAGGGGCATGACAGGAAGCGAATCGAGAGGCGAAACATGAGTCAGGGTTTACCCATACTGATCGTCGAGGACGATCCCCATTTGCGGGAAGCGGTGTGCGACACGCTCGAACTCTCCGGCTTTTCCACGCTTTCGGCCGACGGTGGCGCCGGAGCCCTGCGCATTCTCGAACGGCATGCAGTTTCGATTGTCATCAGCGATGTGCGCATGATGCCGATGGACGGCATCACGCTGTTGAAGGAAATCCACGTGCGCTGGCCGCATCTGCCGGTAGTGCTGATGACCGCGTTCGCCGACGTCGACCGCGCCGTCGAGGCGATGCGCGGCGGTGCCTGCGATTTCCTGCTGAAGCCGTTCGAACCGCAGGCACTGCTCGAACACATTGCCCGCTATCGTTTGCCCGATGCCGAGGACGGTTCCGGCGTCGTCGCCCGGGATGCCGCCAGCCGCAACCTGTTCGCGCTTGCCGCGCGCGTCGCGGCAAGCGATGCAACGGTATTGCTCACCGGCGAATCGGGTGTCGGCAAGGAGGTCGTGGCGCGTTACATTCACCAGCATTCGGCGCGCAACAACGGGCCGTTCATCGCCATCAACTGCGCGGCGATTCCCGAGTCGCTGCTCGAAGCGACGCTTTTCGGCTACGAGAAAGGCGCGTTTACCGGCGCACAGCAGGCGCAGGCGGGTAAATTCGAACAAGCGCAGAACGGCACGCTTCTGCTCGACGAAGTTACCGAAATGCCGCCCGCGCTGCAGGCAAAACTTCTGCGCGTATTGCAGGAGCGCGAGGTTGAACGTGTCGGCGGCAAGAAACCAGTGGCGCTCGACATCCGCATCATCGCTACCTCGAACCGCGATATGGCCGAAGCGGTGCGTAAGGGTGTCTTCCGCGAAGACCTGTATTACCGGCTGAATGTCTTTCCGCTGCCGATTCCGTCGCTGCGCGAACGGCCCGAGGACATCATCCCGCTGGCGCGCCACTTTCTCTCCGAATACGGCGGCCAGGCCGGGCGCTGGCTGACGCTGGCGCCGTCGGCGGAAGCGGCACTTGCCGCCTATTCGTGGCCGGGCAACGTACGCGAACTGGAAAATGTGATGCAGAGGGCGGCGATTTTCGTTCCCGGTGAGAGCATCGAGGCCGAGCACCTCCACCTGCCGGGACAGAAGATTCCGGTGGCACCGTCCGTCGTCATGGCAGCCACGGCCGCTGCGGAAAAAACCGCTCCCACTTCCATTTCCACTTCTGCTCCACCGTCCGAATCCCTCCCCGCGGTGCCTTCTCCGCCTCCTCCGGCTGTCGCCGCTCCCGTCACGAAAGAGGAAACCAGAAGCGACAATATCCGCGATCTCGAACGTGAGCACATTCTCGAGACGCTGGCTGCCGTGGGCGGCGTGCGTAAACTTGCGGTGGAGCGGCTCGGAATTTCGGAACGTACTTTGCGTTATAAGCTGAAGCAATACCGTGATGAAGGATGGTTGTGAGGGCCGCCGGAGAGAAGGACGGTAACGATAGAGCCCAATGTGACTGCCGGTCCGGAGATTTCTGGCGCGATAATTGCTGAAGGTTGGTCAAATGGGAACATTAGCGTAAGGTTGGCGTACAGCGGCAAATTTATCCGACCTTGGGCTGGAGATGAAAATGAATACGAATGGAATCGACCAGGTACTCGCGATGCTGCGCTCGACCGCAGCGGAAGCCGCCAGCAAGCCCGCCGAAGCCGGTGCGACCGAAGGCAATGACTTTGCCTCTGTACTGCAGAAATCGATCGAGCAAGTTAACCAGACGCAGCAGACGGCGGAACACATGGCGGAAAAATTTGCCGCCGGCGACAGCAATCAGAATCTGCACGAAGTCATGCTGGCGCTGCAGAAAGCCAATGTTTCGTTCCAGGAGATGGTGCAGGTGCGCAATAAACTGGTGACGGCGTATCACGATGTGATGAATATGCAAGTCTGAGCGAAGAGAGTCGGAAACCGTAGTTACGGCATTTTTCCCTTTCATTTTTTTGCCGGCTCCCGGGATCCGGATAAACAAACGCCCTGTGTATCCGTAAACGGACACAGGGCGTTTTTGTGTCCGGCAAATCGCTGGCGATGCATGCACCGGGACGATGGAAATTGGCGGCGTGGACACGTATTTCCGACCATGCCGAGAGGCAGAGGGAGGCGTCGCGGAGTAAGTTTTTATGGAAAAAACGGTATTTTTATACTGCCAGTGTCGTTTTTGTGTCTTAAGCTCAAAGAAAAGATCAACTTTGTAGTTTATTTTCTAACTCAAAAATGAAATAATTGCGCAAACTTTCCCGTATAGAGGTGTTGCAATGGCAAGAAAACCGAGTGGGGCCGAAGTTCTCGAGAAGGCACAGGCGCTGTTGACCCAGGCCCGGACTGTCGAAGAATTGCGGCAGGCGCAGGCAGTCGTTCTGCCGCTGGTTTATCGTTTGTCGATGAAAGAGACGGCGGAAGCGATCGGCGTCTCAGTCGGCTGGGCCTGTCAGTTGCGTACCCGGTTCATCCAGGAAGGCGGTGTGAGCACGGTCGGTGCCGCCGTGCCGGCGCGTCGCCGTCGCGAGAATATGAGCCTGGAGGAAGAACGCGCTTTTCTTGCGCCTTTCTTCGACCGGGCGCGGGAAACCGGCTCCCTGGTGGTCAAGGATGTCAAACAGGCGCTTGACGCGCGTTTGAAACGTTCCGTGGCGCTCGCTTCGGTTTACAACCTGCTGCACCGGCACGGCTGGCGCTCCGGTTCAAGCGAGCCGCGCTGAACGTATATTAAAAAAATATAACGGCGCGGAGATCGGAAATCTTTGGCGTCGAAAAGAAGCGGGAGAACAGGCGGAAGCGGTGGAAGCGGTGAAACGGAGACTGCGTACAGTGCCGTTGCCCGAGTCCGGGAAGACAAGGAAGAACAATGCCGCCGGGCGGCAGTCTTTGCCGCCTTGCGCCATGGCGGGTTCGCATAAAACATGTTCCGCTGGTATTCAAATCCGGAATACATTCGATGGCTATGTTATTTTTTCCGTGCGCTCTTCGCGGAATTCGAGCGTAATACGGGATTTTTCCAGATTCCCGCCTGCGTGAAAATGACATAGAATAATAAGCTACGGCCGCCGCCGATAGTTCCGCAGACCGAACGGTTGTCGTTGGTTGCCGTTTGCAGGGAGCGGAAAACATCCATGTTGTTTCTGTGCACGCGGAAGTCCTGGAGGCTTTCGCAAAGGCGTGCCTTCGCAGGAAGCGGCTGTGCGGATGTTGGTGCCCCCGCCCGGAATCGAACCAGGACCTGATGCTTACAAGGCAACTGCACGACCTTCATGCTACGGGGGCGAAGCGACGGATTATAGCGCAGCCTTGGGATGGGAAGGAGCAAACGGGCGGCGCGGAGGTTCGAAGGTAAAGGAACTACAATAACGAGGGCCGCTACGCGGCCGCGTTTCGCTTTGCCAACCGGATTTCGTTTTCATCCTTTCTTTTTTCGCCATGGCCGCGCCGTCCAATCCTTTTGAAATCGCCCGTGAAACTTTGCGCCTGCTCGCTTCCCGGCGCATCGTGCCGACACCGGACAATTACCGCACCCTTTACGACAAGATCGCCGGAGTCGAGGGCGGGGAGGCCGCATCGGAGAATCTGCTCAAATCGCTGGCATCCTCGTTGCCGCGGAAAGCGCCGGAACAGTTGCGGCTCGCTCATGCGCTGGAAGCGGCCTGCGCGCAGGAGGACTGGGCGAGCTACGGGCGGATTCTGGGTGAATTCATCCAGGAACAGAGCAAAGTGCGTCAGCTTCCCTGGGGCGACGTCATCAACGATCTGTTGCGGGAGTGGGAGACGAGGCGTGCGGGGCTGACTCCGGGCAAGAAGCGCGAGATGCTCGATCATGTCCTGTCCAGTACCGTGAGCAACAGCGAGTTGCTGTTTACCCGGCTGAACGGGCTGCTGGGGTCGTGGGCGCAGAACGTATCGGAAACGGGCGATATCGCCTTGGCCGGCACGGGGCAGGAAACGGGGGAAGAAAGCGGTACCGACGCGGCGTCGACAAGTCCCGGCACCGCACTGTTTAAAAGCCGTTCCGCCGATCTGGTGCCGAAACTGCGCGAGCTGTTTTCGTTCACGCTCGAACAGGCGGTCGCTTCGCAACTGCTCGAATTGCCCGAACTGATCAAGGAGACCCGCAGGCTGGCCGTGACCATGCGCACGGCCAACAGTCTCGATGCGTTGGAACGTCTGCTGGCAGACCTGAAGCGCTTTGCCTATCGACTCGAACTCCTGGCCGACGAACGTGCCGAGCTGCGCACCGGGCTGACCCATCTTTTGCAGTTGATGCTGGAAAACGTCGGCGAACTGGTGATCGACGACCGCTGGTTGCACGGACAGGTGGAAACGGTGCGCGAAATCATCGAAAAGCCGCTCGATCCGCGGGCCATCGACAATGCCGAACGCTGTCTGAAGGAAGTCATTTTCAAGCAGAGCCAGTTGAAACAAAGCCTCAGCGAAGCGCAGAACGCGTTGAAAAAGATGCTTGCCGGCTTTGTCGACCATCTTGCCAATTTCGCTACAAGTACCTCGGAATATCATGACAAGATCGAGGCCTGCGCAAAGAAAATCAGCGCTGCCGACAATATTTCGGCGCTGGAAAATGTATTGCAGGACGTGATGAGCGAGATGCGTGCGATTCAATATAACGCCCGGCATTCGCACGACGAATTGCGCACCGCGCAGCAGAAAATCGATGAGGCCAATCGCCATATCTCCGAATTGCAGCAGGAACTCGACCGGACCAGCGCGCTGGTTCGCCACGACCAGACTACCGGCGTCCTGAACCGCCGCGGTCTCGAGGAAATTTTTGTTAAGGAGGCGGCGCGCAGCCGGCGGCGCCACGCTCCGCTTTGTGTCGCATTGCTCGATATCGATAATTTCAAGAAGATCAACGATGTCTTTGGCCATAGTACGGGCGACGCGGCGCTCGTGCATTTGAGCATGGTGATCCGCGAATGCCTGCGGCCGCAGGACAGCATTGCGCGTTACGGCGGTGAGGAATTCGTTCTGCTGTTGCCGGAAACCACGCTCGAAGACGGTAATGCCGTGCTGATCCGTCTGCAGCGTGAATTGACGAAAAAATTCTTTTTGCACGACAACCAGAAACTGCTGATTACCTTCAGCGCCGGCATCACTTTGCTGAACGAAACCGACAGTAACGATAGCGTCATCGAACGTGCCGACGCGGCGATGTATGAAGCGAAAAACAGCGGCAAAAACCGCGTTTGCAGCAAATGATTTCATTTTCGGTCTATCCTGTATGCATGATCTCCCGGCAGATATGCCTTGTTGCGGTCATCGGAGAAAAAGTAGATTTTCTATATTTAATTATTAATTTATGACTTTATATGACTACAACAGCCATATAATATTTAATTATATTTAGAATTTATTGTTGAAATAATGCTTGGCAGGCTGCGGTTCGATGCGAGAAAACCGTGGCAGTTTTTCCGGTCACCGGAACCCGGCCTTTGTTTACCGCTCCAATCCCGGCTCAATTCAAACAAGGAGAATGGAATGACCACTGAATTCGACAGCCTTATGCCCCGTACCGCTTTTTCCCGCCGTGGATTCGTCGTTACCGCACTGGGTGCCGGTTTCGCGCTGGCGACGCACCCGATCGCGGCACATAGCGCCATTTCGACGCCTGTCGACGGACTCGTTGCCGGTGAAGTCCTGATTCCGGCGGCGGGTGGCGATATGCCCGCCTATCGGGCAATGCCGGCGGCGAAGGAAGGTGCCGGGGATAATGTCCGTTACCCCGTCATTCTCGTCGTGCAGGAGATTTTCGGCGTACACGAATACATCAAGGATATTTGCCGCCGTCTGGCGCGGCTCGGCTATCTCGCGATCGCTCCCGAACTTTACGCGCGTCACGGCGACCCGCGCCTCTATTCGAATATCCAGGAACTGATGGACAAAATCGTCTCCAAGATTCCCGACGCCGAGGTGCTTGCCGACCTCGACGCCACGGCGGCGTGGGCCGCTGCCAACGGCGGCGACGCCGAGCGGCTCGGAATTACCGGTTTTTGTTGGGGCGGGCGGATTACCTGGCTCTATTGCGCGCGCAATCCCAAGGTCAAGGCCGGCGTTGCCTGGTATGGCCGGCTTTCCGGCGCCTCTTCGACGTTAACGCCGCAACATCCGCTCGACATCGCTTCCGCGCTCAAAGCGCCGGTATTGGGGCTTTACGGTGGGACCGATCAGGGTATTCCGCTTTCCGATGTCGACGCAATGCGCGCAGCCCTGAAGAAAAATGGAGAGACCGGCAACAAGGCGGCGGAGAAAAGCGAAATCCATGTTTATCCCGACGCTCCACACGCATTTCACGCCGATTATCGTCCCAGTTACCGCAAAGCAGAGGCTGAAGACGGCTGGCGCCGGCTCGCCGCGTGGTTCGCGCAAAACGGATTGGCTGGAAAAGCCTGATCGGCCCGATTGTCTTCGATCCCCGCCACGATGTGCCGGACACTCGTTCCGGCTGTCGCGGCGGTATAAACGGTATAGGCGGTATAAGCGGTACGAGTGGCGCGCGATTCCACCGATCAATTCCAATAGATTGACGCGGGGAGAAATTTTTCTGACTCTCGATGGCACGGGAAAGATATCGGCATTTTCCATCTTCCATCTTCTATCTTCCACCGACATCGGTCGTTCGGCCGGCAAGATGGCCGGGATGTTCACGACCCATTTTTGTCATTCCAGTGCAGACGAAAATCCGAAAGACGCCCATGAGCGCATGAGCTTCCCGGGAAGCGGGGAGATTTGGTTATTTACGAAGTCGTTTTCCTCCAGGCGGTATGCGGGGAATCTCTGCGTTCGTCTGAAAGGATGAAATCGAAAATTCATACTGGACAACGTATCTGTAATACAATTATTTTCTCCCGGATTTAGAAAAAGGATCGTCGGTCCATGTGCCGTTCTCTCATTGCGCGGGATCCATTCGCGTCCTCTCTCTCGCTACCGCGCCGTCGAGCCGTTTTCACGCTGGCGGCGGCCTGTCTGCTCGCCGCTTGCGGTTCCACCCCGTCGCGCAAAGGCACGAAACCGCAAACGGCGAAAAAACGTTCCATTCCCGACAATCCGCCGACCGAAAAAGGGCGCGAAGTCGTGCTTTACGCCTTGGGTATGCTCGATACGGGATACCGTTTCGGCGGCAAGAATCCGGAAGCCGGGTTCGACTGCAGCGGCATGGTTGCCTATATTTTTGCCAACGCGGCCGGTCTTGTCATCGGCGGTAGCGCCGCCGACATCGCACGCAGGGGAAAATCGATCGACCGAGATGATCTGCGTCCCGGCGATCTAGTATTTTTCAATACACTTAATCGGACTTTCTCGCATGTTGGCATCTATATCGGCGACGATCGTTTCATTCATGCGCCATCGACCAACGGCCGCGTAAGGATCGATGAAATGGGGAGCGATTATTTTTCCTCTCGTTTCGAAGCGGCGCGCGCCTATTTCGATTAAAGAAAATGCCAGCACGTTTGCTGCGATTCGAACGATTTCCTGTTGTTTTAATGTGTTTTTCCATGCATCAGACGCTTTTCTCCGTGCCGGTTCTGACGTTGTTGATCCTGGGGGCGTTTCCGGTATTTTCTCCGTCGGCCGCGATGGCTCAAATGGGAAAATATCGTACCCCCATCCCTGATGAATGTACCGCCATTGCCGCATGCACGCCGCCTGGACACGATCGCGTTCTCGACGGCGAGCAGATATGCGTCAATCCATACAATAAAAAAATGGTGCGCCACGCGTTCTGGAAAAAGGACAAGCTCGAAGGTGACTTCGCCTGCTGGGACAATGACGGCACGCCAGTGCTCGAGGCCCATTTCAGCAACGGCAGGTTCGATGGCGAAGTCCGCCGTTATCTGCTGGTCGGCGGTTACGACAGATCGGTTTCGGCATGGTCGCGGCAAGCCTATCGCCACGGCAAACGCGAAGGGCTGTTCGTCGTTCCGCTCGGGGAAGGGCGCACCAGTGTCAGTTTCTTCCGCAACGACCGCAAACAGGGATTCCTACTGCAGGTAGCCGCCGACGGCAGTATCGAGCGCTATTCCGATTGCTCGGTAGACGGCAAGCCGGCACCGCCGCAAGGATGCGTCGACATCGCGATTCCAGGATACGAGGAAGCGCTCTCCATCGCGCTCGAAAAAACGCAGCGCGACCAATACGCCGCGGACAATCAGCAGGTGACCGAATTTTTTGCCGACGGTGGCATCAGGCGCCGCTATACCTTCGTCGATGGCAAATACGAGGGGGCATACGAAGTGTTTTACGCCAATGGGCAGTTGAAGTTGCTTGAACACTTCCGCGACGGCAGGCGGCATGGGCCGGCGGCCCGGTACGATACCAATGGCACTCTGCTGCGCCGTATCAACTATCGTGACGGGAGAATCCGCGATTTCGCCCAGTTCTATCGCGACGGGACACTGCATCAGATGTGGGCGCGCGATATCGCCGACGACGCTCTGGTCCATTATCGCGACTATTATGAAAACGGCGCATTGCGCGAGGAAGGCACGCGCTACGTTACCGCCGAATTCGCCGCCGGGCAGGTCCAGGAAGCCGGCGTGGCACACGGCGCGGTCACCGCCTACCGTTCCGACGGTACTCCTCTTTTGTTCCGGCACTACGAACAGGGGAAAAAAGCCGGATTGTGGTGGCGGTTCGCCGACGTGGTGGTGATCGAAGAGGAATACGATGAAGGCAGGCTCAAGGCCCGCCGTCTACGCGACCGCGGCACCGATGCCGTATTGCGCGAACTCGAATTCACGCCGGATGGCTCGGTGGCGCTCGATCGGAGTTTTCCGGGATACGTGCCGGAACTCGAGCATCATCTGTATCCGCCGTGAGCATCCCGTACCGGTGAAATTCCGGGAACGGCGAGGGCGGAGTGTGTCATCATAGCCGCCATCCCGGTTTATTTTTCGGAGCGTTCCGGAAACGGATGGAACGCGGTTTTCTTTTTTCCAGCAGGAGGTTTGTCATGAATCCCTTAGGTGGTTACAACGTCGAAGAACTGCAACCCGGCATGAGCGCATCGATTGCCAAGACCGTCACCGAAACCGATGTCGTGCTCTTTGCCGGTATTTCCACCGATACCAACCCGGTTCATCTGAATGAGGAATTCGCCGCCACCACCGCGTTCGGCGGACGGATTGCCCATGGCATGCTCTCGGTCGGTTTCATTTCCGCCGTGCTCGGCACCAAGCTGCCCGGCCCCGGCACCATCTATCTCGGTCAGACGCTCAAATTCAAGGCGCCGGTGCGCATCGGGGACACGGTGACGGCGACGGTAACCGTACGCGAAGTGAATACGGAAAAGAAACGCGTGATTCTCGATACCGTCTGCACTGTTGCGGGTAAAGCAGTGATCGAGGGCGAAGCGACGACGATGTGCACCTCCGCCGCCGGCTGATACTTACCGGCGCGAAGCTTCGTCCGTGCGTGCGGCTTGGTTGCCGCGAGCGTTTTTTCCCGCATCTTCATCCCCTTCCTTGCCGGCCCCTCCCATGGTCCGCATTCGTCTGCGTCTGCGCGGTACCGTGCAGGGGGTTGGCTTTCGCCCCTGGTGCGTGCAACTGGCACGCCGTTATGCGACGCTTTCCGGCTGGGTCGGCAACGATGCCGAAGGCGTTCTGCTCGAAGTTCAGGGCGCGGCGGAAGAAGTCGAGGCATACCGGCAGCTTCTGCTGCGCCAGCCGCCGCCGCTGGCGCATATCACCGACTGCGAGTGGTCATCCTGTCCGCCGTCATCCGAAGCAACGCCGGGCATCGTCATCCGTGCCACCGCCGACGTTTCCGCCTTGCCGATGGGCGGTGGAATGCCGATTCGCACCGATGCACCCGCCGACACGTCGGTATGTGCGGCCTGCCTCGACGAATTGTTCGATCCGCGCAACCGGCGCTATCGTTATCCGTTCATCAACTGCACCCATTGCGGCCCGCGATATACGTTGATCAGGCGTCTGCCTTACGACCGCTCGCGGACGGGGATGTCCGATTTTCCGCTTTGTCCGGAATGCGCGGCGGAGTATGCCGACCCCGGCGACCGCCGTTACCACGCGCAGCCCAATGCCTGTGCCGTTTGCGGTCCGCGTTGTTGGCTTTCTTCCGGGGCCGCCGCTGATGGAGCGGCGCTTGCCTCGGACTCCGTTGCCGATCCGTTCCACGAAGCGGCACACCGGATTAATGCTGGTGAAATACTGGCGTTGAAAAGTCTCGGCGGTTTTCATCTGGCCTGCGACGCATACCGGTCTGGGACGGTGGCGCGATTGCGCGCGCAAAAGGAACGCAGCGGCAAACCCTTTGCGCTGATGGTCGCCAACCTTGCCTCGGCACGGCGCTGGGCCGAGCTTGATGCCGCGCATGAATACTGGCTGCAATCGCCGCGCGGCCCGATCGTGCTGGCCCCGAAAACGCGTGCCGTCGACGAATGCCTGCCGCAAGTGGCGCCAGGGCTGGACGAAATAGGTCTCATGCTGCCGCAGACACCGCTGCACTGGCTGCTTTTCCACGCACTTGCCGGCGTCCCCCAGGAGCAAGGTTGGAGAAATGCCGAACAGCCCGCCGCGCTGGTAATGACCAGCGCCAATCCGGGCGGCGAACCGCTGGTAACGCAAAACGACGAGGCGCTGGCGCGCTTGCAAGGCCTGGCCGATGCCTTTCTGCTGCACAACCGGCCGATCGTCGCGCGTTGCGACGACAGTGTGCTCCGTCCGATGCCGGGAAGCGGAATCGAGAGTGTTTCGCCCTCAGTGCCGCAGTTTCTGCGCCGTGCCCGTGGCTGGACGCCCGATTCGATCCTCCTGGCTCCAATACGGGTGGGCTCCGCCACACCGCCTTCCGTGCTTGCCTGCGGCGCCTTGTTGAAAAACACCGTCTGCCTGACGCGTGGAACGCAGGCATTCCTTTCACCGTATATCGGCGACCTCGAATCCGTCATGACCCGCGCCGCGTACGAAGAGACGGTAGCGCATCTGAACGAATTGCTCGATTGCCGGCCGGCGCTGGTGGCACACGATCTGCACCCGGATTTTTTCAGTACCCGGTTTGCGGAAATCTACGCGGGGCAGCATGGGTTGCCGACACTTGCGGTACAGCACCATCACGCGCACCTCGCTGCCGTGCTTGCCGAGCACGGCGTGCCGGCGGAGGCTTCGTCGCCTCCTATTCTCGGTCTGGCACTCGACGGCGTCGGCCTGGGGGGCGACGGCAGCATTTGGGGCGGCGAACTGATGCGCCTCGATGGCGCGCGTATGACCCGGCTGGCGCATTTGCGCGCGTTGCCGCTGCCCGGCGGCGACGCCGCGGCGCACGAACCGTGGCGCGTTGCCGCGGCGGTGCTGCACGAACTGGGACGTGACGAGGAAATCGTTTCCCGCTTCTCGGCACATCCCGCAGCGGCGGGTGTTGCGCAATTATTGCGTCGCACCGGAAAGGAAAATGGGGCGGGAACGGATCGTATGCCTTCGACGTTTTGCCCCATTTCCAGCGCTGCCGGGCGTTATTTCGATGCTGCCGCGGCATTGCTCGGATTCGGCACGGTCAACGGTTTCGAAGCCGAGGCGGCGATGCGTCTCGAAACCGCGGCGCATTCCTGGCGACGGTCCCATGGCTCGCTGCCGACACCGTGGCCGGATATCTTCCATATCGATGCCGCCGGCAACCTCGACCTTTTCCCCCTGTTCGAACGGCTGTGTGCGGCAGTTTCCCATCGCGGCGGCGGACGGGACGAAAGCGCCCATGCCGCTGCCTGCTTTCACACCAGTTTGATTGCGGCGCTGACGGACTGGTGTGTCGGGCACTGCGAGCGGCAGCAGTGCGCTACCATCGCGCTGGCGGGCGGCTGTTTGCTCAACCGCCTGCTCAGCGACGGCTTGCGCCGCGGGCTGACGGCACGTGGTATCCGCGTGTTGGAACCGCGTCTGGTGCCGCCCGGCGATGGCGCCATCAGTCTCGGGCAGGCCTGGGTCGCGCTTGCCACCTGGCACGAAGGTAAGTTGAATTGATGGACATGTCGGCGGGCATTGCGGGGTTTTTCTCCCCGTTTCGATGGAATGTGGAATGAGGAATGAGGAATGGGGAGTGGGGAACATATCGCGGTTCCGAAACGTCGTTCGCCGTTACTTTTTCTCATTTCCGCCGGGTGCAATTCCATCGAGGGCGGCGAACGCTTTATTCTCCCCCTCATGGATAGAAATGCAGAAAGGACGGAAAGGCAATGTGTTTAGCGATTCCGGCGCGGATTCTTGAGCGCCTGCCCGACGGCAGCGCCGTCGTCGACCTTGGCGGCGTGAAAAAAAAGATATCGCTGTCGCTGGTGGAGGACGCCGACGTCGGCGATTACGTGATCGTTCACGTCGGTTACGCGATCGGCAAACTCGATGTCGAGGATGCCGAACGGACCCTCGCGTTATGGCATGAACTCGCGCGGGAATCTTCCGCCGCCGGAGCGACATGATGAAATACGTCGATGAATTCCGCGATCGCGATCTGGCACGAACGCTGGCGGCACGGATCGCGCGGGCAGCCGATCCGGAACGTGTTTACCGTTTCATGGAATTTTGCGGCGGCCATACGCATGCCATCGCACGCTATGGCATCGTTTCCCTGCTGCCGTCCAACGTGCGCATGGTGCATGGCCCCGGTTGCCCGGTATGCGTTTTGCCGGTCGGGCGCATCGATATGGCGCTGGCCCTGGCGCGCGAACACGGGGCGATTTTGTGCAGCTACGGCGATGCCCTGCGCGTGCCGGCGAGCAAGGGCGTGTCGCTGCAGAAGGCGCGTGCCGAGGGCGCCGATGTGCGGATGGTTTACTCGGCAGCAGAGGCGCTGGCCGTTGCGCGGGAAAACCCGGATCGGGAAGTCGTCTTTTTCGCCATCGGTTTCGAGACCACGACACCGCCGACCGCGCTTGTCATCAAAGAGGCCGCTGCCGCCGGGCTGAACAATTTCAGTGTGCTGTGCTGCCACGTGCTGACGCCGGCGGCGATCGGGCACATTCTTGCCGCTCCGAACGAGAGTGGCGAAGACGATGCTGCCGGTCTGATCGACGGATTCATCGGCCCGGCGCACGTCAGTGTCGTCATCGGCAGTGCGCCGTACGAACCGTTCGCCCGGCAATTCAAAAAGCCGGTCGCCATTGCCGGTTTCGAGCCGCTGGACGTAATGCAGGCGATCGTGCTGCTGATCGATCAGGTCAACAGCGGCCGTGCCGAGGTCGAAAACGAATTTACCCGTGCCGTCACGCGCGAAGGCAATCGCGCCGCGCAAACGCTGACAGCCGAGATTTTCGAGACGCGGCCAAGTTTTTCCTGGCGCGGACTCGGTGAAATCGCATACAGCGCCTTGAAAATCCGTCCCCGGTTTTCCGCCTTCGATGCCGAGGAACGTTTTTCGCTGCCGTACCGCGACGTTCCCGACCCGAAGGCCTGCCTTTGCGGGGCAATTCTGCGCGGCGTCAGGGAACCGCGCGACTGCACGCTCTTCGGCGGAGCATGCACCCCGGCAACTCCGGTCGGCAGTTGCATGGTTTCTTCCGAGGGTGCCTGCGCCGCGTATTACACATACGGGCGCCACGGCTGAACGCGGAAAGCGGCTTGCGGCCTGCGGCTGGCCCGAATCTTTTTTGTGCTATTTCCCCGCTTCTGCTAGAATCGCGCGCTTCGGAGAGGTGGATGAGTGGTTTAAGTCGCACGCCTGGAAAGCGTGTTTAGGGTAATACCCTAACGCGGGTTCGAATCCCGCCCTCTCCGCCAATTTGACGTGTAACCCATTGATTTTACTCGGCTTTCTATCGAGACAAAAAATCTACCCACGTTTCTACCCATGCCAATCCTGTTGGCTAAGTAGTGCTTCATCTCCCCTCCATACAACTCTTCGATGCGGTATTGGTCTTGCTGGAATGGTCGGCGTCGGCCGAGCGGTTTCCTGCGTTGCGCAGGCTTGAATTCGGGCTAAGAACGATCTGCACTCATGACCCTGATAGGGGCTAGGGGCAGGATAACCGATCATGCCCGCAATGGACAATCAGCCTTCAAGGCGGGTCAATCCCATTGTCATTATTGTTTCAGCGCACTTACTCCGGCCGACACCAATCCCCTCGCAAGTGCGGTTGCCAATCCTGTGTGCGTCCCCGCCGAAGCACAATCAGTCGCACCGTCAGCCAGTAACGATAAAGGCTTGTTGCAGAGAGCGATGCTGTATGCCGTTGCAGAAACCAGCGCAGATGCTTGACGCGCCAAGTCCACGGATTGTCCAGGCCCCACTGCGCATGAATCGCGGCCTGGATGATCAGGGCCTGACGCAGGTGCCGGTCGCGGCTGGCATGCGCACCAGTCAGCACCCCATCGAGAAACACGTGTATATCGGTACTCATCGCCGCCCGCCGATATAGGCCGACATCACATCGATGCGGTCATGGCCATGGCCGAGTTCCACCGCAATCTGCCGGCGCGCAGCGCGATCGAGTGCGTGGTCCTGACGATGTAAAGTACCGCCAAATATGGGTGCTGGGTGGCCCGTCAGTTGCATATAGCGCTCGCACGCATAAGCGGCACGCAGTTCATGAAATCCCTTCACGCCATGTTGGTGCAGCACTTCACGCGCCGGGCGCACGATCCGGTTGATGAATTCCACATAGGATTCCCCCGGTGCCAACAGATTGCGGCTGCCGCGCGGTGACGCGGCTCGCGCTTGCGCCAGTGCCGCACGCAGCGCATCGGTCGCGGGGACCCAACGCGGTGCCGATGCGCCACGCCGACCGCCCTTGGTGCCGTCCTGGATGTTGATCGCGCCATATCGTTCGGCCTCACGTTGCAGACGTGGCAGATCGGCCAGGATCGCTTCGCGCAGCCGCATGCCACTGGCACGCGTCAGATCTATGATGGCCACGAGCCGTGGATCGCGTGCCTGTAATGCAGCCCGCAATGGTGCCAACGCTGCGACATCACCGCCGACAGGTGCTTGTTGCCGAACCGTGCGGCGGGGTTGTTCCAACGCGGCACGCGGACTGAGCGTCTGATTGACGCTCGACAGCCGGTTATGTGCGGTCGCGACTGCCACGTCACCACGCCTGATCGCTTCCCGCAGCGATTTCACGTAGCGGGCGAGCAAGGTGGCATTAACCTTTCGCGCATCGCCAATGTTCTCGTGCGTGCGGCACCAATCGGCGAACAATCGCCAGCGCTCGGCATGCGCCTGTACGGTCGCAAAATGCCCGCCACCGAAATGCGCACGCAACGCCTGCGTGCCGGCATAGTCCAGCCGTCGGCCAAACCCGAAATTGCGGGCTCGGGGATCGGGATGTGTCGCCATCGCTTTCCTTCCATTCGTCTTTCACGACCCGGTCGAGCCGAATCCACTGCGCCTCACATCTCCCGCCCAAAAAATCGGTTGAGTGTTAACAGGGAAGGCAGTCCCTGCACTGGTGAGGCAATGTCCCGTTGCGGGACCGACATACCCGATGCCACCAGCGTCCCGTATCTCCCGAAGGAGACGGCGGGGGGACGCTCCCACGGCCGACGAGCCGTGAGCGAAGGGGGATCGGGCAGGAACAGCACACCGAAGTAGCAAGACATCAGCCGGGACGTCATCCCGGTGTTCCCGAAGGAACGTCAGCCTTGCTGGTGATCGGTGCGGAGAAGCGACAGCGCCCGT
>JAVBTC010000022.1:0-9958 GCA_031556405.1 Rhodocyclaceae bacterium
TCGGCGGCTTGGTCTTCTTACGCACGCTCTCCAACAGCGGCCTGATCTGTTCGAACGCTTCGCGACTGATATCACTTGGGTAAGGCTTGCGCATGCCTCGACTCTACGCTATCCAAAAGATCGTGAACAGGCCCTTAGAGAGTAAACCTTGTGCCATTCAGGGAACGGTGTCACTCCCTATGTCGAATAACACATCGTGAATGGTGCTCTCTTCCTCAGAGGCAAAGCTTTTTTGGATAGTATATTGCCACGTGGAGTCACCCCGGAAAATCTCACCCCATACCACTGCATACTCCCGGTATCGTACTTCGTGCCGACAGCGTTCTTCTTTACAAATGTTGATGGCCTTTATCACCGGCCAGCAGACAAAAGGCCTTATCTCCGTCCCTGCCGGTCATTTCAGAACTCGCCACAGAAGGAACTGAGAATGGAAGTCATGTCCCAGAACGACCTGAACACTCTGTCGAATTTCGACCGTCTCCCCGATGCTGCCCTGGTGCGCCTGCCTGTGGTGGCGGCGTTGTATGCCTGCTCAAAACCGACGGTGTGGCGCAAGGTAAAAAAGGGTACGATTCCTTCTCCACACAGGAAAGAGGGAATCACGGCATGGAACGTCGGGGAGTTGCGGCAGGACCTCAACAGGAAGTAGCACGCGGTCGCATTCAAGTGCCGTCTTGTTGTGGGTTTTATTGTGGGGATAAAAAAGAAAACGGGCCGCCAAGGCCCGTACTTTCATTAGATTTGGCGGAGTGGACGGGGCTCGAACTCGCGACCCTCGGCGTGACAGGCCGATGCTAAAACTCAATAAACACGGGCCTTATCGCCGTAAATCCATTCCAAAACTCAGAAAATTATACCCCAAACGGCGCGGCTTGCGAAGGGGCAATTTCAAAAATCGTTGTGTTTCCCTTGCGTGCCGATTTGCATATCAGGGGGTGTCGGAAAAATAAAGCCCCCGCAGTTGCGGGGGATTGTTCTATATACAGAAATTACTGATCAGTACAGTAACGCCTTTGTATGCGACGATCTACTAAACAAACCCATTTGTTGACTTGATAACCAGAAGCAGCCGACCAATAAAAATCAAGATCAAATACGTCATTCAACCACAATCTAATTCTTCCGTCATTGATATCGCCGCCCATATTGTACCCTCCGGATAAAACCCTGGGGGAGTGATACGACGCCGGTCCGCCATTTGCGGAAAGTGAAATTTGATTGTTTCCTACAAACTTGATAACCCAGTTGTCATTGGTGTTTATGTCATGCCATTTCCACGGTACATTGAGTTGAAAAAGAGTTGCCGATCTGCATGCATCCAGTGGGTCATTTGCATAGCAATAACAGCCTCTACCCCTTATTTCATCCCAGCAGGTTACCGCGTTAGCCGCACCGCAAAACAATGTTGCCAGCAAAGCAAGGAAAAATTTGCACTTTCTCATTTTTCTTGTCTCCTTGAAGTTGTATGAAAAAAATACGCCACCAGTAAGATGACGCAAATTATTGTATTACGAAATGTAAAATATTTCACGTTTAGGAGAATTTTTTGTCGTCTGGTGCTGCAAAAAGGCCGGGAGTGCTCCCGGCCCATCTCACTGAGCGGCAAATGCAGCAACGCTGTGCTGCAGGAGCACAGTAGTTTGTCACTCGATGCAAATATTCCGTCTCGTATAGAGGAACGTTGACAGATTTTCCCCTGTCCACCGGGAAACAAACCCGCAGGGGGCACCATGTCAGTCCATCTATCGCGCTTGCTCGAACCGGCGCGGCGTAACGCTGAATACTTCGAGGGTCGGCGCTGGATGTTCGCCATCGCGGCAATTGCGTTCTTTCCCCTGTTTTACTTCGTCTGGCACGACCTGCTTCCGCAACCCTACGAAAACCTCCCGCTACGGCTGTTCGGCAGCCTGCTTTTCGTCCCCATCCTGATCGATCATTACCGGCCGGCGCGCAACCGCGCGGCGATGATGGGTTATTACTATTTCGTGCTCTTCTGCGCACTGCCGGTTTTCTTCATGTTCATGCTGTTCAAGAACAATGGCGCTGAAGCCTGGTATGGGTCGGCACTGGTGGCGCTGTTCATCATGATCCGGCTGCTTGACTGGGTACTGTTGATCGTATTCTCGGTACTCGGGACGGCACTGGCCTGGGCGTTCTATGCGCTGACCACCACGCATCCCCACGTCGAATCCGTCAATCCGGAATATCTGCCTATCGTTGCGTTTGTACTCGTCGTGGGCGCCGTTACCCCCCAGGAGCGCGGCCTTGTGCATTGGGACGCCGCACATGATATCGAATTCCGCGGGTCGGAATTGCTGGTCGTGCACATCCTCTTCAACCTGTTCAAGAATGCGTTGCGCTACATCGCGCGCGCCAGAAAAGGTGAGATTTTCATCCACCTGGAAGCATCGCCGTCGGGTGGAAAATTAATCTTCCGGGACACCGGCTCGGGCATTCCCCCCGAAGTGCTGCCGCACATCTTCACGCGCTTCAACTCCTCTTCTGTTTTCGATGTCCTTGGCTCGGGGATCGGCTTGGCGTTCTGCCAGGACGCTATGCGAGCAATCGGCGGTTCGATCAAATGCTCCTCCGTTGAAGGCCAGTACACCGAATTTGTTCTTACTTTTCCGAGGCCGACGCCATGACCGCTCATTCGATTCCGCTTATTTACCACCCCACAACCGTTGTGTTTGTGGACGACAGCGTCAGGTTTCTGAGCAATCTTAGTTTGCAACTGGACCCGCGCCTGGCGTTCAGGATGTTCTATTCGCCGCATTCCGTACGGGAGGAAATTTTCGACGACATCACGGCCGAGATTCATCCGGCGCAGCGCTATCTTTCCCAATATCGGGACCAGACACAGAGTTCCCATATCGTCGAGTTCAGCCTCAAGGCGATTCACCGTGAGGCACACAACGACGACCGCTTCGGTCGGATTTCCGTCGCCGTCATCGATTACGACATGCCGGATGTCAATGGCCTTGAACTTTGCAGAAGCATCAAAGACCCGTCGATCAAAAAAATCCTCCTTACGGGCAAGGCCGATGAGCGTATTGCCGTTCAAGCGTTCAATGAAGGAATTATTGATCGCTTCATTCGCAAGCAGGAACCGGATGCCGTGGATGTCATCAATCAGACCATCGACGAGATGCAGCATGCGTACTTTGCCAGTATGCAACAGGCGCTTTTCGAAATTTTGTCCGTCGGGCCACCGCGTTTTCTGCTGGACGAAGTTTTTGCCACACGTTTCCGGCAGGTTCTCGAAGAACTGAAGATTGTCGAGTATTACTACATGTGCGCACCCGACGGCATGCTGATGATTGCCGCCGATGGAACCCCTTACCTCCTGCTCGTCCAGAACGAAGAGGCGGTCCGCTCCGCCCATGAAATTGCGCTCTCGGAAGCCGCACCAGAAGACCTCCTGACCGCCCTGAGCAGCGAGCGTTTCGTGCCGTATTTCTGGAAAACCGAAGGACGATATTCGCCGATTTACGACAACTGGAATGAGTTTCTTTATCCCGCGCAGGAATTGCAGGGAAACGAGTGTTATCTCTATTCAATCGTCAAGAACCCGCCGGGGTTCAACAGCAAACACCTGGTTTCGTATGACGCCTATCTCGGATATATCGACGATGGTATTTCCGTCTCTGCCTGATATTTGAAGCCTACAAGCTGCGCCCGCCCCTGTCCCGTTCGATGCTTTTTCGCAATAGCCGGGGCGACCCGGTCGAGCCACCGGCACTCTGGGAAGCCGACCGACAACGCTTTCACAGAGACTTTCAACAGCCCGCTACGGGACGAGTGTCTGAACGTCCATTGGTTCGAGTCGATCAACCATGCCCAAAAAATCATTGGGCACTGGCGACGGAATTAACTGGCGACGGAATTACAATGAGAGTCGACCTCACATGGCTCTCGGCAATATTCCGTCCGGCAAGTTCGCTTTGCAGGCGCGGGTTTCAGGGGAGGTCTCCGGCCTTTCAGGTGCCGAAAACCAACTCAACTCTTGGCCCGAAAATACCAGGCACATCATCCAATGTTAGATTCTAGATCGCCACTCCATTACACGAATCACATGTTGCGTAGCCTTATCGTCCTTGTCATCCTCGTGGTAATCGGTCTGTGCCTGCTAGCCCTTGAAGGCATGCTCCTGACAGAGGAAATGGATGCCCACGTTCACCACTTCGTCAAATCAGCCAATTCACTAGCCTATATAGTTCCAGAAAGTGGTGGAGAAATAGACACATGTCCGATAGAGGACGACAAATTGTGGGCACTACAACAAGGTGCTGAGATCGTCGTCAAAAAAACGTTAATACTCGGCAGGTGTGTCAGCATCAAGCCGATACGCTGCGTAGGGTATATGTGCTCTTCCGGTACTAACGACGTTATAAATGCAGACCATTTTATTCAGAATGTGATTCGCTATGCATACAGAAATAAATATGCAAATCTCGGCGAATTGAGAAAAGAATATCCGGGGTTCTCTCCGCAAATCAAACGATGGCCCATTATTCGTATATTTTGGAGTCCGGTGCGGTATTCGGTACGGTTGCCGGAAAAACTTGTAATTCTGGACAGGGACGGAAAAATTTGGACAACGCGCGAATGCGGGAGTGCTGAAGGTTACTGTCAAAAAATCCTGCCTGGGCAGGTCGAAATCACCGACGACACCAGCTTATCGGGGTCGGAGAGAAAATAAGTCCTATTCAGGCAGCCTGTGATTCGCTCTTTGCAAACCAAATTAGATAATAGCGTCTCGTCCGGGTCGCCGGCTGCAACGCCGCGTTGAGCAGCGGCGCCAGCAGCAGATTCCACCGCCAGCGCCTCATGCGGATTCCTCTCCGTTTTGCGTTCCCTTCCACGCTTCGTTTCCGGGCCAGCCCTGGGAAGTATCGTAACCGGCCAGCGCATCGAGGTCGATTTGCGCCGCAATCGCCTCGTGGTGCCTCCGTTCCGCCGAGAAACAGTTCTGCACGTGCGCGGCAATCGCCGCGCCGATTCCGGCCAGTTCGGCGACGGTGAGCTTTACCCAGCCGCTTGCCGCCTTGAAATCGATGGCGTCGATGTTGAAACGCTCCATGCTGGCGAGCGCGGCGGAGACGCGGTTCTGGTCGTCCAGCCCGGTCAGGATCACGGCGCCGCTGGGGAGCACGATTCCGCCTCCCTCCACCCGGCGCCGCATATCCGAGACTTCCGTGAACAACTGTGCCCGGATCGCCTCCACGGACGGGGGAACGAGTTTCCCCGTCCCGGCGCCGCTGTCGTCCCTGATTTCGATCCACCCGATATCTGTGCTGCCGGAGTGCGTACCAGAGAGAATTTTCCTTCTGCCGGACTGCCGGTAGATGTAACGGGAACGCCCTTGGAGCGCAACGCAGAAACGCTGGAAGAGCGCACAGAAGCCAATTTTCAAGAGTTGCTGGCCGACGATGGCTCCTTAATCGAGGCAATCACCGAAAGTCTGCACCGGCACTCGGAAATTCTCTCCGCATTCCGCGCCGATGATGCGGCGGAATTCGGAATTCTGGCGAAGAAACGCGCCCATGAATATCTGCGGGATGTTGCAGAAGGATTGGCATAAATGAAAGCAGAAGATTTTCTCGACGACATTCCGCTTGATCTCGCGGTGCGGGCGTTTTCTAACACCAGCCATTATCCAGAAAAGCTGGGGGAGCGCGCTCGAAACGATTACGCAAACGGGATGGCGGCGGACTATGAGCACATGCGGAAAGAAGCAGAAACCGGCGGAACCGTCGACATGCTTGAAACGGAATTCAAGCGTTACCGTGCTGGCAGCGTCTCACGCTATCGCGCCTGGCTGGAAAGCAATTCTCGCTGTGCCTCGTCTTTCATTGTTGGACCAGCGAATTTTCCAACGCGACGCGCCGAGAAATTGAATGAAATAGCCAGTCGTCGAATACAGGAAATCAGTGATTTTAAAAAGCGTGGGATGGATGCTGCTTTGCGTAATCTACGCTCAGACCTGAGGCCAATCATGCGCGGGGATGCTGATGCGCTCGAACGGCTTGAAGCCGAACTCGCAAAACTTGAAGCGAGAAAGCAGGAAATCAAGTCTCAGCCTAGCCATCTTATGGCATCGATTCAGAACATCAACGCGAGAAGGCGAATACCCCCTGAAAGATCCGCGTGAGATTTACGAACTGGTGGCAAACCAGGGATCGCGCCGGTTGCGCGCCTGCATTCTCGCCGTGATTCCGGGGGATGTTACGGAAACCGCTGTCGCTCAGTGTGAATGGACATATCGTCAATCATTGATGCAGCACTTTCCAATCTCGAAACCGCGAAGGAGCCACACGCATGAGCATGTCAATTGAACGCCTCGCGCCCTGCCCCTTTTGCGGGGGCCCCGTAGATTTCTGCTGCCCCAATTGCCAGTACAGTCGGCTACCGATACCCGGCGCTCGCGCCCGCGCCTCGATTTCCTGGAGCAAAAATGAACCGGAAACGCTCTGATCCTGACGGCCTGCCCTACCGAGTTTATGAGCGGTACTGCATCCGCACTTACTCCATCGGGTACAAACAACCTGATGGCACTTGGGTGTTTCGGCTGAAATGCCCGGTGGGCGACAAGGCGAAGGTCGCCGCGCTGCGCCGGGACGCGATCGAGCGTGCCATGAAGCTCCGGGACGGCCCGCCACCGGAAGATACCATTGCCGCTTGGATCGATGATTGGTTCCGGCACCAAGAATCTCTGCCGCTGACCTCTGAAGACCGCCGCGCGGAATCCACGCTGACGGAAAACCGCCGCGAAGCTGCCATGCTGAAAAAGGCATTCGGCCACATGCGCGGCGCCGATCTCGAACGGCCAGACGGATATGCCTACCTGGACGCCTGCCGTAAAACCGAGCGGCCGGCGAAGGGGAACAAGGAAATTTCACTCATGCGGACCATTTTGGAATTCCACGTCCGCCGCGGTCGGCTGAAGGTCAATCCATTCGACGGGATCGAGAAGATCAAGACGACCGTAGAATCCCGGCTCGTCACCGACGAGGAAATGGCGCTGGCGGTCGAGATGGGCCGCAAATTGGGCGGGGCGAAGCTGATCACCGCATTGGCGCTCAAAACCGCCTGGCTGTGCCTGAAGCCGCGCGCGATAAATTTCGCGCCAGACGTGAGATAAATTGAGGTTGGAAATTGTTGCACATACTGAAAATTAATTACGAATCTCAATCTATCCTGCCTCATCTCCAAGATAGCGGAACCCTTGAACTGCCCGGAAATGTCCTCCGTATCCTGCAGCATTTTTTGACATTGCGCGGCTTAAAGATACATGGCTACGCTGCTTGTCCTCGCCAAAAAGGCGAGCGGAAATTTGCGTCCAGCGCGGATTACGGCGCAATGCTGCCGCCAACCCCGGATGCGACGTATTGAACAGAGTGCGTAGCGGCAGCTTGTAACGATTCCGGCCCTGCAACCAGGCACGACAAACGGCGTCCAGGAACTTACCTCCGATACCTATCCCTTGCCAGTCAGGCAATACTACCAGCCGTGCCGCACGTGCTTCGATCAAACCTGGCCTTGTTGTGAATGCAACATGCGCGACAGGTTGATTATCAATAAACCCCACGTAATTGGTCGCAGCGATCATATGCGGCAGCGTCAAATAGTGATGTGGCTGAAACAACGGCCAGAAACGCCAATCGGTTTCGTAGATTTTGAGGGGTTGCGCCGGTCGGTATCGAAGACACCCCCGAGTAAAATTTCCTGTCGCCGTGTCGTATATCCAATCTGGCCGGAGCCAGTCAATGATGTCGTAGTGACAGGAGAGCAGCACAATCTGTCCCGCAGTGCGGCGCCATGCCTTGCCGAATGCTTCAGCGCCGACACGAGCGACCTGTCGATCAACGACTGACGTGAATTCATCCACAATGGCGCGCGCCGGAGCAGCACATAGAAGATGCGCAAGATTGGCGCGAAATTGCTCGTCCGTCGATAGCACACGATATGGCCGCAGCCATGCCGGGACACTACCCAAGCCGACAGCTACCAGAGCAGCGGTAACGCTGTCGTATGGAACGCCCGCGCCGATAGCATCGACAATCGGATGATCCTCGGGCCAGTCAGGACGATACTCGGTGCCCGGCCAGAGCGTCCGGCCGATACTGGATTTTCCGCTACCGGACGGGCCGACAATGAGGCCGATTTGCCAGTCCTGGCCATCGATCGGCAGCTCGACATCCAGATTGAACTCGGCAGCACTCTCGACGTTAAACAGTGATTGCGTGCGCGCGGCACGATAACTATCGAAATCGGGGCAACGGTTACGGACTGTGAGCTTCATGCGACCACCACGCGACAGGAATACCCTTGGGCACGCAAGGCTAAATAAATGCGCTCCTGTTCAGCCTCATTGGCACAACGAACAATGACGCCATACAAACGCTTATAGACATAGCCGTTTTTACCCGGCTGTTTATCAGACAACACCTTCTTTTTCTGCATCACTTTTGCAAGCCTTTTTCAAAAACTGAAAATTTGTTAGGCTTTTCCTGCCGATGGCCATTGGCAGGCAGCCTTGGGTTGGCTCGCAGGTTCCTTCTGCGGGTTCGCTGGCCGGGCACGTGCTCCAACACGTGCCCGGTCGCTGTCTCTACACCAGCGGCCGCTCGATCGGCGTGATCGTGGCCGTCTCGATCTCCTCGGCGCGCGCGGCGGTCAAGGCGCCGGCGGCGACCAGTTGCTGCAAGGTCGGGCGAATTAGCCGTAGATCGACAAACGGCACCAGCGACAAAGTTGTCATTGCCGCCTGTTGAACGGAGTTGAGATAAATACTAGGGGTGACGCAAGATAATTCCGGGAAGAACCGGGAAATTATGCAGAATTACGGGATGTGATTTAAGCGAACGCCGACGATCGGCCATGGTGGCGTTACGTCGCCGTGATGGACGGCCGCACCCGCGCCAGCCATCGGGCGCTGCACGGCAAGGTATTCCGCTGCGATGATCCGTTCTGGCAAAGCTTCTATCCGCCCAATGGATGGAGGTGCAGATGCCGCGTTGAAACCCTGACCGACGACGAAGTCACGGCGCTGGGGCTGCGGCCCGAGCAGTCCGAGGGCAATCTCGGCAGCACGCAAAGTTGCTCTCCGCGCGCAGCGGCGAAACACGCGAGGTCGCCACCTATGCGGCAATCGACCCGGTAACGCGCCGGCGTGTGATCGTCTCGCCCGACGTCGGCTGGAGCTATAACCCCGGAGCCTGACCATGCAAATCAAAGCCACCATCGACGACACGGCGCTGCAGGAGGCGCTCAAACGCCTGGCCGGAGCGGCCGCCGACCTGACGCCGGCGATGCGATCGATCGCCGGAACCTTGCTTGCCGAAACCGAGCGCAACTTCCAGGCGCAGGGCCGGCCGCGTTGGCCGGCGCTCCAAAATCCGTCGAAGCGACGCTAGGGCGGCATGGTGCTGCAGGATACTGCGCAGCTCGCCTCATCGATCAGTGCCCGGCACACCGCGACAGAGGCCATCGTCGGCACGAATAAAATTTATGCCGGCATCCACCAGCATGGCGGCACGATCAAGCGGCCGGCCTACAGCAAGCAGGTGCGGCACAAGGCCGACAAAAAGGGCAACCTGAAACGCACAGCGCAATTCGGCGGCCTGGGATTGTCGTTCGCCAGGAACAAAGACAAGCATGCACTTTCGCGTTGGTTTGAAGTGGCCGCGCACGATATCGAGATTCCGGCGCGGCCGTTTCTGCCGATCAGCGCCGGCGGCGCGCTGCAGCCGGAGGTGAGCCAAGCGGTGACCGAAACGATCCGCCGGCACCTGGTGAAAGCCGCCGGCGGTTGGAGCGGATCGAGATGCAGGCCCGCGACCGCCTGCCGAACCTGCGCGATCACGAACAGCGCCTGACCGCGCAGGAAATCTGGCGCGATCAGGCCGAGCCGCGCATTTCGTCGATCGTCAGCGACATTTCGGCGCTGGCCAAC
>JAVBTC010000012.1:0-13241 GCA_031556405.1 Rhodocyclaceae bacterium
TCCTCGACAACAATCCGGACGCAACCGACGTGCGCATGCATCTGGCACGCCTGTACATTACCGATAAACAGTATGACCGGGCGCGCAAACAGTTCGAGATACTGCTCGACAAAAATCCCGATAATCCGGAAATCATTTATCCCGTCGCTATTCTCGCGCTGCAGCAGAACGACAATGAGACGGCGCAAAAGCTGTTGCAGCGCCTGCTGTCCACCGACTTTGCCCAGCCGAGCACGGCGCATTTTTATCTGGGCCAGATTGCCGAAGAGGGTAAACAGCCCGAGGTGGCATTGGAGGAATACGCCCAGGTCGGACTTGGCGATTACTATGTCGCGGCCCAGGTGCGGCGCGCTGTGATTCTCGCGGCCCGGGGCAAACTCGATGACGCGCAGACCTTGCTGAAGGACGCCGCCGCGCGCTATGCGCCCGGAAAAATCGCCTTCATCGTGGCGCAGGCGCAGTTGTTGCGCGAGGCAAAACGTAACGACGAGGCGTTTGCATTGCTTCAGGACGCGATCAAGGAGGAGCCGGACCGGCCGGAATTGCTTTACGACACCGCTCTGTTGGCGGAGAAGGTCGGGCGTTTCGATGTGCTCGAAACCTATCTGCGGCGCGTGATTGTGCTCCAGCCGGACAACGCGCACGCCTATAACGCGCTGGGCTATACCTTCGCCGATCAGGGCATCCGCCTTGACGAGGCGCAGACGCTGATTGCAAAGGCGCTCGAACTGGCGCCGCAGGACCCGTTCATCATGGACAGCATGGGCTGGGTGTATTACCGCCGCGGCGATATGGAAAACGCGGAAAAATATTTGAGCGATGCCTATAAGCTTCGCCCCGACGCGGAAATTGCCGCGCACCTCGGCGAAGTCCTGTGGATGCGCGACCGTCGCGACGAGGCGCGAAATGTGTGGCGCGAGGCGCTGGAAAAAGCGCCGCAGAACGAAATGCTGCTTGACGTGCAGAAAAAATTCGTGCCTTGAAGCCGGAATTTTCCATCACGCCGCGTACCGGTGCCCGTTTCCGTGCCGCAGCGCCGGGAAATGCCGCCGGCTGCGAAATTTCCCGGAAAGGCATGTGCCGCCGTCTGTTCATCTCCTTGTTCCTGCCGCTGTTCGCGTTGCTTACCGCGTGCGTACATACGCCTCCTCCACAGGAAGGCGTGCTGCCGCCTGTGGCACGGGCAACCGTGCGCGATTTTGCGGTGGAAGGCCGCTTTGCGTTGCAAAGCGGCAAGGAGGGCGAGCGGGACGGCGCTTCCGGCCGCTTGAGCTGGCAACATTTTGAAGCGGGGGGAAATGGCGCTGTTGGCAGTGGTGGTGGCAATGGAGGCAATGGAGGCAGCGGAGAGGGGGGAGATGCACTGCTTCTTTCCAGCCCGATGGGGCAGGGAATGGCGGAACTCATTGCCACCCCCAAAGGCGCTTACATCAATACTTCCGACGGAAAACACTATGCCGATTCCGACCCGGAGCGCCTGCTGCGCGACATCCTCGGTTATCCGTTGCCGCTGCGGGCGCTGCCGCGCCTGATGCTTGGGCGGTCGCAGAGCGGCGACAAGACGGAAGTCGACAGCGCCGGACGCCCCCGGGTCATCAGACGTGCCGGCTGGACCGTCGCATACGAGTATGCCGACGATCTTCCCGACGGATTGCCGCGGCGGATCGAGGCGACGGCGCAAGACGGACTCGAATTGCGCCTCGTGATCGAATCCTGGGATACCCGCCCCGACCCGAAAGCGTTTCGCCAGCGCCTGTTCGTTCCTTCTCCGCCGGAAACGTTTATCCCGCCGGCGCAAGTATCAGGATCGGGATCCTGATCCGGAAATTGCGCGTTTTTTCCGAATGAAACTATCACCGGATTGTGGCAGGGTCATGACATCTCCGATCGTCGGCGAAGATCCACTATGGCAGCGGGTCTGGCCGGCGCCGGCGAAACTCAATCTCTTTTTGCACGTTATCGGCCGTCGCGACGACGGCTACCATTTGCTGCAAACCGTTTTCCGCTTCATTGATATCGAGCCTAATGACCGATATGACGGCGGTAGTGACCGCTTGCGGTTCATCCCTCGCGACGATGGGGCGATAGCGCGCGCGCGCGCATTGCCGGGTGTGAGCGAAGAGAGCGATCTTACCCTCCGTGCCGCCCGCCGCCTGCGTGACATTGCGGGCGGGACGGGACTCCCGGTTCCCTGCGGCGTTACGATCGACCTGGAAAAGCATTTGCCGCAGGGAGGCGGTCTGGGCGGGGGCAGTTCGGATGCTGCTACCGTGCTGCTGGCGCTGAACCGGCTGTGGCGGCTCGGTTTTTCCAATGCGACGCTGCGCGAAATCGGCCTCGGACTCGGTGCCGACGTGCCGGTGTTCGTTTCCGGGCGCAATGCCTTCGCCTCGGGGATCGGTGAAGAATTAACGCCGCTTGATCTGCCACTGGCCTGGTATGTCGTCGTCGCCCCCGGTGTCGTGGTTCCGACCGTCGAGATTTTCCGTGCGCCCGAATTGAAGCGCGATACTTCGCCAATCGCTGCGATTGAAGGGGAGGAGGCGGAAAAATGGGATCTGGAAAAGCGTGATCCGGGGGAAAAGTTCATTGGCCCGGACGGTGATTTCCGGACAGCGCTTTTTGGCCGCAACGATTTGCAGGCGGTGGCCGTCGCCCGTTATCCACAGATCGCCGCCTGCCTTGCCGCTTTGACGCGTGCCGTGCGGACGGCCGCAGCGCGGGTGCGGAGGGAAAACGAAGGAGAGGACGAAAGGGAGGACGTCAAAGCGGCGGCGGATGCGGCAATGAAGTCGAAAGCCGCGTGCGCGATACGCATGACGGGTTCCGGCGCCTGCATTTTCGCCGAACTGTCGACCGAAACGGCCGCGCGCGCGGTTTTGCGCGAGCTTTTCACGGCATCCGTGGAACTTCCCGCCGGTGCGCGGGCCTGGTGCGCGCGCGGGCTGTCGGCGCATCCGCTGCATGACGAGGGCTTCGTTTCGCCGGTTTTGGCTTTGTAGTGCGGTTATCGACACCGCGCACGTTATCGCATCTTGTCCGCGTGAAAAGATACTCCGGGATTCGCTGCGAATCTCGTAAAAGTATTAATCCACCAAAAGTATTAATCCACCCACTCCCCACGCAGAATCTTTTCTGCCCAGAAAAGCGCGGTAATGGTCTTTGCATCGGTGATGGAGCCGTTTCGCACGGCGGCCAGCGCGTCATCCAGCGGCAGTTCGAAAATATCGAGAAACTCTCCCGCGTCGAGTTGCGGCTTCGATACGCGGACGAGGTCGCGGGCGAGAAAAATTTCGATCCGTTCGTTCGAGTAGCCGATACAGGGGTGCATGACGCCGAGATAGCGCCAGCCGGAAGCGCGATGTCCGGTTTCTTCCAGAAGCTCGCGCTGCGCGGTGACGAGAATATCCTCGCCGGGATCGATTTTTCCCGCCGGCAGTTCGATGAATGTATTGCGCAAGGGATAGCGGTACTGGCGTTCGAACAGTAAAGCGCCCGAAGCGAGCACGGGAATGATGACCACGGCGCCGGGATGGCGGATGTATTCGCGCACACCTTCTTCTCCATCGGGAAGGCGAACGCGGTCGACGCGGATGTCGAGCAGGCGGCCACGGAATGCTTCGCGGCTCTCCAGCGTTGTTTCTTCGAGAGAAGAATGGGAAGGGAGTGTTTCCGGCGGGACAGAGGAATTTGAGGGCATCGTGTAACCTTTCTTCCGGGCATCTTCGGCTTTTCGGCATGATAGCGATTTCCGAAAATTGCCGGGTTTTCATGCGATTCGCTGTGATACAGCAAAAGAGCAAAAGAAAAGACCCATGCGGACATGGGTCTATCGTTCATGCCGGAAAACAGCGGCAAATGGTATGTTTTTCTAAATAAATGAAATTTAATTCGTTTATGGTAGCTATGTAGACGACGAAATTAATTCCCTGATTTAGAAAGATGCTCCAAAACGTTTTACAGGGAAAGCTTCAGCGTCATGAAACACATCGTCATCAATGTCTGAGGAAACAGGCCGAAAAAGGCCACGGCGAGTCCATTGAGCGACATCAGAAAGCGGATTTCGTTCGGCACCAGGATCGGCGTCGTGTCTTCCGGCGCATCGAAATACATCAGTTTGATCACGCGCAGATAGTAGAAGGCGCCGATCAGCGAGAAGACGATGGCGACGATCGCCAGCCAGATCTGCCCGGCTTCGACGACGGCCCGGAGAACGGCAAACTTGGCGAAGAAGCCGACGAAGAACGGAATGCCGGCCATCGAGAACATCAGCATCATCATGATCGCCGCGAACCACGGGCTGCGCTTGTTCAGGCCCTTGAAATCGTTGAGTTCCTCGGATTCGAAGCCGGAGCGGGAAAGCAGCAGGATCATGCCGAAGGCGCCGGCGCTGGTGATGACATAGGTAATGACATAGAACATCGAGGCGCTGTAGGCTTTCAGCGACGCGTCGTCCACGCCGGCGCCGACGGCGGAAACGAGGCCGAGCAGCATGAAACCCATGTGCGAGATGGTCGAATAGGCAAGCATCCGTTTCAGATTGGTCTGTGCGATGGCGGCGAGGTTGCCGACGGCCATCGACAGCACGGCGAGGATGATCAGCATCTGCTGCCAGTCGCCGGCAAGGCTGGAAAGACCGCCGACCAGCAGGCGCATGACGATGGCGAAAGCGGCCAGTTTCGGGGCGCTGCCGATGAAGAGCGTGACGCCGGTGGGCGCGCCGTGATAGACGTCGGGGATCCACATGTGGAACGGTACGACGCCGAGTTTGAACGCCAGCCCGGCGACGAGGAATACCAAGCCCAGGACCAGAACCAGCTTGTTGCCGTCGGCGGCGGCGTTCGCGGCGACAGCGGCATCGTGCATGGTGTTGGTCAATCCGCTCTGCGCCAGCAGATTTCCTGCATCGCCCAGAACCGAGGGGTTTTTCAGCGCATCGGCGACGCGGGCGATGTCGAGGCTGCCGGTGGCGCCGTAGATCATCGACATGCCGTAGAGCAACAGGCCGGACGCGAGCGCGCCGAGGATGAAATATTTCATCGCCGCCTCGGTGGCGCGCACCGAATCGCGTTGCAGCGCGACCATCGCGTAGAGCGACAGCGACAGGATTTCGAGGCCGAGATAGACGACGAGGAAATGATTGGCGGAAATCATCACCATCATGCCCAGCGTCGCGAACAGCACCAGCGCATAGAATTCGCCCTTGGCCTTTGGCGCGCGTTCGAGCATGTAGGTGCGCGAGTAGAAAAGCACGACGCAGACGGTGATGTAGAGCGCCAGCTTGAGGAAGGCGCCGAAGAGGTCGGAAACGAACATGCCGCTGAACGTCTGGATGGGCGCGCCGCCGCCGTCCAGGCTGAACCCGACGGTGAGCGCGGCGCAGACGACCAGCGTGAACAGCGACAGCACAAAGGTCAGCATGCGTTCCCTGTCCTTGACGAACAGATCGATCAGCAGGATCGCGCAGGCCATCGTCAGGAGGAACAGCTCCGCGCTTGCCGGGAACAGTGCCGGCAGCTTGAAATTCATTTCAGCAAGCGTCATAGGGTATCCGTTTTAGGGAATTTTGCTCGTGGCGACATGCTGCAGCAGGTTGTCCACCGAAACGTGCATGACTTCGGTAAACGGCAGCGGATAAAGGCCCATGAACAGCACGGCGGCGGCCAGGAGCGCAAGGATCAGGAATTCGCGCGCGGTGACGTCGGTCAGCTCGGCGACATGCTTGTTGGCGACGGCGCCGAAGACCACGCGCTTGTACATCCACAGGGTGTAGGCGGCGCCGAGGATCAGCGTCAGCGCGGCGGCGAAGGCAACCCAGAAATTGAATTTCACGGCGCCGAGAATCACCATGAATTCGCCGACGAAGCCCGACGTGGCGGGCAGGCCGGCGTTGGCCATCGAAAACAGCATGAAGAAGGCGGCGAATTTCGGCATCGTGTTGACGACACCACCGTAGTCGGCGATGTCGCGGCTGTGCACGCGGTCGTACATGACGCCGATGCAGAAGAACATCGCGCCGGAGACGAAGCCGTGCGAGATCATCTGCACGATGGCGCCCTCGAAACCGATGGCGTTCAGCATGAAGAAGCCGAGCGTGACGAAGCCCATGTGCGAGATCGACGAATAGGCGACCAGTTTCTTCATGTCGGCCTGCACCAGCGCGACGAAGCCGATGTAGACGACGGCGATCAGCGACAGCGCGATGATCAGCCCCGAATAGGCATGCACCGCATCCGGGGCGATCGGCAGCGAGAAGCGCAGGAAACCGTAGGCGCCGAGCTTCAGCGCGATCGCGGCCAGAACGATGGAACCGCCGGTCGGCGCTTCGACGTGCGCGTCCGGCAGCCAGGTATGCACCGGCCACATCGGTACCTTGACCGCGAAGGCGGCGAGGAAGGCGAAGAAAATCCAGGTCTGTGCCGAGAGCGACAGCGGCAGTCGCTGCCAGGCGAGGATATCGAAGGTGCCGCCCTGGCTGTAGAGGTAGATCAGCGCGATCAGGAACAGCAGCGAGCCGGCCAGCGTATAGAGGAAGAACTTGAACGCCGCGTAAACCCGGCGCGGCCCGCCCCAGATGCCGATGATGAGATAGAGCGGAATCAGCGAGGCTTCAAAGAAAACGTAGAAGAGCATTCCGTCGAGCGCGGAGAAGATGCCGTTCATCAGCCCCGACATGATCAGGAAGGCGGCGTTGTACTGCGCGATTTTCTCGGTGATGACCTTCCAGCCGGCAAGTACGACGATGATGGTGATGAAGCTGTTCAGCAGCAGGAACAGCACCGACATGCCGTCGACGCCGAGGTGGTAGTAGATGTCGAAAAGCGAGCTCCACTGGATCTTTTCGACGAACTGCATCGCGCTCGTCCGGGTATCGAAGCCGGTATACAGCGGAATCGTGACGAGAAAGCCGAGGATCGCGCCGACGAGCGAGATCATCCGCGCCAGCGGCGCGTTACGGTCCGATCCCGTCGCCAGCACGATCAGGCCGGCGACGATGGGAATCCAGATGGCGAGGGAAAGAAGCGGGGTTCCAGTCATAAATTGTTCTTTCTAACCCAGACGTTTCAGCCACAGGCTCAGGAGCGCGAAAACGCCGATGATCATCGTAAAGGCATAGGTGTAGAGGTATCCGGTCTGCAGACGCCGTGCCAGCCGGGAGATCCAGCCGACCAGCCGCGCCGATCCGTTGACGACGACGCCGTCGAGCACCGCGACGTCGCCGCCGCGCCACAATCCCTTGCCGATCAGCCGCGCGCCGCCGGCGAAGACGATTTCGTTGAAACGGTCGAAATAATATTTGTTGTCCAGCAGCGTATAGAGTCCGGAGAAACGTTCCTTCAGCGCGGCCGGGATGTCCGGGCGCTTGAGGTAGAAGTACCAGGCCAGGACGACGCCGGCCAGCGCCAGCCAGAACGGTGCGGTCATCAGGCCGTGCAGCGCCATTGCGGCGGCGCCGTGGAATTTTTCCTGCAACTCGGCCATCGCCGGGTGCGTTGGATCGACCAGGATGGCCTTGCCGAAGTAGTTGCCGATCATCGGCTCGATCGTGAGGAAGCCGATGATGACCGACGGAATTGCCAGCGCGATCAGCGGCAGCGTAACCACCAGCGGCGATTCGTGTGGTTTTTGTCCCGGCGCGAGGCCGTGGTGGTGTTCATCGCCATGGCCATCGTGGCCGTCATGATGGTCATGTGCGGTGCCGAAGCGTTCCTTGCCGTGGAAGACGAGGAAATACATCCGGAACGAGTAGAACGCGGTAACGAAGACGCCGGCCAGCACCGCGAAGTACGCGAATCCTGCCCCCGGGACGTTGCTCGCGCCGACCGCTTCGATGATCAGATCCTTGGAATAGAAGCCGGCAAAGAGCGGCGTTCCGATCAGCGCCAGCGAACCGATCAGCGAGGTGATCCAGGTGATCGGCATGTACTTGCGCAGGCCGCCCATGTTGCGGATGTCCTGGTCGTGGTGCAGGCCGATGATTACGGAACCGGCGGCGAGGAAGAGCAGCGCCTTGAAGAAGGCGTGCGTCATCAGGTGGAAGATCGCCACCGAATAGGCCGAGGCGCCGAGCGCGACGGTCATGTAGCCGAGTTGCGAAAGCGTCGAGTAGGCGACCACACGCTTGATGTCGTTCTGCACGATGCCGAGAAAGCCCATGAAGAGCGCGGTGATGGCGCCGATGACGATGACGAAGGACAGCGCCGTGGTGGAGAGCTCGAACAGCGGCGACATCCGCGCGACCATGAAGATGCCCGCCGTCACCATCGTCGCGGCGTGGATCAGCGCCGAGATCGGGGTCGGACCTTCCATCGAATCCGGCAGCCAGACGTGCAGCGGCACCTGCGCCGATTTCCCCATCGCGCCGATGAAGAGGAGGATGCAGATAGCGCTCATCAGCGAAACGACGCCCGATGCGCCGGAGAACAGCGAAATCTGCGTTTGCGCCAGTTGCGGCGCCTTGGCGAAGACGGTGGCGTAATCGAGCGAGCCGAAGTAGGCCAGCACCAGCCCGATACCGAGCAGGAAGCCGAAATCGCCGACGCGGTTGACCAGGAAGGCTTTCAGGTTGGCGAAAATCGCGCTGGGACGGTCGTACCAGAAACCGATCAGCAGGTAGGAAACCAGCCCGACGGCTTCCCAGCCGAAGAAAAGCTGCACGAAGTTGTTGCTCATCACGAGCATCAGCATCGAGAACGTAAACAGCGAGATGTAGCTGAAAAAACGGTTGTAGCCGGGATCATCGCTCATGTAGCCGATGGTGTAGATATGCACCATCAGCGAGACGAAGGTCACCACGAGCATCATCGTCGCGGTCAGCGAATCGATCAGGAAGCCGACTTCGAAGCGGTAGTCGCCCGTGCTCGTGGTCACCGCGAGCCATTGGTAGACGGGGCCGTTGAATGTGTTGCCGGCGAGCACATCCTTGAAGACGATGCAGGAAAGAAGGAACGCGATCGCCACGCCGGCGATGGTGACGGTATGCGCGACCCAGCGCGGAATCACGCGGCAGAAGAGGCCGGCGACGATGGCGCCGATGAGCGGTGCGAGCGGAATCAGCAGGTAGAGGCTCTTCATGGGGTCAACCTTTCAGGCTGTCGAGGTCGTCGACGTGGATCGTCTTCAGGTTACGGAAAAGCACGACCAGGATCGCCAGGCCGATCGCGGCTTCGGCGGCGGCCACGGCAAGAATGAAGAACACGAATACCTGACCCGAGAGATCGCCCAGATAATGGGAAAACGCGACGAAGTTCATGTTTACGGCGAGCAGTATCAGTTCACTCGCCATCAGCAGGATGATCAGGTTTTTCCGGTTGAGAAAAATACCGACGATGCCGATCGCAAAAATAATCGCGCCCAGGATCAGAAAATGGGACAGTGTGAGCATTTGTCTCCCTGTATTCGTAAATGCGTGTTTCGGTTTGCGTTCCGGTTCAGTACGAGTCGTCTTTCAATCGTCTCTCAATCGTCTTTCTCAGCCTGCATCTTCAGCACGCGCAGGCGGTCTTTGGCACGCACCTGTAATTGCTCGCCGGGCGGGGTGTACTTCGTTTTCTTCGGTCCGCGGTAGGCAATCGCAATCGCCGCGATGATGGCGACGAGCAGCACGACCGAAGCGAGTTCGAACGGATAGACGAAATCGGTATAGATCAGGCGTCCCACTTCCTTGGCGTTCGAATAGCCTGCCGCCACCTGCGGCGCCTGGGACTGGAATTTGCTGAAATAGTCGCCGCCGAGGATGAAGGCCATTTCGAGCACCATCAGGATTCCGACCAGCGCGCCCACCGGCAGATAGCGCCAGAAACCCTCGCGCAGGCGGTCGATGTTGATGTTGAGCATCATCACGACGAAGAGGAAAAGCACCATCACCGCGCCGACGTAGATGAGCACGATCGCGATGGCGAGGAATTCCGCCTGCAGCAAGGCCCAGATACAGCCCGCCGAGAAGAAGGAGAGGATCAGGAACAGCGCGGCGTGTACCGGGTTGCGCGCCGTGATCACCCGCAACGCGGCGAACAGCAGGATGATGGATAGGAAGTAGAAAACGAGCGTTTTGAATTCCATGTGCGGTCCTGTCAGCGGTATTTCGCGTCCGCGGCGCGGTCGGCGGCGATTTGCGCTTCGTAGCGGTCACCGTTGGCGAGCAGCATTTGCGTGGTGTAGTAGAGGTCGCCGCGCTGTTCGCCGTGGTATTCGAAGATGCGGGTTTCGACGATGGCGTCGACCGGACAGGCTTCTTCACAGAAACCGCAGAAGATGCATTTGGTCAGGTCGATATCGTAGCGCGATGTGCGACGCGAACCATCCTCGCGCTGGCTCGATTCGATCGTGATCGCCATCGCCGGGCAGACGGCCTCGCACAGTTTGCACGAGATGCAGCGTTCCTCGCCGTTCGGATAGCGGCGCAGCGCGTGCAGGCCGCGGAAACGGAAACTCTGCGGCGTTTTTTCTTCCGGGTAGAGAACGGTGATCTTCCGGGAGAACAGGTACCGCCCGGTGACCGACATGCCCTTCAGAAGTTCCTTCAGGAACAGGCTGCTGAAAAGATCTTTTATGGCGCCCATAATTCAACTCACTTCCAGATGCTCAATGGCGACATCATCCAGACGCCGACGACGGTGATCCAGATCAGGCAGACGGGAATGAACACTTTCCAGCCCAGGCGCATCACCTGATCGTAGCGGTAGCGCGGGAACGTGGCGCGGATCCAGAGGAAGAACAGCAGGATGCAGGACATCTTGGCGAACATCCAGAGGATGCCGTCGGGCAGGAATCCCACCGGCGAGAGCCAGCCGCCGAGGAAGAGCAGCGATACCAGCGCCGAGATCAGGATCATGTTCGCGTATTCGGCGAGGAAGAAGACGGCGAAGGCCATGCCGGAATACTCGACGTGGAAGCCGGCGACCAGTTCGGATTCGCCTTCGGCCATGTCGAACGGCGCCCGGTTCGTTTCCGCGACGCCGGAAACGAGATAGACGACGAACATCGGCAACAGGGACAGCCAGTTCCAGGAGAGGAAGGTCAGTCCCATGTTGGCGAACATGCCTTTGTTTTGGCCGTTGACGATTTCGACCAGGTTGAGGCTGTTCGATACCATGACCACGGTCATCAGCGCGAAGCCCATCGCCAGTTCGTAGGAGATGATCTGCGCCACCGAGCGCAGGCTGCCGAGGAACGCGTATTTCGAGTTGGAAGACCAGCCGGCGATGGCGATGCCGTACACCCCCATCGAGGTGATGGCCATGATATAGAGCAGGCTGGCGTCGATATTGGCGAGCACCAGGGTGTCGGTGAAGGGAATCACCGCCCAGGCGGCAAGCGCGGGCGCAAAGGCAAGCATCGGCGCGAGCAGGAACAGTCCCTTGCTGGCGCCGGAAGGAATGATGACTTCCTTCAGCACCAGCTTCACGCCGTCGATGATCGGCTGCAGGATGCCCCACCAGCCGACGCGGTTCGGGCCGATGCGGACCTGCATCCAGCCGATGACCTTGCGCTCGGCGAGCGTCAGGTAGGCGACCGCGATCAGCAGCGGGATCAGGATGACGAAGATTTTCACCACCGTCCAGATGAGCGTCCACAGGTCCGCTCCGAAAAAGCTTTGCAGGGGTTGCAGCAGTGCGTTCATTACACGGCCTCCACGCTGATCGTCGCGAACATGTCGCCCAGTCCGGCGCTTGCGGGATGCGCGGCGGCGATGCGGACGCAGCCGGCGGGCACGGTGGCGTCGGCGCGGACGGCGAGCAGGGCTTCGCCGCTTCCGTTCGCTTCGCGCACGCGCACCTGGGCGCCGTCGGCGATGCCCAGTTTTTCCAGCGCCGCCGGATGAATTCTCGCCTGGGGTGCAACCGCGTCGTGCGTTGCCTGCAGGGCCGGGGCGCGGCGCACCAGCGGATCGGCGGAATAGATCGGGACGTCGGCGATGCGCTGCAATTGGGTTGCGGCGGGAGTGTTGGCCAAATTCGGTGCGACACCCTTGAGGCCATTGCTCAACCCGGAAACGAAAGGTCCCGAGGTGAAGATTTCGTCGCGGACTTCCTCGCTGGAATTCTGCGCGAATCCGGCGATTCCGAGCAGGTTGCCCAGCACGCGCAGAATTTTCCAGCCGGGGCGCGCTTCTCCCGGCGGCGCGGCGACGCCGTTGAAACTTTGCGCCCGGCCTTCGGTATTGACGAAGGTGCCGGAAGTTTCGGTAAACGCGGCCAGCGGCAGGAGGGCGTCGGCGTATTCCGCGACCGCGCCGTCCTTGAACGACGTGATCGCCACGGTCAGCGCCGCCTGTTTCAGGGCGGCGGCCGCCAGACGCGGGTTGTGGCAGTCGAGTTCGGGTTCGGCGTTGAAAAGGATATAGGCTTTGCGCGGCGCTTCGAGCATCGCGAACGCGTCGCGTCCGCTGGGAATGGCAGTGGGAACCGCTCTTGCGAGCCAGGCGCCGACCGAGTTCGCGGCTTCGCCGAGGAAACCGAAACGGGCGCCGGTAATGTTCGCCAGTTCCTGCGCCAGCGCATGCAGGAGCGCTGCCTGTGGGTGCTGTTCTGCCATGTTGCCGAGGAACAGCGCGGTTTTTTCGCCGTCGATCAGGCTTTGCGCGATCCGTTGGCAGTCGTCGCAGAATTCCTGCGCTTCCAGCCCTTCCGGAACGGGTACTTTTTTCAGTGTCGCCGCCGCCTTGACGATGCCGGCCAACGCTTTGGGCAGGTCGGCGGGGGATACGTTGAGCCGCGCGTGGGTGGCGATCAACTGGTCGTCGCCGCCGGCAGCGAGGAAACTGACCTTGGTCGTCTGTTTCGCGGCCTGCCGCAGGCGTTGCGCCAGCAGCGGCTGTTCCTTGCGTGGGAAGCCGCCGACGATCAGCGCCGCATCGAGATCGGCGATTTCGGCGAGCTTCATGCCGAGCCAGGGGATGCCGGCAAGCTTGCCGTCGGCGGAGAAATCGCGGCGGCGCAGGCGGAAATCGATATTGCCGCAGCCGAGGCCGCGTGCCAGTTTCTGCAACAAATACAGTTCTTCGAGAGTGGCATGCGGCGAGGCGAGAACGCCGAGCGCGTCGCCGCCATCCTTGCCGGTGATGTCCTTCCGGCCGTGCGCGACGTAATCGAGCGCGACGTTCCAGTCGACTTCGCGCAACTGCCCGTCGACGCGCACCATCGGTTTGGTCAGGCGCGCCGGGCCGTTCAGCGCTTCATAGGAGAAGCGATCCTTGTCGGACAGCCAGCATTCGTTGATCTCTTCGTTCTCGAAGGGCA
>JAVBTC010000108.1:0-8207 GCA_031556405.1 Rhodocyclaceae bacterium
CTTGGACGGCGAGACGACGCCCGAGGCCGTCGCCCACGGCGCGACCCGCATCGCCGTCGTGCGGGCGATCGCCGACGCGCCGGATCCCGCGGCGGCCGCGCGCGCGCTCGGAGGTCTGCTGGGCCCCGCCCACGCGGCGCGCCCCCCTCCGGAAGGCAAGGCGGCAGCGGCTATTTCTTCATGGCATTGGTCATTTTTTCATCCAGCGCCGGAATCGGCATGCCGCCGGTGACGCGCTCGCCGCTCTGGAAGAAGAGGGTGGGCACGGCGGAGATTTTCAGCTTGCGCCCGTAATCGCGGTTCTGCGTGATCGCGGTAGTGTCACAGTCGCTTTTCGCGGGTGGCGCCTTGCCGTCGGTAATCCAGTCGTTCCAGGTTTTGTCGCGGCTCGAGGAACACCAGATCTGTTTCGATTTTTCCAGCGAATCCGCCGACAGGATCGGGTAAAGGAAGGTGTAGATGGTGACGTTGTCGAGCTGCTTCAGTTCGCGGTTCATTTTCTTGCAATAGCCGCAGTTCGGGTCTTCGAATGTGACCAGCACGCGCTTGCCGTTGCCGCGCACCTGCTTGATCGCGCGTTCGAGCGGCAATTCGGAGAAGTTGATCGCCGAGAGCTTGCTCAGGCGTTCCTGGGTGACGTTCTTCATCGTCATGCTGTCGACCAGTGTCGCGCCGAGGATGAAGGCGCTGGCCTTTTCGTCGGTATAGATGATTTCGCCTTCGGCGAAGACTTCGTAAAGACCGAGGTAGGGCGATTTGGTGATGCTGTCGATCTTGACCCCGAGGCGGCCCTCGATGGTTTTGCGGAAAGCGGCGTCGTTGCTGAGGTCGGTGGCGTTTTTGACGGCCTCGGTCAGCGTCGTGGCGGCAGGCTTCGATTTTCCGTTTTCACCGGGTGGCGCGGCATCGGCGGAGGAAACGGCGAATGAGCTGACCAGCGCGGCACACGCGGCGACGGTGCAGACGGCAAGGGAACGTAAGACGAGGGTTTTGGACATGGTGCATGGATCTCCGTGAAAAATCAGAAGGTGCCGGTCGCGTAACGCGTCAGCGCGTTTTTTAAGAAGGGCAGCGCGTCGGTGAAGTTCAATCCCAGACTGCGCAGCAACCGGCTTCCCGGCAGCGTTGACTGGTACAGGCGGCGCAGGCCGTGCGTGACGCTTTGCAGGAGCAGAATTTCCTCGCGCCGCATGCGTTGATAGCGTTCGAGCACGCGTTCGGAACCGATGTCCTGCCAGGGCGGGCAATCCTTGAGCACGGCGGCGAGCGCACGCGCATCCTGGAAGCCGAGATTGATGCCGTGCCCGGATAATGGATGGATGCCGTGCGCGGCATCGCCGATCAGCGCCAGTCCCGGCGCGACGATGCGCGGCACGCGGATCAGGCGCAGCGCGAATGCCGCGGGCGGAGTGATGAGCTTCAATGCGCCCAGTTTGTGCGCCCCGGCGGCGGCGACGCGGGCGCAGAATTCTTCTTCCGTCAGCGCCAGCAGTTCGCCGGCCTGCCGTTCGGGCACCGACCAGACGATCGAGATGCGGTTTCCGGGCAGCGGCAGGTAGGCCAGCACGCTGTTGTTTCCGCTGCCATTTTCCGTGCCGTCGTTGATGAACCATTGATACGCAGTGTCGTGGTGCGGCAAGTCGCATTCGAAATTGGCGACGACGCCCTTTTCGTGATACGGCGTTTCCTGTGCGGCCAGACCGTAGGTACGGCGCACCCAGGAATCGCGGCCGTCGGCGGCGACGATCAGGCGGGCCGTGAGCGCATTGCCGTCGGCAAGGCGCAGCGTCGTGTTCTTGATCCCGAGTTCGATGCCCTGCGGCGTTCCGGGACAGAAGAGGGAGAGATTGCGCTGCCGCTTCGCGCTTTCCCACAATTCGCAGGCGACCAGCGAGGATTCGGCGATGACGCCGAGACGGTCGAGCCCGGTTTCATAGGCGGAGAATTCGAGACGCGCGTTATCGGCATCGTCGCCGCGGATTTCCATCGCACGGATCGGCGCGATGCGGGAATCATCGAGGTGTTTCCAGAGGCCGATTTCTTCGAGGAAATCGATGTTGGCGGGGCTGATCGCGTAAATACGCGCATCCCATCCCGCAGGACGCCGCGGCGCCTGGCGTTCGATCAGGGCAAGCTTGAGCGGCGTATCGGAAAGCGCCGCGGCCAGCGACAACCCGGCAAGGCCGCCGCCGACGATTACGACATCGAAGTGCATGGGGTGCGATTGTGCCTCGTATGACGCTTTTTGCACAAGGGAATAGCCGTCCGGATTACGATCTGTTACAAATCATCGATGTCCGGGGAGCGCCCGGGACATCGTCTGATATTCTTGTGCCATGATTTCTCCGCCGCTTTATTTTCCTGTTCTTTTCTTGCCGCGCCATCCCGCCTATGCGTCGCCGGTCGATGCGCTGGTCGCGCTCGACGTGCCGTATGCGGAAGCGCTGGAATGCGTCGTCGCCGGCTGGTACGGACGGAGCGCAACGGAAGCGGGAGAGGAAAGGCAAGAAAAGGAAGAAGGAGAGGCGATCGTCGTCCGCGTCGACGGAGGCCGCGCGGTCGCGGCGCTGCGGCTCGAAGGCGGTACCTGGATCGCATGCAATGCCTACCCCGAGAAAGCCAGCACGCGCCGGATCGAGGCGGAACGGGCGTTGATGAAGATTGCCCGGCGCGGAAGGGAAGGGCGCGTGGTGTGCGCTCCGGGGTTATTTTTCGATGGGTTGGGACGAACGGGAACAAATTTTTCTAATTAATGATTGTTAATTTGTTCTTAAATGTCACTACAGTAGTGAATAAATATTTCTTTTTAATTAGAAAATTTGAGAGTGACTTTCTGTTCTTGTAGGTAAACTCCCCTCTCCGCAAGCGGGCGAGGGGAGCGAAGGATTTTCTACATCCGGATGTGATTTTCCGGCTTCTTACAGCGCCTCGCTCGCGTGATCCGCGAGGCGCGAGCGTTCGCCGCGTTGCAGCGTCACGTGGCCGGAATGCGGCCAGTCCTTGAAGCGGTCGACGACGTAGGTAAGACCGGAACTGCCTTCGGTCAGATACGGCGTGTCGATCTGCGCGATATTGCCCAGGCAGACCACCTTGGTACCGGGACCGGCGCGGGTGATCAGCGTTTTCATCTGTTTCGGCGTCAGGTTCTGCGCGTCGTCGATGATCAGGTATTTGTTGAGGAAGGTGCGGCCGCGCATGAAGTTGAGCGATTTGACCTTGATCCGGGCGCGGATCAGGTCGAGCGTCGCCGCGCGTCCCCACTCGCCGCCGTAATGGTTGTCTCCGCTCACGCCGTCGCCGGTGTGGTTGAGGACGTCGAGATTGTCTTCGAGCGCGCCCATCCACGGCGCCATTTTCTCTTCCTCGCTGCCCGGCAGAAAGCCGATATCCTCGCCCACCGGAACGGTGACGCGGGTCATGATGATCTCGGAGTAGCGTTTGCTTTCCAGCACCTGCGTCAGGCCAGCGGCCAGCGTGAGCAGCGTTTTTCCGGTACCGGCCTGGCCGAGCAGGGTAACGAAGTCGATGTCGGGGTCGAGCAGCAGGTTGAGCGCGAAATTCTGCTCACGGTTGCGCGAGGTGATGCCCCAGACGCTGTTCTTCTGGTGCGTATAGTCGACGACGGTTTCCAGGAGCGCGGTTTTTCCGGAAACCTCGCGCACGACGGCGTAAAACGGCGGCGTGTCCTCGCGGTAGAGGAATTCGTTGACCAGGAAATGCGGGCAGAGGGGGCCTTTGACGCGGTAGAAGGAGCGCCCCTCTTCCTTCCACGATTCCATTCCCTTGCCGTGCTTGTCCCAGAAGTCGGCGGGCAGTTCGCGCGTACCGGTGTAGAGCAGATCGGTATCTTCAAGCACCTTGTCGTTGAAATAATCCTGCGCGGCCAGCCCGAGCGTGCGCGCCTTGATCCGCATGTTGATGTCTTTGGATACGAGGATGACCGGCCGGCGCGGATGTTTTTTGCGCAGGTGGATCAGCACGCCGAGGATCTGGTTGTCGTATTTTGCCGTTGGCAATGCCTGCGGCAGATCGGCGGTGATGGCCTCGGTCTGCAGGAAAAGATGCCCGCTGGCCATTTTCTGCGATGGCCCGAAAAGCGGAATCCCCTGCTCGATGCCGTCCTCGGAGGTGCTGACGATCGCGTCGAGCGTGCGGCTGGCCTGGCGCGCGTTGCGCGAGATTTCGGAAAGCCCTTTTTTGTTGTTGTCCAGTTCTTCGAGCACCATCATCGGCAGATAGACGTCGTGCTCCTCGAAGCGGAAGAGACTGGAAGGATCGTGCATCAGCACGTTGGTATCGAGGACGAAAATCTTCGTTTCGCCCGTGCTGCGGGGGGATTTCGCGGATTTAGTCGTCCGCGGCGTGGCGGAACGGGGGGAGCGGGGAGTACTGGGGGAATGAGCCATGAGCGGCGGTTCTCCTGGGAAAATCCACATCCGGGAATACGGACGCAGCGGACGCAGCGGACGCGGGACGGGCAAAAAATTGAAAATCGATGTGTTACAGCGTTTTGACGAAATCGAGCACTTCCTGCGCGTGGCCTTCCACCTTGACGCCGCGCCATTCTCGCCGCAGAACGCCGGAGCGGTCGATGACGAAAGTGCTGCGCTCGATTCCGCGCACTTCCTTGCCGTAGAGCTTTTTCATCTTGATGACGGAAAATTGCCGGCACAGGGTTTCGTCGCTGTCGCACAGCAATGCGAACGGAAGCTCATACTTGGCCTTGAAATTTTCATGCGAACGCAACGAATCGCGCGAGACTCCAACGATGGCGCAATCCAGCGCCGCGAACTCCGGATACAGATCGCGGAACTGCTGCGCTTCGCCGGTACAGCCCGGAGTATTGTCTTTCGGATAGAAATATAAAACCACGGGTTTCCCGCGCTGCGCCGCAAGCGAAAAAACCGCATCGCCGGTAGCGGGCAGGCTAAAATCGGCAACCTCTGCGGAGAGGGAAGTTTTTGATGACATGAAAGAACCCCCGGGATTCTGAGAAGGAAGATAGGGAAATCAGAGGAATTTTTTTAATTGTGGTGAATAACCGCCTCATGGGTCAAGTTGAACCGGATGAAAAACAGTACGGCGGTACGGCGGCCCGGTACGGATGATTGCGCGATTACGGAGCTAATTTCGGAGCAAAGAATGAGTGTAAAAAGAGCCATTGCCAAACCCCTGCGCGGCGGCTGCCGCGTTTTGCTGCGTGCCGTGGCGCGCCTCCTGTTTCGGATCGAGGTCCGTGGCGATTTCAGCCGGATGAAGGATGGGCGCCTGTTGATCATTGCCAATCACGAATCTCTGATTGACGGTGTTCTGCTGGGATTGTTCCTGCCCGTCGACCCGGTGTTCGTGATTTACACCGGAGTCGTCAAGAATCCTTTTTTCCGTCTCGTGCTTTCGCTCGCGGACTATCTGACCGTGGATCCGTCGAGTCCGATGGGAATGAAAACGGTGATCCGGCTGGTCGAGTCGGGACGGCCGGTGGTCATTTTCCCGGAAGGGCGGATCACGCTCACCGGCAGCCTGATGAAAGTCTACGACGGCCCTGCGTTCGTTGCCGCCAAGACCGGCGCGACGATCGTTCCGGTGCGCCTGGACGGCGCCGCGCGCAGCTACTTCTCGCGCCTGGACAGCAGGCACCCGCGCCGTCTTCTGCCCAAGATCACCCTGTCGGTGTTGCCTCCGACCTCGATCACCGTTACTTCGGAAGGATCCGCCCACGCCAAGCGGCGCAAGGCCGGAGAGGCGATGCGGCGGCTGATGCAGGAAATGATCTTCGTGACGCAGCCGATGACGACGCTGTTCGCCACGCTGGTCGACGCCATGGATATTTTCGGCCGCCGTCGTCCTACCGTCGAAGATACCAAGCAGGTCGAATATACCTACGGCGAAGTCGTGCGTATGACGTTGATGCTTGGGCGAATTGCCGCACGACAAGCGGCGCCGGGCGAGCGCATCGCGCTTTTGCTGCCCAGCCTGGTGCCGACACTGGCGCTGATCGTCGGTATTTCCGCCTTCCGCCGCGTGCCGGCATTGCTCAACTACACCGCCGGCACCCAGGGCATGCAGAGCGCCTGCGTCGCCGCCGAAGTGCGCACGCTGATTACCTCGCGCGCATTTCTCGAACAAGCGAAGCTCGTCGAAAAAGTGGCCGCGCTGGAAAACGTGAATATCGTGTATCTCGAAGATCTGCGAAACCAGATGGGTCTGGGCGACAAGCTGTGGTGGCTCTGCTTCGCGCGTTGGTTTCCGCGCGCTGCGCCGCCTTCGGGCGCGCAGACGGAAGACGCGGCGGCAGTGCTGTTTACCTCGGGGTCGGAAGGCAGGCCGAAAGGCGTTGTGCTCTCGCACCGCGCGATTCTTTCCAACATTGCACAGATTCGCGCCGTGATCGATTTTTCCGGCAACGACAAGGTATTGAACGCATTGCCGCTCTTTCATTCCTTCGGGCTGACGGCGGGTTCGCTGTTGCCGCTCTTGACCGGCGCGCGCCTGTTCCTCTATCCGACGCCGCTGCATTACCGGATCATTCCCGAAATCGCCTACGACCGCAGTTGTACCGTGCTGTTCGGTACTTCCACCTTCCTCGGAAACTACGCCAAGCACGCGCACCCCTACGACTTTTATCATCTGCGCTACGTCGTCGCCGGTGCTGAAAAACTCTCGCAGGCGGTGCGCGAGAGCTGGTTCGAGAAATTCGGCATCCGCATTCTCGAAGGCTATGGCGCCACCGAAACCGCGCCGGTGCTCGCCGTCAACACGCCGATGGCGTTCCGTTCCGGCACCGTCGGACAGTTTCTGCCCGGCATCGCCCACAAAATCCTGCCGATTTCCGGTATTCCGACAGGGGGGATGCTGCATGTCAAAGGCCCCAACCTGATGTCCGGCTACTACCGCTTCGAAGCGCCGGGCGTGCTTGAAGTGCCGCATTCGGAGGCAGGTTCCGGCTGGTATGAAACCGGCGACGTCGTCGATGTCGATGCCGACGGGTTCGTGCGTATCATCGGCCGCGTCAAGCGCTTTGCAAAGATCGCGGGGGAAATGATCGCGCTCGAATCCGTCGAAAAAATCGCCATCGCCGCCAGTTCCGATGCATCGCACGCGGCCACTACGTGCAGCGACGCGGAGCGCGGAGAAAAGCTCGTGTTGTTTACCACCGACCCGGCGCTGGCCCGCGACCGCCTGCAACGCGCCGCCCGTGAACTGGGATTGCCGGAACTTGCCGTGCCGCGCCTCATTTTTGCCGTCGATGCCCTGCCGATCCTGGGAACGGGAAAAACCGATTACGTGACGCTGAAACAGATGGCCGAAACACGTGCGACGCAGGTTACAGCGGCCTCGGATTCGGATTTGGATTCGGATGGGGAAACCGGGGAAGAGGAATAGACATCCGAAATAGGCATCCACTGAGCGGGGCAATCCTGTCCGCGACTTGATTCGCCGCCAGGCGTGCGGCGGAAATCTCCCGGATTTCCGCCTGCTCGGGAATGGCGCCGGGGTCTTCCGCCCTTGTCGGGAGGCGGCTACCCGTATTTTTATGTAGATTAAATAATTATTGCTTATAACCAGCTACAGTAAAGAAATCAAATTTTATTTTTAAATGGAAAATCCGTCTCCATAATAATCCGATTTTTTGGAGAAAACTATAAGACATAGCGGGACAAATCCTCATCCTGCGCCAATTCCTTGAGCCGTGCATCGACATACGCGGCATCGACTTCCAGCGTCGAACTCCCGCTTCTGCCGGCGGTAAACGAAATTTCCTCAAGCAGACGTTCCATCACCGTGTACAAACGGCGGGCGCCGATATTTTCGGTTTTTTCGTTGACCGACCAGGCGATTTCGGCAATCCGGCGGATGCCTTCCGGGGAGAACGACAGAGTGACATCGTCGGTCGCCAGGAGCGCCGAGTATTGCTGGGTAAGGCAGGCGTCGGTCTGAGTCAGGATGCGCTCGAAATCGTCGACCGACAGGGATTCCAGTTCGACGCGGATCGGAAAACGGCCCTGCAATTCGGGAATCAGGTCGGAAGGCTTGGCCAGGTGGAAAGCGCCGCTGGCGATGAACAGAATGTGGTCGGTCTTGATCATGCCGTACTTGGTCGACACCGTGGTGCCTTCGACCAGCGGCAGGAGGTCGCGCTGCACGCCCTGGCGGGAAACGTCGGCGCCCTGCAGTTCGGAGCGGCTGGCGATCTTGTCCAGTTCGTC
>JAVBTC010000059.1:0-46418 GCA_031556405.1 Rhodocyclaceae bacterium
TCATGGGCGCATTCCGGGCAGATCAGCAGGGCGCCGTCTTCGTAGGCGTATTCGGAATTGCATTTGGGGCAGGGGGGTAGGTTGCTCACGGCGGTCTCACCTCAGAAGCGGTAAAAAACCGTGAAGTATATAAAGTTTCTCGTTTCCTTGCCCGGCGACCGATTCGGCAAAATGCCATCATCGTTGCGGAAGCCTGGAAATCCATCGTTATAAAAAGACAAAAACTGATGTTAAGGAATTTGGAAAAAATACCCGAGGCGGCCATGAAGGGCTGCGCGGGGAGACGGTTTCGCCGCCGTTATCCGCATGGGCCGGGATAGTGTGTGTGGACGGAATTCGGGGGGAATCATGAACGCATTGGGGAAGTTTTCTGGATTCCCGCCTGCGCGGGAATGACGAGGTTTTTGTTCGTCCTGTGCGAAAAATGGCTGTCCGGGTTGCCGAGGCGCCGTCGTCTGCCAAGGCAGCAGGCGTAGGGCGGAAAAACGAAGCGCCTTCCGCCAATTCTCCAAGACAGGCATGGATGTTGGCGAACCCCTGGCATAACCCTGCGGCGGAAGGCGCTGCGCTTTTCCGCCCTACGCGGGAGGCGTCGGCAAATGTCTCCGCGGCGGAACGGTGGGCAGTGGCGAAGGCCACCGGTGAAAACACTCCAAAGGCAAAAAATCGAATCGATATTTTCTAAATAAGTGAAATATATTTTCATTTATGTATTGATATAAATACAATAATTATTTTTTTAATATGGAATTTATTCCGTCACCTTGTCGTGCTCATGATGCCTGCGCGGAGGAGCGCGGTACCATCGTCACCGGCTTTTCCAGCGCACCGGTTCCCGGATACGCCATTGGCCGGCCCAGCGACAGGAAAGTAAACAGCTCATGCGCGAACGCATCGATCCTCGCAAGCAACACCCGGTTACTGCGGACCAGCCAGTTGTAGCCGACCACCGACGGAATCGCGACGGCCAGGCCAAGCGCGGTCATGATCAACGCCTCGCCGACGGGGCCGGCGACCCTGTCGAGCGTTCCCGAACCGCTCATGCCGATGGCCAGCAGCGCATGGTAAATACCCCAGACCGTTCCAAACAGCCCGACGAAGGGCGCGGTCGAGCCGATCGTCGCCAGCGCCGTCAATCCGTTTTCCAGCCGCGCGGTCTCCTCGTCGATGATCTTGCGCATCGTGCGGGTCAGGAATTCCCGCTGCGTTCCCGCCTCCTCGAGCTTCGCCCCGCAGAAACGGGCGTGGTGCCCGTGCGCGTGCAGCGCCTGCGCGGCCAGGTGCGAGAACGGACATTGCGCGCCGCGCGCCGCCAGTTCGGAGGCCACCGCATCGAGCGAGGAAGCATTCCAGAAAAACGCCAGGAATGCCCTGCTGCGCCGCTGACGCACAAACGAGGCGATACCCTTGAGAAAAATCAGCGACCATGAAATCACCGACATCGACAACAGAATGACGAGGATGGCTTTACCCACCACATCGCTTTGGGCAATGAAATGGCCGAAGCCGAGTGCAACGGGTTCATTCATGAATCAGCGTTCCAGGTAAAAGTTGAATGGGGCCAGAACCCGCACGGAAATCCCCCGTCCGTTTTCGAGATAGGGCTGGAATTTCGCCCTGGCGAGCGCCGTTCTCGCGGCTTCGTCGAGGCGGAAAAGCCTCGAGGATTCGGCGATGGCGATTTCCCGCACATCGCCGTCGGCATCGACCAGTGCGCGCGGCATGCCCCTGCCTTCCTCCCGCCGACGCCGCGAGACATCGCTATATAGAATATTTTATAACGATAAATAACGAACATAATCCGAAAAAACCGGCAAACACGGGGATTGCCCGGGTCGATACAATTCGATATATTAAATTAAATATAACGAACCCGGATCATAACGCCACTCAAGCGAAGGTGAAAGATTGGCGGAATGAGGATGCGCATGTCGCGGAAAGAAACCCCCGGCGAGGCGGCGCTGAAGGAAGTGAAGGCCGTGGGGCAGGTGCGCCGCAGGGCGGCGGCACCGAAACGGGCTGTGCCGCCAAGAAGCTCAGCAGCGCGGGTTTTCCTGGAGGGCGAACGCAACTTCGACAACGGGGCTTTCCGTCGATAACCCCGTCGTCTCTACGGTTGTCGTTGGAGCGTTTTCGATCCAAGGGTGTGCGTTATTCCGCGTGGGCACGCTGCGCTTTGCCCACCCTACCGTCAGGACGAACTCCATGCCGGCGCTGGATTCATACCAAGGATTGCAGGGTGGCGCATTCACATGGATGGGCGCGGCGTGCCCACGCGGAATGTATGCGCCTGAATCGAAAATGCTCTAGCCGCAGTAGTTGGCCGCCGTAGTTAGCCGCCGAGTTAGCCACCTATACGCACGACGGTTCGCCCTTTCGCGCGGCCTTTGACGAAATCGTCGAAGCAGCCGGGCAGCGCTTCCAGATCGATCACGCGCGTGATCTCCATCAGGTGGCGCGGCTTGAGGTCCGCGCCGAGGCGCTGCCAGACCCGTTGGCGAATCGGGTATGCGATGAATCCCGAATCGACGCCCACGAGGCTGATGCCCCGGAGGATGAAAGGGAAGACGGTGCTGTGCAGTTCCGCGCTGGCGGCATTGCCGATGCTGGCGATCGTGCCCGCCCGCTTCATCGTGGCGATCACCCAGCTCAGCAGCGGGCCGCCGACGTTGTCTACCGCTCCCGCCCATTGTTCGCGCTCCAGGGTCTTGACCTTGGCAAGATCGATGCTCGATGCCGGCTTGACGTCGGCGGCGCCGAGTTGTTTCAGGTAGGCCGTCTCCGCCGTCTTGGAGGTCAGCGCGACCACCTCGTAACCCAGGCCGGCCAGCATGTCGATCGCCAGGCTGCCGACGCCTCCGGTGGCGCCGGTCACGAGGACCGGGCCGTTGCCGGGCGACAGGTCGTTCGCCTCCATCCGCACGATTCCCAATGCGGCGGTGAATCCGGCGGTGCCGAGCGCCATCGCTTCGAGCAGGCTCAGGCCATCCGGCAGGGATACGATCCAGTCGGCGGGCACCCTGGCGTATTCGGCATATCCGCCATGGTGCGACACGCCGATGTCGAAGGCCGTCGCCACCACCTTGTCGCCCGGGACGTAGCGGGGATCGGATGAGTGTATGACTTCGCCCGCCAGGTCGATGCCGCCGACACAGGGAAAGCGGCGAATGATCTTCCCGGCTCCGGTCGCGGCCAGGGCGTCCTTGTAGTTGACGCTGGAAAAGGCCACCTTCACGGTGACCTCTCCGGCATCGAGCTGGTCGCGGGTCAGGTGCGACAGACGGTTTCTGATCGATCCGTCTTCCGCCTTGTCGATCAGCAGGACCTGGAAGGGTGTATTCGGCATGTGGTGCTCCATGGCTTGGCCTCGGGGGCATGAAGATCGGTTATGGACGGACCTCTGGGCGAGCAGGCGACGGCGCTCGTCATGATTCTCCGGCCGTGTTCTCGCCGCCGTCCGGATCGCGGAAACGCGGCTTGCGCTTTTCCAGGAAGGCGACGACACCCTCATGGGATTCGGCCGTGCCGTAGTAGAGACTCAGCGCCTGCATGCCCAGACCGCCGATGCCGCGGATGGAGTCGGTATCCGCGTTGAACGAACGCTTGGCGATCGCCAGCGCGGTCGGGCTCATCGCCAGAATCTCCTGGCACCAGCGGTCGACTTCGGCGTCGAGTTCCGCCTGGGGCACGACGGCGTTCACCAGCCCCATTTCCAGCGCCTGCCGGGCGCTGTAGCGGCGGCACAGGAACCAGATTTCGCGGGCCTTCTTCTCTCCGACCACGCGGGCGAGCAATGCCGTGCCGAACCCCGGATCCACCGATCCGACCTTCGGCCCGACCTGACCGAACTGCGCCGTTTCGGACGCGATGGCCAGGTCGCAGCAGGTGACCAGCACATTGCCGCCGCCGATTGCATAGCCGTTGACGCGGGCGATGACCGGCTTCGGCACGTCGCGGATGAGTCCTTGCAGTTCCTCGACCGGCAGACCGATCAGGCCGCGGCCATCATAGCCGCCATCGTGGGCCGACTGGTCGCCCCCGGTGCAGAATGCCTTGTCGCCGGCGCCGGTCAGGACGACGACGCCGATCGACTTGTCCCACGCCGCCCTGTGCAGCGCGTCGATCAGTTCGTCGCAGGTCTTGCCGCGAAACGCGTTGTATTTGTCCGGGCGGTTGATGGTGATGCGCGCGACGCCCGCCTCGGCGGTGAAAACGATATCGGTGTAGTGGCTCATGATGATTCATCCATGCATGGTCAGGCCGCCGGACACGCTGACGACCTGGCCGGTAATAAAATCGGCATCGTCGCTGGAGAAGAAAGCGACCATCCCGGGGATGTCTTCGGGCTGGCCGACCCGCTTGAGCGGAATCGCGCGCACCAGACCGTCGTAGATCTTCCTGCCTACTTCGCCTTCCCCCGTGAAGGAGCGGAGAATGGCCGTATCCGTCGGGCCCGGGCAGACGACGTTGACGCGTACGTTGCTGCGCGCGGTTTCACGGGCGAGGGTCTTGCTGAAGGCGATGATTCCGCCCTTGCAGGCGGAATAGACGGATTCGCCGGAGGAACCGACGCGGCCGGCATCGGAAGCGATGTTGACGATCTTTCCACCGCCGTCGGCAATCATGATCGGCAGTACCGCATGTTGCAGGTTCAGCGGGCCCATCAGATTGATATCGACGAGTTTCCGCCAGAAATCCGGGGTGGTGTCGACGAAGGGCTTGACCGCGTCCCAGCCGGCGTTGTTCACCAGGATGTCGATGCGCCCCAGGGTTTTCCGCGCTTCCCCGACCTGCGCCGCGACGCCTGCATGGTCGGTGATGTCCATGCGCAGCGGCGTGATGCTGTCGGAGTATTCCTTGAGTTCACGCGCCATTTCGTCCAGGGCCGTCTCGCTGATGTCGGCCGCCACGACGTGGGCGCCTTCCTCGCAGAAGCGTTTCACGAGCGCCCGGCCGATGCCGCCGGCCGCCCCTGTGATGATTGCCACTTTTCCCTTGAGACCACGCATATGCACTTCCTCCATGAATGACGCGCTGAACGATGCGTTTTATGCGGCGCGGTGACGGCCGTCGCATGGGCACGCGACTTGAATTTCCACAGCTTTCCGGCCGCCCTGTTTTCGTATCCGGGGGTGTTCGTTTCGCTCCGTTTTCCTCCGCTTCCTTCCCTCCGCTTCCCTCTCTCCGCTTCCCTCTCTCCGCTCCCGGCTGGCGGTCAAATATTCACCGCGAGGCGGGTGGCCTGATCGATTGCGCGCAGCGCATCCAGTTCTTCCGCGACATCGGCGCCGCCGATGATGTGGAATTTCAGGCCGGCCCGTTGCAGGTGGCTGGCGATCTTTCGCTCGGAAATCTGCCCGGTGCACAAGATGACGTTGTCCACGTCGAGCACGTGGCTCTTGCCGTCCACCGTGTAGTGCAGGCCCTCGTCGTCGATTGCGTCGTAGGTTGCGCCCGAGGTCATCGCGACCTTCGCCTTCTTCAGCTTCGCCTTCAGGATCCAGCCGGTCGACTTGCCGAGGTTTTTTCCCAGGGATTCGGGCTTGCGCTGGAACATGTGCACGCTGCGGGCGGGCGGATGCGCCTCCGGCGCCATCAGCCCGCCGGGCGACGCATCGTCCGGGCGCACGCCCCATGCCTTGTAGAAGGTTTTGATGTCCAGGGATTCGGCGCGGTCGCCGATCAGGAACTCGGCGACATCGAAGCCGATGCCGCCGGCACCGAGGATCGCCACCCTGCGGCCGACGGACTTGCGCCCGCTCAGCACGTCGACGTAGTTCAGCACCTTGGGATGATCGACGCCGGGGATATCCGGCTTGCGCGGCACGATTCCCGTCGCCACGATGATTTCGTCGAAGCCGCCGGCCTTGAGCAGGTCCACGTCCGCCGCCCTGCCGAGGTGAACCGTCACCTTGTATTTGTCCAGCATCGCCGTGAAGTAGCGCAGCAGTTCGTTGAATTCGTGCTTGCCCGGAGCCTGTTTCGCCAGGTTCAACTGGCCGCCCAGCGCATGGGCCGCCTCATAGAGCGTCACCGCGTGGCCGCGCTCCGCCGCGCTGATTGCAAAGGCCATTCCGGCCGCACCGCCGCCGACGACGGCAAGCTTCCTGGCGACTGCGGCCTTGCCCGAGGGAAATTCGATTTCGTGCCCGGCGCGCGGATTCACCAGGCAGGTGGCCGTGCGCCCGGTGAAAATCCGGTCCAGGCAGGCCTGATTGCAGGCGATGCAGGTATTGATTTCCGCATCGAGGCCGAGCCGGACCTTTCTGGCGAAATCCGGATCCGCCAGCAGCGGACGCGCCATCGACACCAGGTCGGCCGCCCCGGAGGCGATGATTTCCTCGGCGATCTCCGGGGTATTGATGCGGTTCGACGCCATCACCGGAATGGAAACCGCCTGCTTGACGTTCCTTACCGCTGCGACCCAGGCGCCGCGCGGCACCGCCGCCGCGATGGTCGGGATGTTCGACTCGTGCCAGCCGATCCCGGTGTTGAGGAGATCGGCCCCGGCGGTTTCGGCACGGCGGGCGAAATCGGCGATTTCGGCGCCGGTCATGCCGCCGTCCATCAGATCGATCGCGGAAATGCGGTAGATGACGAGAAAGCCGCACCCCACGCGCCTGCGTACCGCGGCGATGATCTCCAGCGGGAAACGGAGGCGCGCCTCATGGCTGCCGCCGAATTCATCGTCGCGCCGGTTGGTGATCGCCGAGGTGAATTCGTTGATCAGGTAGCCTTCCGAACCCATGATCTCGACGCCCGCATAACCGGCCCGTTCGGCCAGTTCGGCGGTGCGGGCGTAGCGCTCGACCAGGTTCCAGACCTCGGGCGTGCGCAGAGCACTCGGCGTGAACGCGTTGATGCGGGCCTTGAGCGCGGATGGCGCCACGCAGGTGGGCACCTTGGCGTAGCGCCCGGCGTGCAGGATCTGCAGGACGATCCGCCCGCCCGCCTGGCGAATCGCGGACGTGATCGGCCGATGTTCTTCCACCTGCGCTTCGTTGTCGAGAAACAGCCCGCCTTCGTCCATGACTCCTTCGGGCGTGGGCGCGCATCCGCCGGTGAGGATCAGGCCGATTTCACCCTCGGCCCTGCGGGCATAGAAGGCGGCCAGGCGCTCGTGGGGGCGGTCGAGGGTTTCGATGCGGGTATGCATGGCGCCCATGACCATGCGGTTCGGCAGTTCCGTGCCGGCAACACGCAAGGGCGAAAGCAGATTGGGATAGTTCTTCATTGCGCTGTCTTGTCTCCACGGCACGACCCTCTGTGGGGCTATGTGGAGGATGATGAGGTGGAAAGACAATCGTGTCAAGTAGTTGATGTATTTTATTGTGAAAGTCTATTTTATGCGCGACAATTGGCCTGTAAATACAATGTAACGCATCAATACGTATACGTTTATCGTGAAATGAATGCCTCGCTTGCCCTGCCGCCGGGGAAGGGCGGAGGTCCGCTGGCATTCCATCTCCCTGCTATACTCCCCGCGCGCAAACTCGCGCCCCCATGATGCCGAAGGCGCATTCCCATGACTGAAGACATCGACCCCCAATACGACCAGGCGGTATCGGCGATCCACAACAGGCTGTTTTTCCGGGTTTTTCAGGTTGGCAACACCCTGGAACGACAGGCTACCAGGGAACTCGGCGTGACGCCGGTCCAATGGTCGGTGCTGGGGGCGCTGTCGCGTCCCAAGGTGAGCCAGGGCATGCCGTTCTCCGAACTCGCGGAATACCTCGTCGTCAGCCGGCAGAATCTGGACGGCGTGTTGAAACGCCTCGAAGCCGACGACCACGTCCGCAGAATTCCCGACCCCGCCGACCGCCGTGCCAAGCGGGTCCTGCTCACCCCCCAGGGGCGCGCGTTCTGGAACGATCTCCAGCCCAGGATCTACGAGTTTTACCGGCAGTCGCTCGACGGCCTCAGGTTCGACGACAAAGTGTCCTTCGTCCATTTCCTGAACCGGCTGAACGACGGCATGAAAGCCGTCGATCTTTCGAAGGACACGGCTCAGCCCGGCAGTTGACGCAGTACGCCGGCCGCGACAATGCCGATCAGCACGGTAGGCAGCATCGGCAGGCGCGTTGCCGCCAGCAGGGTGACCGCCAGCGCCAGCAGATTGGCGGGCTGGTCCGAGACGAAAGCCGGGGCGATCACGGAAATGAGGACGCAGCCCGGCACGCTTTCCAGCACGGCCAGCAGGCGCGGACTGAGCGTGCGGTTGCGCAGCGCCAGGTAGCCGAGAATCCTGCTCAGATAGGTGGTCGAGGCCATCAGTACGATGGTCAACAGGGTCAGCGCGTCGATCACCCGCGTTCTCCCTGGAGGGCCGCCGCGACAAGACCCGCCGCGGCCCCGGCGGCGACATGCCACGCGCCGGGCACCAGCAGATACGTCGCCGCCGCCGCGATCAGGCTGACCAGCCACGGGCGGCAGGCGCGGGCGCCTTTCCACATGCCTTTCAGCAACACCAGGAAAACCGCCGTGAACGCCATGTCGAAACCATACCGCTCGATGTTGCCGATGACCGGCCCCAAGGCCGCGCCCACCGCGGTAAAGGTTACCCAGGTGAGATACAGTCCCGCGGACGCTCCCAGGTAATACGCCAGGCTGATGCGCCTCGCCGTCTGCCGCCGCGCATCGGCAAGCGCCATCGCCCAGCTCTCGTCGCACATGAAGAACAGGGCCGGCACCGCCCGGCGTCCCGGCAGATGCCGGAGATAAGGCGCCAGCGCCGCCCCCATCAGGATATGCCGGCTGTTGACCAGGAACGACATGGCCACGATGAACAGCACGTGCGGCGGGGACGTCCACAGGCTCATCGCCGTAAACTCGGACCCGCCGCCGAAGTTCAGCCCGGTCATGAGCATGACTTCAACCACGCTCAGGCTTTTCCGGGTCGCCTGCGCGCCCAGTACCAGGGCGAAGGGAATGAAACCGAGCATTACCGGCAGCGAGGCACGCAAGCCCCGCCACGCCTCGTATCCGGGGTCGGGCTCCGCGGGTATTGCCGTCAGCGGGCGTGAATGATCGATGGTCATGGAAGGGGATTGAAATGGTTTTGTTTGGGCCTTGTTCGGGCTTCGTTCGACGGATTCCGACGGCCGGCGCATTCCGTCAGCCGTTACGGAACAATTTATCACGTGTCATTTGGAATCGGGTGCTTTATTCACTTATAATTCAACGATTATTGGAATTTGTATCTACATTTTCGAATAAATTGAATATTTGGTGCCAATTCTGAGTGTGCTAACTCCAAATCAAAAGGCGGAACCCTCCATGTACAAACTGGATGACATCGACTGCCGTATTCTCCGTGCCCTTCAGGAGAACGGACGGATTCAGAACATCGAACTGGCCGAAAAGGTCGGCCTGTCGCCTTCTCCGTGTCTGCGCCGGGTGAAGCTGCTGGAAGAGGCCGGCGTGATCCAGCGTTACGTCGCGCTCCTCGATGCACCGAAGATCGGCATCGGGCTGACCGTCTTCGCGCGCGTCTGGCTCAAGGGCCAGGATGCCGAGACCGTCGACCACTTCACCGGGGAAGTCAAACGCTTGCCCGAGATCGTCGAATGCCACCTGATGGCCGGGGACTGCGACTTCCTGCTTCGCATCGTGGCCGCCGACCTCGACGCCTACCGGAAATTCCAGGTCGACCACCTGACCCGGATCAAGGGGGTGCAAAGCGTCAAAACGGACATCCCGATGCAGCAGATCAAGCTGACGTCCGAGCTGCCGCTCTGAAGGCGGCACAGGGTTCCGGCCGGAATGTGCGTTTCCGGCGCCATACTTCGGTGGCATGAAAGTGCTAAAATGACCCAAGGGACCGGGAAAGAAATTCAAAAACGGGTGCGGGTTCTCCCGAATAAACCGTCCGGAGGCACTCCATTCAGTCGCTGCGACCCGGGTTCCTTGTTTTGCCGTCGAAATAACCGATGACGGATTGCCGGGAACAGTGCCGGTCATCGGCGAAGCGGAAGTCGAAACTCATCTTGAGGAGGAATGGGTATGACAAAAAATGCGGATGCTCCCATCGCGCTCGCGTTGTCCGGTGGCGGTATCAGAGCCATGGCTTTCCATCTCGGCGTTCTCAGATTCATCGCGGAGCGCAATCTTCTGGAACGTGTCGCGCGCATTTCCACCGTGTCCGGGGGAAGCCTCGCCATGGGGTTGATCTACGCGGCCAACGATTTCAAATGGCCGACCTCGAAACAGTTCCAGGAAACCGTCTACGATCGGGTCGGGGCGCAATTGTGTGCAAGAAGCATGTCGTGGGGTTCGGCAGGGCAATTGTGGAACCCCGGGAACTGGCGCTTCCTGCTTTCCCGCGCGAACCTGCTGGCGCGCGAGCTGCGGCGCAACTGGGGGCTGGACGTTCCCCTTTCCGCCATCGGCCCGGCGCCGGAATGGTCGATCAACGGAACCACCGCCGAGAACGGCAAGCGATTCCGCTTCAAAGACAGTGAAATCGGGGATTGGGAACTTGGCTACGCGCATGCCCCCGATTTTCCGCTGGGCGACGCATTGGCGGTTTCGGCGGCGTTTCCCGTCGGATTCGGGGCGCTGGCTTTCGACACCACCGCGTTCGTATGGAAGAAGCGGCCATGGAATGCTCCCAAGGAAGCGGAACAGGAAATCACGCTCCCCTATCCCAAGCTGCATCTTTACGATGGCGGCGTGTATGACAATCTCGGTGCCGAACCGTATTTCGATCCCGGGACGCAAAAATCGAAAATTGCCGGTGATTGCATCGTAATCTGCGATGCGGGCGCACCGCTCAGCGCCGGGTTCGATCTGGGGCCGCTCAATCCGTTCCGATTGGAACGAATCATTTACATCATGTCCGACCAGACGCGCGCGCTCCGTATCCGCTCATTCTCGGACTACCTCAAGAGAAACCCTCAAGCCGGCGCCCTGATCCTGATCGGTACGTCGGCCTCCGGGGCGGACGACAAGGATGCCGAATTCGCGAAGAACTATCCGACGGGCCTCTGCAAACTGACGCGCCCGGATTTTGAACGCCTCGCCGGTCACGGTTACGCCGCGGCATCCTATGGGTGGGAGCGGGCGAGCGTTGATGCTGGCCGGGAAGCGGCCGAATGACTCGATCCGGTTGAACGAAAGGGATACGGAAAAAACCGGAGCGGACGCCGGCAGGGCGGCTCCCAAAGTCCTTCCCCTTGCCGGCTTCATGCTATTTTCTAAATCAGTTGAATATACTTTGTTATCTGTAGGGAGTTATATGCAGTAATTATTCGTTATATTTGGAATTTCTCTCGTCGCCTCGTCGCGGTCACGATGCTCGCGCGGAAAAACGCGGCACCATCGCCACTGGTTTTTCCGGCGCACAACTCCCCGGAGGCATCTGCGCGGGAAATTCGAGAATCAGCCCCTGCTTGCGTGCTCCAACAGAGCGTTTCCGGATGACTCAGCAGCTTTTGAGAGGCATGAATATCTCGAAGGAATCCTGACACTGCCAGTTCGGCGGATATAGCTCGAAACAAGGCGCCTGCCCGTTGAAAGTACATCCCGTCTGGCTTTTCGGCCACTCGCCGTAGAGGTACATGTACGCATCGCCGAGTTTTTCCAGGTTCGGTACCGTACATGTTGCGTACTGTCCGGCGGGAATATCGATGCAATCCATTCCCGCCGGCACGGCGGCGGAGGGCATTTCAACGGTGGCCCAGTAGTCGAAATCCTCGGCGTTCAGCATCACGGAAACACCGTAGGAACCGGGATAACCGCAATCGGCGGGCGACAGTTCGCCGATGCGCGGTCCAAAGGTTTGCCATAGGGCAGGGCAATCCTGCTGTGCTTTATGCATCGAGGTCCGTACTTTCATGCCGACCAGGCGTTTGGCCGGATATTCGACCACGGTGACTTTGTATTCGCTCATGTTGATCCTCCATTTACACCATTTCATCAATTCACGGGGGGAGCGCAGATTTTTGCATGGATTCCTCATGAGCACAAAAACGGGCGCTCCCTCGGCCGCTAAATTTCCGGACTGGCGTTCCGGGTTTTTCATGGTGTGCTGGTATTTACCCGACGTGAGTAAAAATCTTGTCACCGTAAAACCTGTCCAAGTGAAATGGCCGGCCCCATCGATGGCGGAAATTTTGTGTGGGCATTTGTTCGAGTAATGGCAGTCGACTGGTTCATATGACCGGAAAATTCTCAGCGGGATAACGCGCAGGCGCTTTCCGCCGTAACGGCGATTCGGCGACCGGGTGTCGACGAACCATGTCAGCCTTCGGGCATTCCGCCTACCTGAGCACGTGCTCATCGGTACGAAACGGACAGGCCATACCGGAGAGAAACAATGAATCTTGCACTGCTGAAAGAATTCTTCGCGGGTTTTCTCCGTACCCGTCACATCGCCCGGCACTTCCGCCGGCTCGCGTTGCTGGAGACTTTGGCGCAGACCGGGATCAGCCACGAAATGCCCCCTGGCCTGACCGGAACATTGGTCGGAGCGTCGACCGCCGACGCCGGTACATTGCTTCAGCGGCTCGACAGTCACAAGGATGGCTTGTCGGAATCCCAGGCCGAGGCCGTCCGCGCGCGTGTCGGGCTCAATGAGGTCGAGTATGAAAAACCGTTGCCGTGGCGGGTTCATCTATGGCACTGCTATCGCAATCCCTTCAATCTGCTGCTGACGTTGTTGGCGATCATTTCTTTCCTGACCGAGGATGTGAAAGCCACTATTGTGATCGGCACGATGGTCGTGCTTTCGACGTTGCTGCGCTTCTGGCAGGAAGCGAAATCCAACAGGGAAGCGGATGCGCTCAAGGCGATGGTCAGCAACACGGCCACGGTCATCCGGCGCGACCTGTTCGAAGATGCGGCTCCGGTCGTGCATCGCATCGAGTTGCCGATCGCGCTGCTGGTTCACGGCGATGTGATCGCGCTGTCCGCCGGGGATATGATTCCGGCGGATTGCCGGGTGCTGACAGCCAAGGATCTGTTCGTATCGCAGGCGGCCATGACCGGGGAGTCCATGCCGGTAGAGAAATTCGCCGTCCAGCGCGACACTGGGACGATCAATCCGTTGGAATTGGACAATAGCGCCGATACGGTTGGCAGTAAAGAGACGGTACGGAGATATTGCACGATATTCAGCGAAGAAGCGCCGGCAATCCGCTCGCGGCGATGGGTATCGAAAACTGGACTTTATTGCATCTTCATCGCCGCAAAATCGCCGCAAAACTCCGCGTTTTTCGGCAAGGTGTCCGGGGTATTGTGCCTTCCACATTTCATGGCATTCCGGCACTGCATGGAGCGTACCCGTGCTGGAACCGCCGCGGTGCTTTTTTATCCTCTCTCCGTGCGCATGTTCGTTCCGCTACCAGGATATGCAAGAAAACACGCAACGAACCAACGCGCTTCCTTGCGAAAAGACAGACAAGGCATGTGCCGCCAGCCTCGGGAAAGGTTCTTTCTTCGCCTTAGGTTGGTTGCAGGCCTTCCATGATGGGGTCGAGCAAATCCCCGGGGGCGCCGGAATGCCAGTATGTTTTTTTCCCCTCCGAGTCGTATAGCCGGTACTGACCGCGTACTTCCTTGTTTACCGGGGCGGTCTTCAATTCCGTGGTGGCATCGCGCAGTATCCTGGTCATTTTTTTCGCATCGGATTTTTTGCCTTTTTCAAGCATGTCGAAATCCGCCTTCCTGATTTTTGCATTGGGGATCTTGCAGACATATTGCACCGTGGCAATTGTCGAATTTTCGACGTACTCGTTTTGTGCCTGCGTGCTGCTGACCGCGTGGCATTGGGAACGCCGGATTGCTCCCTGTAGAGCCTTGGCGAAATCGGCCATTGCAGGCTTCAGCTCGGGTACGGTTTTGCCGGCGCCGCGCCGCATGAACTCTTCTGTCATGTTTTCCTGTATCGTATCGCCCATTTTTTCCAGCATGGCGATATTCAACGCGTCCTTATTGTCGAATGCGGGACGGAGATAATCGTTGAGTTTCTTGGCGCTTTCAACGTCGTTGTTGATGAATGTTTTCAGATAGAGATCGGTTACCTGTTCCGGTTTCAGATCTTCCGCCGCATGGACATTGATGGAAAGCGCCCCGCCCAGCAACAGGGCTTCGACGAAGGTGGACCGTTTCATTTTTTGCATGATTTTTCGCTGTATGAAAATGGAAAGGATGAGGAGGGGCGTTCGGTCGATTCAGCCATTCGCGATGGAGGAATCCCGCATTCGCGCCGACAGGAAATATTCAGGCTGCACGAAAGGGGACGAGTCTACCACTGCTCCGGCGACATCTCCGCATATGAAATACGCGTTGCGCGGCCTGTTTTCCATGGTTGGTTCCGTACCTTTCATTCCTTCCGTTCAGTCGTATTACGGTCAATCGCCCGCGACACCCGTCTGCGCGAATGAGAGCAGATCGCGGATGAATCGTTCGCGTTGCCAGAGATGCGGGCAATGATCCGTATTTTCGTAAATCGAGAGTCGAGAGCCGTGAATGTGGTCATGTACGTAACGCGCCGTTTCGAGGCTGTAAAAATTGCTCTCGCCGCCATAGACAAGCAGCGTCGGTAGCGTGATGCGTCCGAGGACGCCGCGGTAATCGGCTTCCGTGAGGCTCTGCCAGCAGGCGATCAGCGGTGCCGGAATCAGGGTTTTGAGAAAGGCGCGTGATTTTTGCCAGCCTTTGGCGTTTTCTTCGTATTTTTCCCGCGCGCGGCGGTTACATCCATATGCCGCCAGTCGCAGCACGGCCTCGGGGAAATCGATTTCGAGTTCGCGGATGAAAGAGGCCGCGCGCTCCCGGTCGAAATCGCCGTAAATACCGTAATGCCAATCCGCATCGGTGACGAGGCGCGGTGACTGGTCGATGAAACAGAGTTTTCCCAGGTGCGCGGCGCCGAAGTCACGCAGATATTGCCACAGCGTCAGCGCACCCATCGAGTGGCCGACGACGACGGCGTTTTCGAGACGGTAGTGTTCGAGCAGATTCGCGAGGTCGCGCGCCATCCGGCTCACGGTAGGCAGGTTGACCCGGGCGGGAGAGGCAGGATGCCCGCGCGCATCCCAGCGGTAAACGCGATGGTGTTCGGAGAGCGCTTCGACGAAGGGAAACCAATCTTCCATGCTTGCCGTCCAACCGTGCAGAAGGACGATTGGTGGCTGGCTGCGGTCGATGCCGGAAATTTTCAGATGAATTTCCTCGCTGTCGTCGGCATGAAAAGCGGTCGTTTCGGAAATTGCCGCGGAGTTCGTGTTGAAAGTCATGAGTAATGCGATGGTTTGTGGAGTTCGAAGTTTTTCGCGTGAAATGCGGCGGCTGAAGCACCATTTCAGGTTGCCGGGAAATACGGAACGGCAAGGCGGCGGGTTTTATGGCGATTCCCGGCGGATGGCGAAAAGAAGCGGTAACGATAAAAACGGCAATGGTAGCAGCCCTTTTCGGCGATATGCCTTTTTCGAGGCCGCGAGGCGTTCGTTCATTGGGTGCATTGGATGGAAGTTTCAGGGATAATCCCCGCTCTCAAGCAAAGCCATTCCAAGCCATTCCAAGTTATTCCCTTTCCCGCGTTTTTTGCGGCATGGATGGAAAGCGGGAAGGTAGCGCGATAAAAGACCCGGAAAAGCCGGAAAAGATCCGGAGTGAATCGGAAGAATCGGGAATCTCAGGGAAGCACGAACAAAATATCCCACGCATATCCAGGGAGAAGTGCCATGAACGATACCATTATCCGTTATGAGAAAAATATCTTCGCCATCGACGCGCATTACGAGCGTCCGTTGATGGCGGCGATTCATTTCGTCGTCGAGAACGGCCGCGCCGCCATCGTCGATACCGGCAGCAACGATTCGCTGCCTTACGTGCTGAGCGCCTTGACCGAACTCGGGCTGGCGCCGGAGGCGGTCGATTACGTGATCCTGACGCACGTTCACCTCGACCATGCCGGCGGCGCCGGGCTGATGATGCGCCATTTCCCGAACGCGCGTCTGGTGGTGCATCCGCGCGGTGCGCGGCACATGATCGATCCGAGCAAATTGATCGCCGGCGCCACCGCCGTTTATGGTGCCGCCGAAATGCGCCGCCTCTATGGAGAGATTCTGCCCGTGGCGGCGGAGCGGGTGATCGAGGCGCCGCACGAAACGGTTATCGATCTCGCCGGGCGCGAGCTGCTTTGCCTCGATACGCCGGGACACGCCAGGCACCATATCAGCATCGTGGATCGCAAGAGCGGCAATGTGTTTTCCGGCGATACTTTCGGTATTTCCTACCGTGAACTCGATACCGATGGCCGTCAGTTCGTGTTCCCGACCACTTCGCCGGTGCAATTCGATCCCGATGAGCTACACGCCTCGATCGATCTGATTTGTTCGTTCGAGCCGAAAGTGGTCTATCAGACGCATTTCAGCGAATTGCGCGACGTCCCGGCACAGGCGGAGCATCTGCACCGCATGATCGATGCCCATGTCGCGATTGCGCGCCGGGAGGCCAGCGTCGGCACGGCGGAACGGCATGAGCGTATCCGCGCCAATCTCGCGCATCTGCTGCTGGATGAAGTGGAACGTTTTGGATGTAAACTCGGGCCGGCGCAAGTGCTTTCGGTATGGGAAACCGATATCGAACTCAACGCCCAAGGGCTGGGTGTGTGGGTCGATCATTAATTCTCTCCATTTATAAAAACCTCTTTTTTTATCTTCCTCTTCGGCACGCTGCCTCGCCGCTGTATGCCGTATTCTTGTGGTGTACGCAAGATTTTGCAGTGGATTGTCGAGCAGGCGCGAGTTTTTCCCTGCGACGGTTCGGTCAATATTTATACCGTTTTTGTGCGAAAGGGAATCCGAGACTGAACACCTGGGAATCCGGAACGGCAATCGGTGTGCCCGGCAGGAATGTCAAACGTTTCCATCCCTACTTTTTTTAAGTTTGTGAAGCTGGAACGTTCCAGCGATTCCTTGTGCGAAAAACCAGAAAAAAATCAGCGCCAACGGCAGGCCGGACAGGCTCCCGGTTTCTGCCCACATGAGGATTTTATTTAGCGCAAAAAAGGAAAACATCAAGATCGCGGACACGCGGCTGTTTTTATAGATGCCGAAAGTGAGCGCGGCCATGATTGCGACATCGATCAGCGACCAGGCATTCAGACCCATCATGTTTGTAACGAAAAGCGAGATGAATATCATGATTACGGTGAAGACGGTGGATACCAGACCCGCAATCCAGGCATTTCTGATTTTCTTGATGACGGTTTCCGGGATGTCCGGTTCCGGTTCGAGCTCGGCGTTCGGTGCGGCGTAAGGGTTTTTTGACATGTTCCCTCTCCCTGAATGATTGGCATTTTGTATGGCAGTGGATTTATCCGGCAGCCGGGACGCAGAAATCAGACGACAAATCAGACGACTTCTCCCCGGCAGGGCTGCCTTATATCAGCCAGTGATCAGCCAGTGGTACTACGGGGATTTTTGTCCTACAACAGGGCTTCGTAAACCTTTAGCTGGCCCGGCGCGAAGCAACAGAAAATTACTTCTTCCGGTTTTTTCGCGTGTTCGAGGAAAGAACGCACGCAATTGACGGCGACCTTTGCCGCTTCTTCGACGGGATAGCCATAGACGCCGGTGCTGATGCTGGGGAAGGCGATCGACGAGAAATCCCGCTCGCCGGCCAGGATCAGGCTGCGCCGGTAGCATGAGGCGAGCAGGTCCGCCTCGCCGTGATTGCCGCCCTGCCAGATCGGGCCGACGGTATGGATGATGAAGCGGGCGGGCAGATGGTAACCGCGGGTGATGCGTACCTGCCCGGTCGGACAGCCGCCGAGCATGCGGCACTCTTCCAGTAATTCGGGACCCGCGGCGCGGTGAATGGCTCCATCGACGCCGCCGCCGCCCATCAGCGAACTGTTGGCGGCGTTGACGATGACGTCGATGTCGAGGGTAGTGATATCTGCTTCGATTGCGCGTATGGTAGCCATGGCATTCAGTGTTTTAATGACAAAAACGTATAAAGAAAATTTATCTGAACAAAGAAATTCTTAATGGAGATGTTCGCAAAATTTCCAATCTGGAATGGTGTAAGGATACGCCTTATTTCACATCATGATAAGCCATTTCACGCAGATCGGAGGGCGGTTTTATTCGTTTTGGTTGCCGTGCCCCGTATTTCCGGGGCTGTTTTTGATGCAAGCCAGAATTCCACTCGTGCTCACTCACGCGTCAGTTGTGCGTAAAGGAGCGGCAGTTCGCGCGGCAGTTCTTCCGGCTTGCGGATCACGGTGAAGCCGGCGGGACCGAAAATGTAGGGCAGATAGGCGCCGGCTTCGCGGTCGATGGTGACGCAGAATGGATATAGTCCGGCGCGCCGGGCTTCATGGATGGCCATGCGCGTGTCTTCGATACCGTAACGGGAGTCGTACAGGTCGAGGTCGTTCGGCTTGCCGTCGGATATCAGCAGCAGCAGTTTGCGCGCCGCGGGTTGTTCGCCAAGGACCTTGGTGGCCTGGCGCAGCGCTCCTCCCATGCGCGTGTAATAACCGGGCTTGAGCGCGAGAATGCGGCCGCGGGCGGTGTCGTTGTAGGGCTGGCAAAAGTCCTTGAGGATGTGGAAGCGCACGTTCTGCCGTTTCAGCGAGGAAAAGCCGTAGAGTCCGAACGGGTCGCCGGTGGCTGAAAGCGCTTCGGCGAACAGCAGCAGCGATTCGCGGATCACGTCGACGATGCGATGTGTGTCGGAAATCCACGCGTCGGTCGAGAGCGACAGGTCCGCGAGCAGGAGGCAGGCGAGGTCGCGTTCGTGCCGCACCTGGGCGAGATAGGCGCCGTCGTCGGGCGTGCGTCCGCAGGCGCGGTCGGTGCAATGGCGCACACAGGCGTCGAGGTCGATTTCGCTGCCGTCCTGCTGCCCTTTGAGCCAGCGGCGCGCCGGGGCCAGCGCGGCGAATTGCTGGCGCAGGCGGGCTGCCGTTTTGCGCAGGTGCGGCGGCAGTTTTTCCGCCACCGCGTCGCGCGCGATCAGCGGCTGGATGCGGCAGTGTTTTTCCAGCAGGATTTTTTTGCGGTAGTCCCATTCCGGGTGCAGGATTCCGTCGCCGACCGGGGTGTCGTCTTCGGCCGCCGAGGGCAAGTCGAGGTCGAATTTGACGCGGGAGGCGGAGGTCTGGGCATTTCGCGCGAGCGACAGGTGGTCCATGTCAGCGGCGGCATCGCGTGGATTTTCATCCTCGTCTTCGTCGAAGGCGCGGTTGATCCTGACGTATTCGCCCCACGACAACAGGCTTTCGGCGCGGAACATCAGCAAGAACGGCGCTTCGTTTTCCGGTTCGTCGACGCGTTCCGCGCGGTGTGCCCGGGTCGGCGTCTGCGGCGTGCCGCCGCCCTCGGGAGCGCCGTCTTCCCGCGCGTCCGAAGCACGCGGCCGCGCGGTGCCGGCGGGCCTGTCGGCAAGCCAGAGCGGTACCGGATGCGGCGGCCGCAGTTCGGGCGAGGTCAGAAGCGGAAAGGCGTTGACACTGCCCGGCTCGAGCAGCGCCCGGCGCAGCGTGCGTTCCTGCGCCGCTTCTTCTTCCGGCAGTTCTTCCGGATGCGGGCGCTGTGCCAGATGCGCGGCGCGAAGTCGCTCGTAGCGGGCGCGGCTGCCGGGAAAGCGCGTCAACGCGGCCTGGGTCGCGTGTTGATTGCGGCGGTACCAAGGTAACGAGGGTGCCACGTCGCAGGCGGCGAGTGTCGCCAGCCACAGGTAAAGGTCGCGGTTGAGCGTTCGTTCCGGAAAGCAGGAAATTTCCGGAGGCAGGCGCAGCGTCTCGCAGTCGATCCGCGCCTGCTCGACTTTTTCACCGCTGCCGGCGACTCGTTGCAGAAAACGGCGGCGCGCGCCATGTTCCTCCGCCGTCGCGGCGGCAACGCGCAAACCGGGGTCGCCGCCGAAGGCGCGGAAGAGAATGCCGGCGGTTTTCTCGACTTCCGCCAGCGTTACCGCGGCGGCGGGGTAGCGTTCCCCGGCGGCGCGGGTGATGAGGTTGTGCCAGAGCTTGCCTACGAATTCTTCCATTACCCGTTCGCTTTATGGCGATTCCTGTCGATAAGCGTGTAGAGAAATCTCTTGGGATCGAGTGTCTTTTCGGAAGACACGACGCTTTGTTTTTACATTGTTTTCAATTAATAGTTAAATTTAATTTGGCTATTGTAGTGATTTATATGAGGCAATTAAATTGTGTTAATTGGAATACTGGCGATCTGCTGCGCCTTCGAACGCGAGCGGAACATTCGATTCGTTCAACCGCGCGGCCCGATCAGCGGGTAACGGAAGGTTTTCCCCGCCATCGCGCGCGCCAGGCCGAGAATGCCGAAGAGAATCAGCGTCGAATGCACGCAGGTGAAATACAGGATGACGAGCACCCAGGTGCCGCTCCAGTGTGTTCCGCCGAGCGCGAGGATGAGAACGCAGAACGCCACCAGCAATATGCCGCCATAAAGGCTGACGAAGAATGTCTGCCGCAGATGCTGCGCGGCCAGGGGCGGCGCATCGTTTTTGTGCTTGAACCAGAGCAGCGCGATCGCGGCGAAGGCGATGCCGGGAAGCAACATCAGATTGGCGAGGTACAGGGTTTCGGCAAGTACGGCCAGCGATTGGCCCGGCATTTTGGGATCGCCGGTGCTGGAAATTTCCCGGGGCGAAGCAGTCATATCGGTACTCCTTTGCCGTTTGAGCCGGCCTTTACGTTTGCATTCGTCCGCAAAGGCGGAATGGTGAAATGGTGAAATGGTGGAAGGGCAGGCGGCCCGCATTTCGTAGAGATGGTTGTGAAGACCGGATAGAGGCTTATTCCATCATGGACTTCGCGTCATGGACTTCGAAATCAGTGTAGCCGCAGATTTTTTCCCAAGCCAACGGTCCATGTACGGAAAAGTCCGCAGGCATGGGTCATAGTCCAAACGTGGCCTGTACGATCTCCATCAGGGCGACGACGGTTTCCTCGTCGTCGGTGAGGCTTTCGACCAGCGCGGCACGGCACGCCTGGACCGGGCTCAGACCCGAGCCGACCAGTGTCGCGGCATAGACAAGCAGCCGGGTGGAAGCGACTTCCTCGAGGTCCCTGTCCTTGAGGGCGCGAAAAGCCTGTCCGATCGAAACCAGACGCCGCGCCAGATCGGGATCGGCGCCGGTTTCTCCGGCCAGGATCGCCTCTTCGCGCGCGGCGGCGGGAAAATCGAAGCGCAGGCTGACGAAGCGTTGCCGCGTCGACGGTTTCAAACCCTTCATCAGATTCTGATAGCCGGGATTGTAGGAAACGACGAGCATGAAACCCGGCGGCGCCTGCAGCAGTTCGCCGGTACGTTCGACCGGGAGCAGGCGGCGGTCGTCGGCGAGCGGGTGCAGGACGACGGTGGTGTCCTTGCGGGCTTCGACCACTTCGTCGAGGTAGCAGATGCCGCCTTCGCGCACGGCGCGGGTCAGAGGACCGTCGCACCAGACGGTCTGCCCGTCGCCGAGCAGGTGCCGTCCGACGAGGTCGGCGGCGGTGAGGTCGTCGTGGCAGGCGACGGTGTAAAGCGGCAGTTTCAGGCGCGCGGCCATGTGCGCGACGAAGCGTGTCTTGCCGCATCCGGTCGGGCCCTTGATCAGCACCGGCAGTCGGTTTTTCCACGCATGCTCGAAAATTTCGATTTCATCGCCTGCGGGGTCGTAGAAAGGGAGCGTGGGAGAAAGATCGCTGGAAGTCATTCGCTGTTATCAGGAAAGTAAGGAATACACACCGGCGGAACGTTAGCGCATTCCAAGCCAGTACGCGAGCACGATCACCGCGACGACGACACAAAGCCAGCCGCCGACGACGAGACGCCACAGGAGCGGCGCGTGGCGCAGTTCCATGAAGTCGGAAATCACCAGTTGTCCCTTGATCCAGGCCAGGCCGAGAATCACCGCCAGCGCCACGGTACCGGTGGCGCCGTGTTCGCCGAGTTCGAAGGTGACGAGCGTGGCCGCGACGAGAATCAGCCAGACGATATTGGCGCGGTTCTTCAGAAAATTCATCCGTTCTTCCTCATCGTTTTTCGCATCATCGCATCACGTAGACCAGCGGGAACAGCACGATCCACACCAGGTCGACCATATGCCAGTAGGCGGCGCCGGATTCCAGCCCGTTGCAGTCGTGGCTACCGTAGCCGCCTTTCCTCAGTTTCAGCAGCACCGCGACGAGAATCACCATGCCGAGGATCACGTGCATGAAATGGAAGAAGGTCAGCGAGATGTAGAACATGTAGAACGTGTTGGTCGACAGACTGATTCCGGCGCCGAATTTTTCCGCGTATTCGAAAATCTTGATTACCAGGAACCCGGCGCCGCAGAGAATGCCGGCGGCGAGCCAGCGCGCGGCGACGGCGGGGCGGTCGCATTTCGTTTCCTGCACCGCGCGCACGACGAGCCATGAAGCGGTGATCAGAAGGAGTGTGTTCACCGCTCCGGCCACGCGGTTCAACGTCATTTGCGAGGAATTGAACTGTTCGACGTTATAGGCGCGGGCAAAAGCGTAGGCGGCGAAAAAGACCGCGAAGACGAGCAATACGGCGAGGATGAAGATCCAGATCGCCAGATCGCCCGGCAGGCGCGGCGCACCCTCGGCCGGATGTGCGGTGGAGTGTGCAGCCGAATGCGCGGCGGAAGGAAGAGAGGAAGAGGCGGCAAGTGCCGGAGCTTCGGAATTCACTGTGGTGGGGGCGAGGTGGCGGTGGAGAATGCTTTCATTCTGGCCGGGGGGCGGATACGCAGCCTTGATACAGGATAAATTATCTGTGGATCATTATGGTGATTCCCGGAAATTCCCGCGCTTTGTCGGTTTCGCCTTGCCGTTATTGCTCGGCCATCGGATTTCAATGACTTCACCCCGGCTTCACACGCTGCCCGGGCTGCTTCGTTGCCGCTTCACCGTCGCTTGTTACCGTGCTCCCGTGCCCGGATGTCCGGGCGGAATTTCGGGAGGATGTCATGCAGAGGAAACTGTTGTTCAAGATCGCGATGGTCGTTTTTATGACACTGGTGCTGCTGATACCGCTGTCGATGATCAACGGCCTGGTCGGAGAGCGCCAGGCATATCGCGACGAAGCGGTGCGTTCGGTCGCCGCCAGCTATGCCGGGCCGCAGACGTTGGTCGGACCGGTGTTGATCGTGCCTTACGAGACCGAAACCAGGGTGGTGGAAAAAGAAAAAGAGAGCGGAAAAGACAAGGAATATTCGCAATTCACGCCGGGATTGCTCCGTTTCTACCCGAAACAGATGAACGTGCGGGGCACGATGTCTCCCGGAGAACGTTACCTGGGGCTGCACCGCGTACGGGTTTATCGTTTGCAGGGGCAGATCTCGGGACGGTTCGAAGCCGCGTTGCCGAAAGAGGAAGTGTCGCCGCAGGCGCAGCAGAAGAATGTGAAGCGCCGGTATGGGACGCCCTATCTGAGTTTCGGAATTTCCGATGTGCGCGGGCTGGTCGGTACGCCTTCCCTGAAAATCGACGGCAAGGAGGCGCGGTTTACGCAAGGCGCCGGGGATCTGGCGACGTCGGGGCTGCATGTCGACCTGCCGCCGCCCGGAGAAACCGGAACTGCCTATCTGCCGGGTGACGAAATCGCGTTCGATTTTTCCACGGTGCTCGAACTGGGCGGCACCGAGACGCTGGCCATTGCTCCGGTGGGGGACTCCAACGACATCAAAATTGATTCCTCCTGGCCGCACCCGCATTTCACCGGGCGTTTCCTGCCGCATCAGCGCACTGTCCGCGATAACGGCTTCGACGCTCAATGGAACATCTCCGCGCTTGCCGCGGCGACGCAGAACGAAATCGGCGGCGGCAGGGTGGTGCTGAACGGAGCGGTCCAGTATTACGATCCGGACCGGGCGGCGTATCAGAACGGACGTGGCTACCCGCTCACGGACGTACTCGCGGTGGAGATGGTCGATCCCGTCAATCCCTACTCGCAGGCGGACCGGGCGATCAAATACGGAATCCTGTTCGTCCTGCTGACGTTCGTGGGTTTCTTCATGTTCGAGACGATCAAGCGCCTGCCGATCCACCCGATTCAATACTTCCTGGTCGGGCTCGGTCTGGCGGTTTTCTTCCTGCTGCTGTTGAGCCTGTCCGAGCATATTTCGTTCGTTTATGCGTACCTGTGCGCCAGCGTCGCCTGCATCGGGCTGATCGGGTTCTATCTCTGCGCCGTGCTGAAAAGCCGGGTGCGCGGCCTGGGGTTCGCGGCGCTTCTGACGCTGCTCTACGGCACGCTGTATGGACTGTTGATCGCGGAGGACAGTGCCCTGGTGCTGGGTTCCCTCCTGCTCTTCGTCGTGCTCGCGGCGGTAATGGTCATCACGCGCCGGATCGACTGGTATGCGGTGTCGATCGGATTGCCGGGAGCGGCGAAGCCGGAGAAGTAAGAAAATGAAATAACAAAAAACGGGATAAAAGCAGTGCAAAAACGGGGCGAAAGCCCCGTTTTTTCGTTGTCCGTGAGACAAAATACAGTTTCCAAATTGCGCTGAAAATGAAATAATTCCATTTTGAAATCATTGATGGTAAAGATTCGTGGTTTTCCTGAATTCAATGCCCCGATTTGCCGTTCCATTATTTTTAGGGAGAGAAATAATGCCAAACCCGATGCCAACTCCAATGCCAAACCAATCGATGCGGAAATCGCTGCCGCAAAGTCTGATCCGGAAAAGTCGGAAAAGTCTTTTTGGAGTTTCACTTTTCTGCTGCGCGGTGCTGGCGCAGGCGCAGGTCACGCTGTCGTCGCCGGCGTTCGTCGATGGCGGCACGATTCCGAACGAGTTCGTCTGTCTCACCAACCACGGCAAGAACTGGTCGCCGCCGCTCGAAGTCAGTAACGCGCCGAAAGGCACGGAAAGTCTGGCGCTCGTGCTGCGCGACGTTTCGGCGAACAATTTCCTGCACTGGAAAGCCTGGAACATCGATCCGCAGACCACGACGCTGCCGTATAACGTCGCCCAGGGCGCGCCGTTCGAGCAGGGGCAGAACGATGCCGGCGACCGCGGCTATTTCGGCCCGTGCCCGCCGACCGCCACGTGTACCGCGCAATCGTGCGACGCGCATATTTACGAGTTCCGGCTTTATGCGCTGAACACCAAGTTCACGTCGGAACCTTCGGATGCCGAACTGGTATCGGCGGCGATCGCGATGAGTTCGTTGCGCGGTTCGCGTTCCGTTTTCGATAGCATCAGCTGGCTGCCGGTTTCGGACGATCTGCAGGTTTCCAGCGTCGTCAACGGGCCGATCGGGCGGCAGGTGATTTCGGCGCAGTTCGCACCGAAGGACAGGGATATCGGCACCCAGATCGCCGTTTTCGTCGCCGCCAATGTGTCGGTGGATCAACAGCCGCCGAATTTGTGGATGTACCTCGACAGCAACGATCAATGGCATACGTTCACCACTTGCGACAAGGCGGCGGCCGCGCGTTCGGGACGTTTCCTGGCCGGTTCGGTCGTGATTCCGATCGTCGGCACCGCTACCGATCTGCGCCCGGTGCTCAATACCGATCTTTTCGTCGGCTACGGTATCGGCGGCAACAGCGCTGCCGCGTGCGAGGAAATGTTCAAGGAAGGACGCTTCAAGCAGATTTACACGGTGCGCTGATCTCGCGCGGATTTTCGCGCGCTACCGTGGAACGGCAACGGCTCCGGTTTTCGGAGCCGTTGCCGTTTTTTGTCGTGGGGGCGCGGCCTCAGGTGGATTGTCGTTTCTTGTTCGATTGGAGGTCGATTGAACTTCTCTGGATTCCCGCCTGCGCGGGAATGACGGTTTTTTTCTGCACCCTGTAAACCAACGACCGTTCAAACGGATCACGCGCTTGTTTTTTCCGTCATTCCCGCGCAGGCGGGAATCCAGGAAATTTCCTCAAGGCGCCTATATCTGCAGGAATTGCCGCGAATGGCAAAATCGTTTCGTACCGCCGGAACGAGAGCGAAGGAACGGCGTCTCCGGAATCAGTTCTTTGCCCCGATCAGCGCCGGGGGCGGCCGCGAGTCGGCGGAGACCGTGAGTACCTCGTAGCCGGTTTCGGTGATGAGCACCGTGTGCTCCCACTGCGCCGAAAGACTGCGGTCCTTGGTGACCGCCGTCCAGCCGTCACCGAGCACGCGGATGCCGGCGCGGCCGGCGTTGATCATCGGCTCGACGGTGAAGATCATTCCCGGCTCCAGCCGCGGGCCGGTGCCGGCGATGCCGTAGTGCAGCACCTGCGGGTCTTCGTGGAATTTGCGGCCGATGCCGTGGCCGCAGAATTCGCGCACGACGGAATAGCAATTCTCTTCCGCGTATTTCTGGATCACGGCGCCGATATCGCCCAAATGCCCGCCGGGGCGGACGGCGGCGATGCCGAGCCACATGCATTCGAAGGTCACTTCGGTCAGGCGCCGGGCCTGGATCGACGGGTCGCCGATCATGAACCTGCGGCTGGTGTCGCCGTAAACCCCGTCTTTGATGACGGTGATGTCGAGGTTCATGATGTCGCCGCTTTTCAGCACCCGGTCGCCGGGGATGCCGTGGCAGACCTGCTGGTTGACCGAAGTGCAGGTTGCCTTCGGGTAAGGCCTGTGGCCGCTCGGGGCGTAGTTGAGCGGCGCCGGGATCGTGCCTTGAACGTCGACCATGTATTCGTGGCAAAGCCGGTCCACTTCGCCGGTGGTGATCCCGGGACGGATGTGCGGCTCGATGAAATCGAGCACTTCGGCCGCCAGCCGGCAGGCGACGCGCATTTTTTCGATTTCTTCCGGGGTCTTGATGATGATGTTCATGGCAATGAAAACGGGCGAAAGCGGTCAAAGATACAGAGAAGAGGTGGTTCATGCAATCGATTCGCCGGGGATGCCGTAGTTCCCGGCCATTTCGGTATTTCCATTTCCCTTCGCTTGTCTTTGCCCATTCCGGAAGCCGGACATTGATGGCAGGCGGAAATTCCGGTGGCACTATTTCCGGCTTCGGCGCGGGGATTTTCGAAACCGCCGAAACTATCCATAGTGCTTCTTAATCGTACATACTATCGGTTTCAAGCATAAAATCCGGAGACGATCATGACCCAATCCGCATCCCCTGCTTCCGTTGTTTCTGCCACCAACCCCTTCAATACGCTGGCTTCCCTGCAAGGCGCCGGGCAAGCGGTGTCTTACCACAGCCTGCCGCTGCTCGAAAAAGCCGGAGTCGGGCCGGTTTCCCGGCTGCCGGTGTCGATCCGGATCGTTCTCGAAGCCGTGCTGCGCCACTGCGACGGGATCAAGGTCAGCGAGGCGCATGTGCGCGAACTCGCCAACTGGCAGCCGAACGCGCCGCGCACGGCGGAAATTCCGTTCGTCGTCGCCCGCGTCGTCCTGCAGGATTTCACCGGCGTGCCGCTGCTCGCCGATCTGGCGGCGATGCGTAACGTGGCGGTGAAGGAGGGACGCGACCCGAAGCGGATCGAGCCACTGGTGCCGGTCGACCTGGTGGTCGACCATTCGGTGATGATCGACGAATTCGGCGTTCCGGGCGCGTTGCGCCGGAACATGGAGCTCGAATTCCAGCGCAACCGCGAACGCTATCAGTTCATGAAATGGGGCATGCAGGCGTTCGACACGTTCAAGGTGGTGCCGCCGGGAATCGGGATCGTGCACCAGGTGAACCTCGAATATCTGTTCGGCGGCCTGGGCCGGCAGGGCGACATGGTGTTCCCCGACACGCTGGTCGGCACCGACAGCCATACGACGATGATCAACGGCGTCGGCGTCGTCGGCTGGGGCGTCGGCGGCATCGAGGCGGAAGCGGCGATGCTCGGCCAGCCGGTGTATTTCCTGACGCCGGACGTGATCGGCGTCGAGCTCTCCGGGCGCCTGCCGGAAGGCGTTACCGCGACCGATCTGGTGCTCACCGTGACCGAGATGCTGAGAAAGGCCAAGGTGGTCGGCAAGTTCGTCGAATTCTTCGGCCCCGGAACGGAGAGCCTGACCGTGACCGACCGGGCCACGATCGCCAACATGGCGCCCGAATACGGTGCGACGATGGGCTTTTTCCCGGTCGACGACAAAACGATCGAATACATGCGCAACACCGGCCGCGACGAAGCGGCGATTGCGCTCTTCGAAGCCTATTTCAAGGCGCAGGGATTGTTCGGCGTGCCGCAGCCGGGCAGCATCGATTACAGCCAGGTATTGAAGCTCGATCTCGCCACCATCGTGCCCAGCCTCGCCGGGCCGAAGCGGCCGCAGGACCGTATTCCGCTGCCGCAGATGCGGGAAAGCTTTGACCGCCTCTTTTCGCTGCCGGTGGCGGAAAACGGCTTCGGCCTGCCGGAAAAGACGCGCCGCGAGCGCTTCAACACGGGCAAGATGAAGACCGCCGGCTGTTGCGGCTGCGGTTGCGGCAACGACATCGACCTCGGCCACGGCGACGTGCTGATCGCCGCGATCACCAGTTGCACCAACACCTCCAACCCCGGCGTGATGCTGGCGGCGGGGCTGGTGGCGAAAAAGGCGGTGGAAAAGGGATTGGGGGTGCATCCCCGGGTCAAGACAAGCCTCGCTCCCGGTTCGCGCGTCGTTGCCGAATACCTGGAAAAAACCGGCTTGCAGCCGTATCTCGATCAGCTCGGTTTCAACGTTGCCGCGTTCGGCTGCACCACCTGCATCGGCAACGCCGGCGATCTGGCGCCGGAATTCAACCAGACGATCGTCGACCGCGATCTCGTCTGTGCTGCCGTGCTGTCGGGCAACCGCAATTTCGAGGCGCGCATCCATCCCAATATCCGCGCCAATTTCCTCGCCTCGCCGCCGCTGGTGGTTGCGTTCGCGCTCGCCGGGCGCGTCGATATCGACCTGACTTCCGAGCCGATCGGCATCGGCAGCGACGGCGCGCCGGTGATGCTGAAAGACCTGTGGCCGAATTCGGACGAAATCGCCGCGCTCCTGCCCGCCGCGTTCGACGCCAGCGCGTTCCGCCGGCTGTACGCCGATTTCACCAGCCAGCATGATCTGTGGAACGCGATTCCGGCGCCCGAAGGGCAGGTGTACGACTGGCCGGAAAGCACCTATATCGCACAGCCGCCGTTCTTCGATGGCTACGCTGCGACGCCGGCGCCGGTGAAGCCGATTACCGGCGCGCGCGCGCTGTTGCTGCTCGGCGATTCGGTGACCACCGACCATATGTCTCCTGCGGGTTCCTTCGGCGAAAAAACGCCGGCGGGGCAGTACCTGGTCGCGCACGGTGTCGCCCGTCCCGACTTCAACAGCTACGGCAGCCGTCGCGGCAACCATGACGTGATGATCCGCGGCACTTTCGCCAACGTGCGCGTCAAGAATCTGATGATTCCGGCGAAGGAAGATGGCAGCCGCGTCGAGGGCGGCTTCACGCTGCTCTCCGGCAAGGTCGTTCCGGTCTACGATGCCGCGCAGCACTATCTCTCCCAAGGCATCGCGACCGTGGTTTTCGCCGGGGAGGAATACGGCACCGGCTCCTCGCGCGACTGGGCGGCCAAGGGCACGCAGCAGCTCGGCGTGCGCGCCGTGGTCGCGAAGAGCTTCGAGCGCATCCACCGCAACAACCTCGTCGGCATGGGCGTGCTGCCGCTGCAATTCGCGCCCGGCGATTCGTGGCAGAGCCTCGGCATCCAGGGCGACGAAACGTTCGATATCGAAGGCATGGCGGATATCCGCGAACCGCAGCAGCCGATGACGCTCGTGATTCACCGCGCCAACGGCACGGAATCGCGCGTGACGCTGCAAAGCCGCATCGATACGCCGATCGAGGTCGAGTATTTCCGCCACGGCGGCATCCTGCCGTTCGTGCTGCGCGATTTGCTGAAATAAGCGGCCGGGAAGTAAACTGAATCCCCCTTCTCTCCGGCACAACGGAGAGAAGGGGGATTTTTTATATTTTAAAATTAAATGATGTTCCGCTTCTGTAGCCGGTTATGAGGTAAAATTATTTAACCGAAGGTTTTGATGATTTGATGGGCGCGGCAGGCGGTTCCCCACAACCCCGACGAAAAAAAGGAATGCCATGGCAGGTGCCAGTCTTTTGACCTTGCTCGACGATATCGCCTCGGTGCTCGACGATGTCGCCGCGATGACCAAGCTCGCAACCAAGAAAACCGCCGGCGTGCTCGGCGACGATCTCGCGCTCAACGCGCAACAGGTTGCCGGAGTGCGCGCCGAGCGCGAATTGCCGGTGGTCTGGGCGGTCGCCAAGGGATCGCTGAAAAACAAGGCGATTCTGGTACCCGCCGCGCTCCTGATCAGCGCGCTGATTCCCTGGGCGGTGACGCCGCTGCTGATGCTCGGGGGGCTTTTTCTCTGCTACGAGGGCGTCGAAAAACTGGCGCATCGTTTTTTGCATCCGCAGGAGAAGAATACGGAAACGGATTCAGAGTTGGGCTCGGAGCAGGGTTCAGAGCCGGGTGCGGCGGGAGCATCCCCGGAGGCGGGCGGAGCGCCCGTCGACCTCGTGGCGTTCGAGAAGGAAAAAATCCGGGGCGCCATTCGCACCGATTTCATTCTTTCCGCCGAAATCATCGTCATCACGCTGGGCACTGTCGCCCACGTGTCCTTCTGGGCGCAGGTCGCGGTGCTGGTGGGAATTGCCATCATCATGACCGTCGGCGTGTATGGTCTCGTCGCCGGTATCGTCAAACTCGACGATGTAGGGCTCTATCTCTCCCGGCGCAAGGAAGCGGGCATTTTCTCGTCCGCGCTGCGCGGTGTCGGCCGCGGCCTGCTGCTGGCGGCGCCGTGGCTGATGAAGGCGCTTTCGGTGATCGGCACGCTGGCGATGTTCCTCGTCGGCGGCGGTATTCTGCTGCACGGCATTCCCCAGGCGCAGGAATGGGTGTCGTCCCTGAATGCTTCGTTGACCGCCGTTCCCGGCGTGGGCGGAATCCTGGCGGCGTTGACCGCTCCGCTCGCGAACGCGCTCACCGGCGTCGTTGCCGGTGCGCTGGCGCTGGTGTTGATTACCGTGGGAACGAAGATGGTGCGGAAAGCGGCCGCATAGCCACAGAGCCACAGAGAAACACAGGGAAACACAGGGAAACACAGGGAAATACAAGCAGCCGTTCCAGCGGTCTTTTCCTGGCTACAGGATTACAGAACCCCGCTGCGCTTGAAATCGAGGTAGCGATTCACCAGCGCGATCGGCAGCGCCGCCGGCACGACGTCGAGCACGTGGGCGCCGCTGCGCTTCAAGCGTTCCAGCGCGGTTTTGCGGGTATTCAGATAAGCGAGCGCGGCGGCGGTGTCGATGCCGCTGTCGAAATCGCGGATCGGACGGTCGGCCATCTGCTGCACGGCCGTCTCCCTGAGATTGGCGACCAGCACCAAATGGCGGTGGCGCAGCGCCTCGATCGCGGCGCGCAGTTCGTCGTCGTCCTCGTCGCGCAGGTTGGTGAGGATCAGAACGAGCGAACGTTTATGCACGGTGCGCGCGAGCTGCGTTGCGGCGCTGCGGTAATCGGGCGTGTTGCCGCCCGGTTCGAGGTCGAAGAGGCGTTCCATCAGGCGGTTCAGCATCGCGTGCCCCTTTTGCGCCGGGATGACGCGAGAATCGTGGCCGAAGCTGATGCAGCCGACGGCATCGCCCTGGCGCAGCGCGACGTGGGAGAGCAGCAGGAGCGCGTTCAATGCCTCGTCGAAATGCGAGAGCGCGCCTTCTTCCTTGGCGCGCATGCGGTTGCCGCAGTCGAGCAGAAAAAAGATCTGCTGGTCGCGTTCATCCTGGTATTCGCGCGAAATCAGCTTGCCGATGCGCGCCGTGGCCTTCCAGTCGATCTGCCTCGGCGTGTCGCCTTCGCGGTATTCGCGCAACTGGTGGAATTCGAGCCCTTCGCCGCGCCGCCGCCGGCGTTTGACGCCGATCTGGCTCAGACGGTTGTCGGTCGCCAGGAGCGCGTATTTGGCAACGGCGGCAAAATTGGGATAAACGCGCACCGCGCATGGCTCGGCGACGAACACGCGGCGGCGTATCAGGCGCAGCGGCGAATCGGTCAGGAGTTCGATGCCGGTGAAGGTGTGTTCGCCGCGCGCGGTGAAGCGCAACTGATAGGAAGCGCTGCCGCGGCTCTTTGGGGCGAGGACAAAATCGAAAGGCAAGCCGTCGATATCGCAGCCGGGAGGGTAGTGATCGAAAGCGCTGACGAAGCGCCGGCGTTCGGTCGGGTTCTCGATGTTCAGGACGACTTCGCGCCAGACGCCGACCGGCTGCGTGTGCTGCGAGTGCGAGAATTTCCGCGTGACGAGCGGCACGGGAGCGCGCCGTTCCATCCACGCATCGAACAGGACGATGAAGAAAAGCATGCCGCCGGCGGCGGCCCAGGGCGCGACGAGCGCCGGCCAGAGGGCCGCCGCCAGCGCCAGCGCCAGCCACAGCCCAAGCAGCCACAGAAGGAGCGGAGCGGGGCGCATTCCCGGTTTCATCGTTGGTCTCTTTGCCGCCTTGTTGATGTTTCGTTCCGGTCGCAGCCTTATTGCCGCGGCACTTCGACGTGGTCGAGCAGTGTCGCGAGCAATTGATCGGGTGTGCGGCCTTCCATTTCGAAATCGGGCGAGAGCGTGATGCGATGGCGCAGCGCGGGCGGGGCGACGGCCTTGATGTCGCCGGGCGTGACGAAATCGCGCTCTTCGAGTATCGCCGCCGCGCGCGCGGCGCGGATCAGCGCGATCGAGCCGCGCGGACCGGCGCCGATCGCGATGCCCGGCCAGTCGCGGGTGGCGCGGACGATGCGGGCGGCGTAGTCGGTGATACGGGCGTCGATGGTGACGCCGGCGGTGATTCTCTGGATCGTGGTGATCGTCTGCGGCGTGACGATGGGCTGCACTGCTTCGACGTTGAGCGCGTCGCCGACCTGGTGGCGCGTCACGCAATCGAGCATGCGCCGCTCTTCGTCGAGGGTCGGGTAGTCGATCAGCACTTTGAGCAGGAAACGGTCGAGCTGCGCTTCCGGCAGCGGATAGGTGCCTTCCTGCTCGATCGGGTTCTGCGTCGCCATCACCATGAACGGACGCGGCAGGGCTTGCGGCTGGCCCTCGATCGTCACCTGTTGTTCCTGCATGACTTCGAGCAATGCCGCCTGGGTTTTCGCCGGAGCGCGGTTGATTTCGTCGGCGAGCAGGAGGTGCGTGAATACCGGTCCGCGGCGGATGCGGAATTCCTGCGTCTTCATGTCGTACAGCGCGTGGCCGGTGACGTCCGAGGGCATCAGGTCGGGCGTGAATTGAATGCGCGAGAAGCCGCCGTTGAACGTCCGCGCCAGGGCGCGGAAAAGCAGGGTCTTGCCCAGTCCGGGAACGCCTTCGATCAGCACGTGGCCACCGGCGAACAGGGCGATCAGCGCATGCTGCAGCGCCGCTTCCTGGCCGATCAGCGCGCGGCCGATTTCTTCCTTGAGACGCTGCGCGATGCGATAGGTTTTTTCCAGATTCTCCCGTGAGACGCCGGCCGTGGCGACAGAGGCGGCAGAGGTGGCGGTGGGCGGGAGCACGCTTGCCTCAGGCGGCACGGACGAGGGATCGGGAGGCGTGTGGGAAGTATCGTTCATGGTTGTCGTTCCTCAGAGATGCTTTTTCAAGGTTTCCAGGAGCTGCGCGTCTTCGGCGAATTTCCGCTGATCGCGGGCGAGTGTCGGGTCGAGCAGCGCCGTGATGATCGGCACGGTCAGGCCGCTCAGTGAAATTTCCTGCAGGCGGATGAATTCGACGATCTGGCGGGCAAGTTCTTCATCCGAAAGGCGCGCCCATTGCGGGTGACGCCACGCGATATGGCGCCGGAAGTCTTCGCACAGCACCTGGTAAAGCCGGCGGCCGCGATCGTTGCGCCACAGATAACGCCCGGACGCGGCAACGTGCTCGACGATGCTGCGGCGCGATTTCTGCGGTACCGGCAACAGCGGGCCGAAGCGCCGCGAAGTCGTCCACAGCCAGACGATGAGCAGCGCGGTGGCGGCCACAAGCACCGTCCAGGCGCGTTCCGTCAGCCATTCCCAGAGCGAGGGAACGTCGCTGCCATAAACGAACCAGATTTCCTTTCCCGGTCCGGGCGCGGCGAGATAGGTCAGCAATGCGGCGTGATTGGCCTTGTCGATGTTGTGATTGTTCAGGAATCTGAGATTGGACAGCACGGTGATGCGGCCCTTGCCGACCGCGTAGCTCAACGCGAAATTTCCGCTGTCTTCGCGCGTTGCCTCCGGTTCTGCGTCCTGCTCTGCATCCTGTTTCGCATCCGATTCTTCCATGACACGCAGACGCCATTGCGCGGTCTGATTCTCGTCGAACAATTGCCGGCCGGTATTCGTTTGCAGGTACAGGGCGGTGCCGTCGGGCAGCACGACCGCGTCGTTGTGCGGGGCGGCACAGCGCCGGAGCGGGCGGGAGGCGGCATCGTTTTTCGGCGGTTCTTTCCGGATACCGGGGTCCGGCTTCGGAGCGGGGACTACGCTGCCGGCATCGTTTTTATTGTCCGGCGTCCGCGGGTCGGTTTCGTCTGCTTCATCCGCGCTTTCATCCGTTTGCCCGTCGTCGGCATGTTCATCGCCATCGTCATCCTCGTCGCTCTCATCGTCCGATGCCCCATAACCGACGGAAAATCCCAGGAAGGAAAGCATGGGATCGTTGTTGGCGGATTCCTTATCCTCCTCATCTTCCTCATTTTCCTTATTACGCGGGCGGTCCTTGTCGAACGCGCTCCCGGATTCGGGCGCGACGAGCAAATGGCCGCCTTCTTCGCGCACCCAGCGCAAAAGCATTTCGTTCTTCTGCGGCGACAGCCAGAAACGCGAGGAAGTGAAGAACAATGTCGCCCCGGGCGGTGGCGGCCGGTGCAGCAGAGGAACGAATTCCACCTTAGCGCCGTAACGTTCGGCCAGCCGACCCGCCGCCAGCGCCGAAATCTGCGCCGCCTTGCCACGAAAGCCGACATCGATTTCCTGCTCGACGAATTCGAGAGAGGAATAAATCCAGAGACAAAATCCTGCGAGCACAAGTGACAGGGTGAGGGCAACGATTTTCCAGACGCGCATTTTCATGACGCCGCTCCGTTCGCCGCCGCGGGGGACGGAGCATCGACGCGGAGATTGGAAAGCCGTTGGAAACCGGCGAGCAGGCCGCCGATTTCCGTCGGCGGCCGGTGCGCATAGGCCAGGCGCAGCCAGGCGCGGGTCAGTTCGCTGATGTAGTCTCGCAGCGAGGGGATGGCGCGGCCGACAACCTGGCGGATTTCCTGTTCCGTCACGCCTTGCGGCAACTCCACGCGGTGCCGCTCGATCAGCAGCGCCAGCGTGCCGCGATAGAGAATGCTGAGCGCTTCGGCCTGTCGGCCCTGCGCCCAGTAACGCTGCGCGGCGGTGGGGATATCGTCGGGCAGCGGGATTTCTTCGGGCAGCGCATTGGTTTTTTGCTGCCGCAAGGGCGGTTCTTGGCGCGGTTTCCCGCTCCAGCCGAAAAATGTCGCCCAGCGCTTCCAGCGCAACAGCAGGAAAACAATGAGGGCGAAAATGGCGAACCAGAGCAGTATTTCTCCCGCCATGGCAAAACCCTTGCTCCAGTCGATCGGCTCCTCCGACGCCTCGCTGTCGCCGAACCAGCGCTCGAGCAGTTCGCGGAACCACTCCCGCAGTTGCCATTTCGGAACCTTGATGGTATCGGTATGTTTGAATTCCGGCGTCGCCAGCACGGCATCGATGTTTTCCCGCGCTTTATTCACGAATTCCGGGCGCGATGACGGAACGGGCGAAGAAGAGACCGATGGGGCGGCCGATTCCGCCGTCGGCGCGGCGAAAACGGAAGCAGGCGCCAGAACGACACCAAGCACGGCGCAGAGAATAAAGAACGGAAGCAATAAGCGCGACGAAAGCGGCGATGCCGCGCGGCGAAGAAACGAAACAGGCGTTGGAATGCGCATTTTCATGCCGCTACCTTCTCCTGCTGGACTTCTCTTTCCTGTGCCAGCCGCGTCGCCAATGTGCGAAAACCGAGCTCGATGTCCCATCCTTCGAGTTCGGCGCGGCGGTTGAGGTAGAGCGAAAAACCCGCCGCCGCATACAGCGGTTCGACGACACTCACGGCGAACATATAGGCGGCGCCCTGGATCAGCGCGAGCCAGAACGTTCCCTCGGACAGGAACAAGGTGGTCAGCATATCGCTCACCGAGGAGATGAGTTCGGGCGGAATCAGCAGGAAAACGAGACCGAGACAGCCTATCGTCAGTATCGATTCGAATGTGGAGCAGACAAACAGCAATGCCAGCGCCGTGCCGCTGGCATTGCGCCCGAGCACCTGGAAACGCCGCCGCCGCGCCTTGCCCTTCAGACCTTCGAGTTGCCAGACGGGGATATGGAAACTGCGCAGCGGGTGCAGGCGCCGCCAGGTCAGGTCGCGCAACAGGCCGGAACGCCAGAAAATATCGGGGAAGGCGCGCAGTATCTCGCGCCAGCGCACGGTTCTGCCGAATACGGCGCGGCTCAGAACCAGGAGCTGAACGCGGTCGTAAAACGGCTTCATCCACCAGATGAGCAGCCACCACCATCGCCCGCCATCTTCCTCCGTGCGTCCGAAGAGCACGTTCAGGAGAAGGGTCAGTGCCGCCACCGGCAGAATCGCGGTCAGCCAGGCGGTATATACGGCGCGGCGATGCTTCTGGATCAGCGCCAGTCCCAGATCGAGCGCTTCCCACGGCGTACGGGAGCGTATGTCTACGGTCAGATCCTCAGGGCGCATGTCGTTTCCCCATGAACAGGAAGTAAACGGCGACGAACGCCCAGAAGATGCCTCCGACGATGAACTTGCCAAGCGGCGGCAGATAGGCGCCGGAAGACCAGAAGGCCTCGATGAATGCGGCGATGAACAGCATGCCGGTAGCGCCGTAGACGATATTTACCGCCGGGCGCGCCGCCTCGATCAGTGCCTCGCTGCGGCGGCGGCGTCCCGGCGAGATGAGCGCGCCGCCGAGCATCAGGCCGGCCATGCCGCAAAGCACGATGGCGGTAAGCTCGAAAGCGCCGTGCGCGACGACGAACTGGAAAAAGCGCTCGGCGGAACCCTGGTGGATCAGATGCGCCGCAATCGCGCCGAAAATCGCGCCGTTGAAAATCAGATAAAACAATGTGCCCAGTCCGTACAGCAGGCCGGCGGCAAAGCATTGAAAGCCGACCGAAATATTGTTCTTGATGTAATACCCGAACATGACGAAATTCAATTCCGCGGCGCGGCCGCCCAGGCTGCCCACCGTGCTGCCGGCTTCGCTCTTCCCGCCGGCGCTGTACATCTCCTCGAAATTGCGGACCGTGGATTCGTCGAAAATGCTGTAGACCATTTCCGGCTGGAGGTAGACCAGGATCGCCATCGCCAGCGCCGGCAGATAGAGGAGCGCGCTGGCGATCCAGAAGAGGCGCGCGCGTTCGCGTACCAGTGCGGGAAAATCGTGCGTCACGAAACGGCCGATATTGCCCATGAGCCTGCTGCGCGCCGCGTACAGCGTTTGATGGCCCGCCAGCGTGAGACGGTCGAGCCGTTCGATCAGCGCCGGCGGATAGTGCCGGTCGCGCGCCAGCGCCAGATGCTGGCAGACGCGGCGGTACAGCGCGGGAAGCGTACTTTTGTCCGGCGGTACCGGTTTGTTTTCCGCCGCGGCTTTTTTTCCGCGTTTGCCACGTTTATTTTCGCGCTTGTCCTTCCCATGCGCGCCGTCGATCAGCGCTTCGAGGCGCAGCCAGTCTTCCTCGTAGCGGCGCACGAATTCGTTCGGCGTCATCATGTTTTTTAACGTTCCCCCAGGATATGCCGCGCGTAGCCGAGGAGGGCGGGAACGTTGGCCTGCAATTGCCCGCGACGGGCGCCGTTGGTGCCATTGGTACCATTAAACTTCTCCGCGCCCTCCGGAGCGAGTATCCCGGCCAGTTCTTCCGCCCGCTCGGGCGTCAGCCGGGGAACGCGGGCGGCAAAGGCGACGAGCAGTTGCTGTTCCGTCGAAGACAGCCAGACCGGCAGCGGCAACGGTTGCCCCGGCGGCAGTTGCGGCGTTTTTTTCGGTTTCTCCCGGTAGACCACCACGGTGCGCGCGACAATATCGCCCAGGCGTTTGAAATCGCGGTTCAAAAGCAGCGAGCACAGGCCGAAGGCGTAGAGAAACGGCAGGAAGTCGGCGGCGCGCAACAGATTGCGTACCATCGATCCCGACCAGCCGACGGGAACGCCGTTATCGTGCAGCACGGCCAGCCCGAAGGCGCGTTTTCCGGGCGTGGCGCCATTGGCATAAACCTCGAACAATACCGGATAGAACCATTCGAGGAAAAAAACCAGGATCAGCAGCAGCCCCATGCCGAAGCCGCCCATCCAGGCAAGTACCGTCAGCAGAACCATGTAGATCGCGAACCGCAGAAAAAAATCGAACATCCAGGCCAGCGCGCGCGGCACCGGACCGGCCAGCCGCAGACGGATGTTGACGCCTTCGGGCGTTTCGATAACACGGATGGTGTCCAGCATAGGGAAGGAATGGGGCGCAAAAAAATGGGAAGAATTCTGACAGAATTGGTAGCGGATGGAAAAAGTGACACTAATCAGCCATCTTTTATTAAAAACTTTGAATTCTACTGGATTTTTTATTCGCGGATACGATAACCAGATGATTTTTCGTGTATTCCGTCATGGTGATTGTCACAATGGGCACTGATCGCCTTGTATCCTACCGGCTGGGCAGGCGGAACATTTTTATATGTTTAATCAAACAATCGTGTTAATCAATGAAACGCGGTGTCGCGAATTGATCCAGTACGTTAAACGGAATTTGAATTCACTTTCGTTGCCGCCTTCGGAGAATAAAAAAACGGCAGCGTTGTTTCCGCTGCCGTTTTGTCGATGTGAGTATCGATACGGTTATCACGTGCGTTTATTTCTCCGCCGCTTCGCTCAAACCGAATGCCCTGTGCAGGACGCGCACCGCGAGTTCCAGATATTTTTCGTCGATGATGACGGAAATCTTGATCTCGGAAGTGGAAATCATCTGGATATTGATTCCTTCGTCGGCAAGCGCGCGGAACATGCGGCTGGCGACGCCGGGGTGCGAGCGCATGCCGACGCCGACGGCGGAAACCTTGCAGATCTTGTTGTCGCTCCACACTTCGCGGGCGTTGATCTGGGTTTTGACGGTTTCGAGCACCTTGAGCGTTTTCGGCAGTTCGGCGCGGGCGACGGTGAAGGAGAAATCCGTCGTGCCGTCGTGGCTGACGTTCTGGATGATGATGTCGACATCGATGTTGGCTTCGGCGACCGCCTCCAGTATCTGATAGGCGATGCCGGGGCGATCGGGGACGCCGAGTACGGTCACTTTTGCTTCGTCCCGGTTGAAGGCGATGCCGGAGATGATCGGTTGTTCCATGTTGTGTTTATCCTCAACGGTAATGAGCGTGCCTTCCCCCTCGTCCTGGAAGCTGGAAAGGACGCGCAGTTTAACTTTGTATTTTCCGGCGAATTCCACCGAGCGGATTTGCAGCACCTTGGACCCGAGGCTGGCCATTTCCAGCATTTCCTCGAAGGTGATGGAGTCGAGTTTTTTCGCTTCCGGCTCGACGCGGGGGTCGGTGGTGTAAACGCCGTCGACATCGGTATAAATCTGGCATTCGTCGGCCTTCAGCGCCGCCGCCAGCGCCACCGCCGACGTATCGGAGCCGCCTCTGCCCAGCGTGGTGATGTTGCCGTCTTCGTCCGCGCCCTGGAACCCGGCGACGACGACGACGTAACCGGCTTCGAGATCGCGGCGCAGGCGTTTGTCGTCGATGTGCAGGATCCGCGCCTTGGTATGGGTATTGTCGGTCAGCACGCGCACTTGCGGGCCGGTATAGCTCTTTGCCTTGATTCCTTCTTCATGCAGGGCCATGGATAAAAGACCGATGGTGACCTGTTCTCCGGTGGCGGCGACCACATCGAGTTCGCGCGGATCGGGCTGCGGGGAAATTTCCTTTGCCAGCGCGATAAGACGATTGGTTTCGCCGGACATTGCCGAGGGAACCACGACGATGCTGTGTCCCTGGGCTTTCCAGCGCGCGACACGCTTGGCGACGTTCTTGATACGGTCGGTGGATCCGACCGATGTGCCGCCGTATTTTTGAACTATTAATGCCATAGGTAACCTAAAACGAATAAAATGCTTGGAAGTGAAGTGGTGTAAAAGTGGGCGTTGAAAGCGAGGCTGTGTAACTGCGTCGTCCGTGGTGGAAACCGGGGCGGGCCGATGCGGGCAGGATAAAGGTCCAGGTCCGATAGGTCCGATAAAAGCCCGGAGAAAACCCGGTGAAAGGACTCCCGGTGAAGGAAGCAGCGGCGGATTCGATGAAATTCGGATAAAACCGGATCAGCAGCCCCGACGAAACACGCAATCTTAGCACCGGGGCCTTATTCCGGGGAATAGATGGGCATTGTGGACGCAGGGTAGTAGCCAGAAAACAACAATGCCGATTTTTTATAGCTGGATTGATTAAATGCTAGTTGCAACTATATCTAAATGACTTATACTGCGGCATCTATAACTTAAGTTATAGATCGTTGGGTTGTACGGCAGTACAAAAGGAGAGCGGGGCAACCTGCTTGATTTTGATTATGTGTTAAAACAGAAAGGGCTGTAATTATGAATACTGGTGTGAAAACTCCGGAAAAGCTTGATCCGCGCGATATTCGCCGCAAACTCGGTCTGAACCAGCAGGAATTCTGGTCCAGAATCGGCGTTACCCAAAGTGGCGGTTCCCGTTACGAAAGCGGGCGCAAGATTCCGAAGCCGGTGTGGCAGTTGCTGCGCCTGGTTCATGTCGAAGGGATCGACATTCAGAAACTGAAGCGCGAAGATTGGGAAGTGGTGGAGTATCTGAAGGCTGAAGAACCGGAACTGTTCAAGAAATACAAACGTTCGGCCAAAGGACGGAAAGCGGCCTGAAGCGGAGACTGCCCTGGGTTCAGGGATTGACAACTACATCGATGCCAAGCGCTTTCACGCGCTGCGCGAAAATCTCGAGAGGTTCGGCTGGTAGCGCGGATAATCGTTTGGCATTTGCTTGGAGGGAGGGGCGTGCAAGACCGTAAAGGTGCACGCCCCTAATTTTTTCTTTCGCCGCGAGTTTTGCGTCGACTCTTGTATCGAGTCCTGTGCCGACTCCGGTATGAAGTCCGGCCAGGAAATCGAGGTAGGCGTTTTCTTCCGCACTGTCCGGCGCCTTGCCGTCGATGGCGAACCAGCAGGTTTGAATCCAGGTCGGTGCGAGCGTGCAGCAGGCGCGCAGCTTTTTTTCCACGGTTTTGGGATCCAGGCGCACGCGATTGGTCGCGGCGATGCCTGCTTTCGTTGCGCGGTCGAATTTGAACCAGACCTCTCCGCCCGCGGCCGCGATGCGGGAAATCCCGGTACGTACCGCGGCGCGGTGCACGAGGCTGCCGTTGGTGATCAGGCGCAGCGGGGTATGCGGCAGCAGGTGGAATTCTTCCATCAGACGAACCACGACCGCGACCGCATCGGGAAATTCGGCGGCGCTGGTCGGTTCGCCGTTGCCGGAAAAGGCGATGTCCATCAGGCGCTGTGCATTCTCGGGCGCCTCCCGGCGCAGAAAGTCGCCGCTGACGATGGCGGCGAGGCTGGCGCGCAATTCGTTTTCGAGCCGGGCAAGGTCGATCGGCGGCGGGCCGCCGCGCCGGAGGTCGGGCACCTGACAGTAGACGCAGGCCCAGTTGCAGGCGTTGTTCGGGTTGAGATGGATCCCGAGCGAGACGCCTCCCGAACGCCGCGAAAGCACCGTATAGACGTAAATGAAGGGCGCGTCGGGGGCGAGGAGAGAGCCGAGGGGGCTTTTGCGGCTGTGATCGCGAATGGTCAGCATGACGATGTGAAAGTGTGGCGGACGAAGAGACCGGAAACAACCGGACGGCGGCAAAACGACGGTCTTCCGCTTCAGGCCGGAAGACCGGTGCCGCATACCCTCAATGATATAATCACTGCCCCTTTCATACACGCGGTCCTGCCGCGTTTGCGCTTGTGCATATCACTCGTCGTCTCGAATTCGATGCGGGGCACCGTATCCCCGATCACGCCAGCCAGTGCCGTCATCTGCACGGCCATCGCTACGCAATGGAAATCACCTTGTCCGGCGATATCATCCGCCGCGCCGGAGATGCCGCCAACGGTATGGTGATGGATTTTTCCGAGGTGAAGAAGCTGGCAAAGGAGCATCTGATCGATGCCTGGGACCATGCCTTTCTGGTTCAGGCCGACGATACGCCGGTGGTCGAATTTCTGAACACGCTGCCAGGGCACAAGACGGTCGTGCTCGATTGCGTGCCGACGGCGGAGAATCTGGCGCGGACGGCGTTCCGCATTCTCGACGCGGTTTACCGCGATATCTACGGAAATCATCTGCGCCTGGAGCGGGTGCGTCTGTTCGAGACGCCGAATTGCTGGGCGGATGCGTTGCGGGAAGACTGAAACATACGGCGGTTTGAATCGGCGGGTCGCATGGCTCAAGCCGTGCAGGCTTGGGCAAAGGCCTTTTCGAATGCCGTCCGGTCCAGTTCCCGGCCGATGATGACGATCGTGCATTCGCGCTTCTTCCCTTCTTCCCAGGGCTGGCCGTAGTCGAAACCGGCGATGCGGTGCACGCCCTGGAAAATCAGGCGACGCGGTTCGTTCCGGATCGCCAGGATGCCCTTGTAGCGCAGCATGTCGTTTCCGTGCTCGTCGATCAGGCGCTCCATGAAGGCGCCGATGCGTTCGAGATCGACGTCGCCTTCGTGCCGCAGCAGCATCGCCTTGATATTGTCCTCCACGGCGGTTTCATGATGACCGCCATGTTCGTGGGCATGGCCGTGCCCATGATCGTGTTCGTGCGCGTGTTTGTGCGTGCGTTCGTGCGTGCGTTCCGAACCGAGGAATTCCGGTGCGATGTCCAGGGTTTCGTCGAGATGAAAAGCGTTGATGTCGAGCACCGCTTTCGGGTCGATGGCTCCGTGCGGCAGAACCAGGAGCGGCGCGCGCGGATTGATCCGGGAAAGGCGCGCCTTGAGCGGCGGCAGTGCTTCCGCCGCGACGAGATCGGTCTTCGAGAGCAGCAGCCGGTCGGCGAATCCTATCTGCGCCGCGGCGACGCGGTGTTCGGCCAGTTGCCGTTCGATATGCACGGCATCGACCAGGGTCACGATTCCGTCCAGCCGGTAACGTTCGCGCATTTTCTCGTCGACGAAAAAGGCCTGCGCCACCGGCGCCGGATCGGCCAGGCCGGTGGTTTCCAGAAGCAGCCGGTCGAAAAGAATTTCGCCGGCGTCGCGGCGGTCGATCAGTTTGCCCAGCGCCGCCGTCAATTCTCCGCGAATGCCGCAGCAGACGCAGCCGTTCGTCAGTTCGACGACGGTGATGTCCGCGCGCTCGGCGGCAAGCAGCGCACCGTCTACGTTTACATCTCCGAATTCGTTCTCGACGATGGCAATCCGCTCGCCACCGGCATTGGCGACGAGGTGGTTGAGCAAGGTGGTTGTCCCGGCGCCGAGAAAGCCGCTGAGGATGGTGACCGGAACCGCGATGACGGAAGTATCGGCCGCAGGGATCTCGGATGGAGGTTCCGGGGAGGGAGGCATATTTTTTTCCGTAACAGAAAATTCTAATTAATAAATATTAATTCTGTGTTCTATAAAGCTACAGAACTCGTAACAAATTTAATATTAAATTGGAATGTCGAGGTGTGTAAAAAAGATACCGGCTGAAATTAGACCGCGATTTTCATATGCCGTTACTTTCAGTTGAACAGTTGTTTCATATCGACATCGCTTTTTTCGTCGGCACTGAATTCGAGCAAGGGCTGTTCCTTGAAATTGAAGGCGCGGGCGAGGATCACGTCGGGGAACTGTTCGATGCGCACGTTGTTGATATTCACGGAATCGTTATACAGCTCGCGCCGGTCGGCGATGGCATTCTCGAGCGAGCTGATGCGTTCCTGCAATTGCAGGTATTGCTGGTTCGTTTTCAGGTCGGGGTAGGCTTCCGCCACGGCGAAAAGACGCCCCAATCCCATCCGCAATTCACCTTCGGCCCTGCCCAGCGCGGCGATATCGTGCCCCTCGCGGGCGTTGTGCACTTTCGAGCGCGCCTCGATCACCCGTTGCAGGGTGTTCTGTTCGAATTCCTTGTACTGTTTGCACACTTCGACCAGCTTCGGCAATTCGTCGTGCCGCTGTTTCAGCAGCACGTCGATATTCGCCCAGGCCTTGGAGACGTTGTGCTTGATTTGCACGAGGCCGTTGTACAGCGTGACGCCATAAACGAGAACGACGACGATGACGCCGAGCGTGAGCAGCAAAGAGAGCATGGCGATTCCCTTGAAAGGATGTGGTAATGAATTTCCCGGTCGAAGCCAGCGGATGAGGCCATAACTTTATCAGTTTTGATTCTCCGCGCGCCGATACCCGTTTCATGGAGCGCTCTGACGGGAAGGTGGAAAAACCGCATTCCCTCCTCGATTTCCTCGATGCGGTTACGCAAAGTTTACGTCCGCGCCCGCAATCTGGAATGGATACTTTACGGCCCTCCGGACGATACTGAAACTGCGCGGAACCGCGATATATCCGCGATATATCCACGGTGCGGCGCGATACACGACAAGCGACCGAAAACGAGGGGAATTCCATGACCGAAATCCTGTTGCTGTTTGCGCTGGCCATTGCTCTGGGCTGGCCGCTGGGCCGTTATCTGGCGGCGGTGGCGCGTGGCGCACCGATGCCAGGCGACCGCGTTTTCGGCTGGATCGAGCGGCCGATCTATCGCTTGCTCGGCGTCGACCCGGTGTCGAGAATGGGATGGCGCGGTTATGCCGGCGCCTTCCTGTGGAGCAATCTGGCGCTGGCCGTGCCGGTCTGGCTGATTTTCATGAACCAGGGCTGGCTGCCGCTCAATCCCAATCACGTGCCCGGCATGAGCTGGGATCTGGCGCTGCATACCATGGTCTCGTTCCTGACCAACACCAACCAGCAGCACTATGCCGGGCAGGCACAGCTCTCTCACCTGGCGCAGATGACCGGTATTGTCGGCCTGCAGGTCGTCACTCCGATGATGGGACTCTGCGTGCTCGTGGCGACGTTGCGCGGCTTCTTCGGTAGCGAGCGCGACGGGATGATGCGGACGGAAGCCGCGAAAGCCGCGAAAGTCGCGGAAGTCGTGGAAGTCGTGGAAGTCGTGGAAGAGGCAAGGGAAGCGGAAGAAAAGGCCGGGAAAAGAGATACTGCCACTGGGGATGTCGCCACGAGGGATGCCGCGACGGTCGATGTCGGCAATTTCTGGGGCGACGTCACGCGGGTCACCGTCCGGTTCATGCTGCCGCTGTGCCTGCTCTGGGCGCTGCTGTTGACGGTGCAGGGCGTTCCTTCGACGCTGCAAGGCGGACCGGTGGCGGTGCCGGTCGATGCGGCGGCGCGCGCGGAACAGAAAATCCCGCTCGGGCCGGTGGCGGCGATGGTGGCGGCCAAGCAACTGGGCACCAACGGCGGTGGCTGGTACGGTCCCAACAGTGCAATGCCGCTGGAAAACCCGACGCCTTTTTCCAATTTCCTGGAAATGCTGGCGCTGGTTCTGATTCCCGTCGCCGTGGTTTTCATGGTCGGCGCGTTTACCGGAAGGAAGAAACTGGCGGGCCTGATTTTCGGCTGCATGCTGTCGATGTCGCTGCTTTCGGCGGGCGCGAGCGTCTGGCTGGAAGGGTATTCCGCGGCGGCGGGCGACATCGCGGTCATGGAAGGCAAGGAGGTTCGCCTGGGCGCGGATACCTCGGCGTTGTGGGCCGCGCTGACGACGCAGACCTCGAACGGTTCCGTGAACATGATGCACGACTCGGCGGCGCCGCTGTCCGGCGTGGTGATGCTGTCCAACATGCTGGTCAATGCCATCTGGGGCGGTATCGGTACCGGTGTACAGCAGTTTCTGGTTTACCTGCTGCTGACCGCGTTCCTGGCCGGACTGATGACCGGACGGACGCCCGAGTTGTTCGGCCGCAAGATCGAAGCGCCGGAGATACGGCTGCTGGCGGTACTGGTGATCGTGCAGCCGCTGGCCATCCTGCTGCCGACCGCGTGCGCGCTGGCTATATCGTCATTTCCGTCATTTCCGTCGCTGGCGGGAACCTCGAACCCCGGATTCCACGGCGTTACCCAGGTGTTTTACGAATACGTGTCCGCTTTTGCCAACAACGGCTCGGGATTCGGGGGACTGGGCAACAACACCGCGTGGTGGAACCTTACCTGTTCCGCGGCGCTCATTCTGGGCCGCTATCCGGGGCTGATCGTTCCGCTGGCGATTGCCGCGATGCTGGCGGTCAAGAGAAAAACACCCGAGGGCGCGAACAGCCAGCAGGTCGAGACGCCCACCTTCGCCCTGACCCTGATCGCGGTGATCGCGATCCTGACGGTGCTGCAATTCACGCCGGTGCTGGTGC
>JAVBTC010000084.1:0-5086 GCA_031556405.1 Rhodocyclaceae bacterium
TTTTGTCCGCGCCATGGCACGGGAGATTTATGGGCGAAGCGGAATTCTCCGGGTTCCCGCGCAGGCGCGCTAGTGTCCTGTCCGGGGAATTTTTTCCGTCAGCCCCGTCGGCCGCATCAGCCATATCCACGGACAACAGGGCATTTCTCTACGGAAAAAAAGAGTGCCTCGCACAAATGCCTGCACCACCGGAACGACTGATTTTTGCACATCCGGCTCGCACAGCCTCGACCGCGCGGGCCGGAAACGTGCCAATTTACTCCTTCGGCGCGCGTCGTTTCCATCCCCGGAAAAGCGGCTGCCAGTAGCCGCCCTGCGTCCATGCCGCGAAACACTGGCGCAGCCAGCCGATCTGCGGCACCGAGGCGCGCAAACGGTCGACTGCGCTCTTCCGGAAAAACAGAAAACCGGTGTCGGCCCGCAGATCGCCCGCCAGATCGCACAGCGCGGTTTTTACCGCTCCCCTTTTTGCCGCCGCGGTCGTTTCAGGCGCCGCCGTCGCGGAGGCGAATTCTTCTTCCATCGATAAACGGTTCCTTCGTTATGCGGTCGTTTTTTCCCGCTGCATCGATTTCGGCCGGAATGCCTTCACCACCGCCTCGTTCGTCTCGACATACGGTGCGCCGATCAGATCGAGGCAGCACGGCACGGCGGCGAAGATGCCGGGAACGATCACCTTGCCCGCTTCGTCGCGGACGCCTTCGAGGGTTTCCTTGACCGCTTTCGGCTGCCCCGGCAGGTTGAGGATCAGCGTCCTGCCGCGGATCACGCCCACCTGACGCGACAGGATCGCGGTCGGCACGAAATGCAGGCTGATGCGCCGCATCTGTTCGCCGAAGCCTGGCATTTCGCGGTCGGCGACGGCAAGGGTGGCTTCCGGCGTGACATCGCGCGGCGCCGGGCCGGTGCCGCCGACGGTGAGGATGAGCGAGCAGCCTTCGACATCGGCCAACTGGGTCAGCGTGCTCTTGATGATGTTCTGCTCGTCCGGAATCAGGCGCGCGATTGCCTGCCAGGGGGAGCTAAGCGCACCGCTGAGCCAGTCTTTCAGCGCCGGAATGCCGGCGTCTTCATAAACGCCGGAGGTGGCGCGGTCGCTGATCGACACCAGGCCGACGATCAGCGGCGAATTTGTTGCGGTCATGGAATCCATGGTCATTTGCCTCGTTACGGAAAGAATTGCGCTATGGCGGATCGAGTGAAAATTCGATTGCGAAGACGAATCGAGCGGAGTACAGCCGGGTAGTGCGGCAGGACAGCGTCGGAAAAATATGAATTCTCACGCGATTCACTGCGTTTGCGCCGCCGCGCAGTCTACTCTTTTTGCTCTACAGCGGAATTTTCCTCCCCGGGGACTCCGGAAAGCGCCTTCAACGTCTGAAAAATGGCGCGGTAGCTTTTCGGTGCCTTGTTCATCTGGGCTTCCTTCAGCGCGTTGCGGCGCAATTGGCGCAAATGCTGCAGATCGGCGCCGGGAAACGCGGCGGCGATTTCGCCCAGGGCATCCTCATCGGCCAGCAGCCGCTCGCGCAACCGTTCCAGCCGGTGCAGGCGGGCGGTTTCGCTTGCCGCTTCGCCGCGCACGACGGCAATCGCGGCGCGGATCGGCTCGGGGTCGGCGTCGCGCATCAGCTTGCCGATGTATTGCAGTTGCCGCCGCTGCGCCTCGAATGTGCGCATTCGCTGCGCTTCGCGCACGGCGTCGTGCAGCGGCTCGGGCAGGTCGATGCGCGCAAGGCGCTCGGCGGAGAGCGCGACGAGCGCTTCGCCCAGTTCCTGCAATTCGTGCATCTGCGCCTTGCGCCGGGTTTTGGAGGGCGGCGCGTCGAACTCCCCCGGTTCTTCGCGTTCCATATCTTCGCGGGATGGTCTTTTTTTCATCGGTATCCGGATTTCATGCTGCGGGTGAAAGGGCGTCGAGGGCATCGGGAACATCGCTGGGCCGTCCTTCGAAAAGCCCGCCCTGACGGCTGCTATGATATCGCTTTCATCCGCAAATCCCGTCCTGCTGCTCTCCCACTGGAATTTTCCTTATGCCCTCGCTGCCCCCGCTGTCCTCAACGAAGTCTCCCTCAAAATCCACCGCGAAGAATATCGCGCGCGTGGATAAATCCTCCCGTTTTTCCTACCGTTTCGAAACCCTGCAGCAACTGGTCAGCGATATGCTTTCCTATGCCAGGCAGGGCGGCGCCAGCGCGGCGCAGGCGGATATTTCGGAGGGGTTCGGACAGTCGGTGAACGTGCGCCGCGGCGAGGTGGAGACGATCGAATACAACCGCGACAAGGGCATCGGCATTACCGTTTATCTCGGCCAGAAAAAGGGCTACGCCAGCACTTCCGATTTTTCGCCGCAAGCCTTGCGCGATACGGTGGACGCGGCGATCAACATCGCCCGCTTCACCGCCGCCGACCCGTGCGCCGGGCTGGCCGATCCGGAATTGCTGGCGACGACGATTCCCGAGCTCGATCTCTATCACCCGTGGCGCATCGATGTCGAGGAAGCGATCGAGCTCGCCCGGCGCTGCGAGGATGCCGCGTTCGCGGTGAGCCCGCTGATCACGAATTCGGAAGGCGCCACCGTGTCGGTCCAGGAAGGGCAGTTCGTTTCCGCCAATAGCCTGGGGTTTATCGGCGGCTATCCTTCCTCGCGCCATTACGTCGCCTGTTCGGTGATCGCCGGCGAGGGTGACGCGATGCAGCGCGACGACTGGTATTCGACGCACCGCGACGGCATGCAGCTTGCCAGTCCGGAAGAAATCGGCGATTACGCCGCGCGCCGCGCGCTCGCGCGGCTGGGCGCGCGCAAGATCGGCACGCGCAAGGTGCCGGTGCTGTTCGAGGCGCCGCTGGCGGTTTCGCTGATCAACAATTTCGTCTATGCCGCCAGCGGCGGCCCGCTGTACCGCAAGACCTCGTTCCTGCAGAAACGGCTCGACAAGCGCGTGTTCTCGAAAAAGGTTCGGATCAGCGAGCGCCCGCATCTGAAAGGCGCGCTGGGCAGTGCGCCTTTCGATGACGAAGGACTGGCGACGCGCGACCGCGAGGTGGTTGAGAACGGCATCCTGCGCGGTTATTTCCTCAGCGTCTATACCGCGCGCAAGCTCGGCATGCCGCCCACCGGCAATGCCGGCGGCAGCCACAATCTGATCGTCGCACCGGGCAAGCGCGATTTTCGCGGCCTGCTGCGCAAGATGGACCGCGGTCTGCTCGTCACCGAACTGCTCGGGCAGGGCGTCAATTACGTTACTGGCGACTACTCGCGCGGCGCCGTCGGATTCTGGGTGGAAAACGGTGAAATCGTCCACCCGGTCGAGGAAATCACCATCGCCGGCAATCTGAGGGACATGTTCCGCGACATCGTCGCCGTCGGTAACGACGTGGCGATCCGCGGTTCGAAGCAGGTCGGGTCGATCCTGATTGAACGGATGACCGTCGCCGGGGCGTGAGGGGCGATTTCCTGATTGCCTGATTCCGGGAGGGGTAAGAAGCTTCCGAACAAATCCTTTTTTATCGGAATTTTCTAAAGTAAAGGGCTGCGCCATGAAAACTGCAAAGCAATTTGTCGTTGTTGTAATGGCCGCATTATTTGCACTCCCCGCTTTCGCACAAATTGCCCCTGAGCTTCTTAGAAAAGCGAAGGCTGGAGACGCTCCCGCTCAAAACAACTTGGGCACAATGTATACAGAGGGTCATGGCATTCCTCAAGATTATAAGAAAGCTTTTGAATGGTATTCAAAAGCTGCGGATCAGGGATTTAATAGGGCTCAATACAACTTAGGTATAATGTATGAAAATAGCCATGGTGTACCCCAGGACTTTAAAAAAGCCGCTGAATGGTATGCAAAAGCTGCGGATCAGGGGGGCAATAGCGCTCAATATAATTTGGGTGGAATGTATGCAAAAGGTCGTGGTCTCCCTCAAGACTATAAAAAAGCTTTTGAATGGTTTTCAAAGGCTGCAAATCAGGAAAATAGTCGTGCTCAATACAACTTGGGCGTAATGTATGAAAATGGCCAAGGGGTATATCAGGACTATAAAAAAGCCATCGAATGGTATATGAAAGCTGCGAATCAGGGGCTTAGTAGTGCTCATTACAACTTGGGTGTAATGTATGTCAATGGTACTGGTATATCTAAAGACATCGTTACAGGATGTGCGTGGTTTTATGTATCGAAACATCCGGAAAATAGTGCTATTTGCGACGCCACCTTAACTTCCCATCAAAAGGTCAAGGCACTTGATGTGAAAAACGAAATCGTCCGAAGAATTGCTTCTGGAAATCGTGCCCACGCGGATAATGCACATATTGGGGCAGAAAATGCTCTGAAATAATTTCTAAATAAATTAAAAAATTTGTACTTAAAACTTGCTACATATATGTAGTTACATTACACTAAAATTAGAATATGGGGCGGTGCTCAACAATAAATTGCCGCTTATCCGTTCCCCCGTCCGGGCAAATGCCCGGGCAGCATAAGGATGCAGTCGCGGTTGCTGCGGGAAAAACAGGCGGCGGCGGCTTCGCGGTAATCGAGCCAGCGCCAGGTAAGGTGTTCGCGTGGATTGACGGTGGCCGGAACGGTCTCGGGCAGGCACAGGCTGAAGACGTGCTCGGTGTTGTGGGTGACCCCCGGTGCGTAGCGGTGGCGCCATTCCTGAAAGATGCGGTAACGCTGTTCCTGCTTCCAGTCGAGAAGCGGATATTGGTGTGCATCGATTCCCGTTTCTTCGGCGACTTCGCGCCGCGCGGTATCGATCAGGGGTTCGTCGTCTTCCTGGCTGCCGGTGACCGACTGCCAATAGCCGGGATGCCCCGCGCGTTCGAGCAGCAGGACTTCCAGCGTCGGCGTATGGATGATGACGAGTACCGAAACCGGTTTCTTGTATTTCGGTTTCTCTTTCATTTCACGATGCGGCGGACGGCGTCGGCAATGCGGATTCCGGAATATCCACGAGGCTCCAGAACGGAAGCCGTTCGCCGCGCCAGCCGTCGGCGGCGGCGCGCAGGATGTCGATCAGGGTGGCGCAGTCGTCGGGCGCGGCGCACCGGAATCCGTCGCCGTGTTCGAGCACCAGCAGATAACCC
>JAVBTC010000099.1:0-3934 GCA_031556405.1 Rhodocyclaceae bacterium
CGTTTTCCGCCGTCGCGGAATCGAGAACAACGGTTTCCGCTTCGAACGTAATGCCCATTTCCGCTTCGCAGAATCCGTCCTCGTCCGCTTCACGATCCACTTGCGCGTCGTCCCCGTCGGAACCGATGCCGTCCAGCGTCGCGTCGCTGAAAAATCCCCATTCCACCGCCGCGCCGGGTTGCCGCGCGGCTTGATCCATGGCGCGGGCGGTGACGAACGGCGAATATTCCGTTTTTCCCAGGGATTCGAACATCCATGCCTTGAATTCGTCGCTGGCGTGCGCGAACCGGTACACGGCATCGACCTGGGCGGTGGCGTCCTGGTCGGCTGGGGGTAGTTCCGTCGGTGCGGGAGAAGAAACGGCAGGATCTACGGGGACGGCGGCAGGGGAAGAAACGGCGGGAACGGCGCCCAGCCGTTCCAGCGCCGGGCGCAGCCCGCCGAACGTGACCGCCGCCTTCAGAAAGTTGTTGAAGGTGCGGTTGTTCACGAATATCAAGTCGTCGTCCTTTTCCAGACCATAGACCGTCGCCGCGCCGCGTTTGAAGGAACCCACCTTGTCGTAGCCGTCGGCAATCTGACCCAGCAGGTATTGCTGGCCGCCCGACACGATGCCGGTACTGTTGTTACGCACGTTCATGCCCTTGAGGGCGTTCCAGGCGTCATTGACCTTATTCTCACGCTGATTCGCCTGCCATGCCGCATCCCTGGCGGCTTCCATCTCGGCGCGCTTTGCCGGCGTAATACCGGCCCATTCGTCGAGTTGCTGATCGCGGCCCTTCTGCGATTTCGCCATTTTTATCCCGGTGGCGCGCTCGAAAATTTCAACGCTCGCCGGGTTGGTGCTTGTTAATAGACCTTTGAGAAAACCGATATCCTTTGCGGCGATGGCCGCCAGAAGACGCTTTTGCCAATCGTGTAAAAACTCCACCCCCGCGTCGATGCCGTATTTACGATAGATCGCCATGGCGGCCTGTTCGAGCGGCGACTCCGGCGTCAGCGCTGCCACTGCCTTGCGTCCCTCACGTTTCAAAAATTCCCGGGTCATTTCATTGAATTTGAAAACGGCGTCCTTGTTTCGCTCCTTTGCCGCCTGATAGGATTGAAATTCCTTGCTGTTGTAAATGTCGGGAATCTTCCGGGAACCCGCTGCCACCAGCGCATTGCGGGCCGCAAGGCTTTCATTCGCTTCCTGGACAGCGGCGAAGAGGGAATTTCTAGCGGCAACGGCACTGGCATGATCCGTCAGCGCGTCCCAGTTCACGGCGGCGAGCGCGGCTTCGATTTTTGCCGTATCGGTGCCCAATGCGCAAAGGTAGGTAGCGATTAGTCCCTGCTCTTCGGAATCGTCCTTCAATTCCGCCATCAAGGTATCCGCGCCAATTTCTTTTTCCTTGCCGGACAACTCCGATACCGTATAACCCGCTTCACGGATTTGGCGGATCACGTCGGCGGCATGGATCGACAGCACCTTCCCGGTGCCGTCGGTCTGAGCGGCCATCTTGCGCCATACGTCCTCACCGGCCTTGGTTTCCGGGTAGAACGAGGTAAACAGGCCCTCGGTACGATAGGTAATATCGACGGCACCGGTGCCGCGCTTCGCGTTCGCATCCGCCGCATTCCCGGCGTTCGTTTCCTCCGCGCGCACCTTCACCACTTCCAGCTCGTGCCGGGCTTCATCCAGTTCGGTTTCCAGCACGGCGATTTCGGTTTTCAGGGTCTGGATACTCTGCATCCGTTCGCTGCGCCGCGCATTCGCCCGCTGAAATGCCGCGCTGTTTTTTTCCGCAAGACGAAGAATGCGCCGCGCCACTTCGCGCGGATTCAAATCCTCGCCGCGCTCCGGCGCAACCACGATGGTCACATCTTTTTTGTTCAGCAGCCATTTCCAGGAAATGATTTCATCCTGCGGCGCGATCCGGTTCGGTGTCGTGTCGGGATTATGAAAATAGATGGAAACCGTCTGCCCATCCGAGAGTTCGAAAATCACCGCAACGTTTGCCACCCCGCGCTGTTTGAACGGGTCGGTAATCTGCATCGCCACCGGTTTCACCTTGCCGGTAGTGCGTTCCATGATGCGCTGAAGCAATTCCATCCGGCGGCGCAGTTGCACGAACGGCAACACCAGCGCATCCAGCGCCATGACGCCGTCCGCATCCTCGATGATCTCTTCCACGGAAACGGCATCGAGCAACAGCCGTTCCTCGTCGTCGCGGCGCAGATCGTATAAAACCCGGTCGATGCTCTGGCCGTAGGGCAAGGCGTTTTCGTTCCATTGCACTCTCTGCATGGGTGTTTCCCTCATGTACGGTCATGCCGGACAGCGTAGCCCGCGCACGACCTTCGTTCGGGCGGGTTTTTCCGGATCAGGCGGGAGAGGAAGACAACTCGGCGATTTCCGCGCGCACGGCGGCAATCGCGGTTTTGAGGGCATCGCGTTTCTCGGTCAGCACCTGTTCCATCTTCGGCACCGCCGTGCGGATGCCCGCCGGGGGACGAACTTTCGCCGCCGCCAAGAGTTTCTGGAATTTCGAGCGTCCGGCATCCATTGCCTGAGCGATTTCCGCCACCGATTTGACGTGATCGTCCTGTTGTTTCAGCGGCAGGGGTTTTCCATTCAAAAGCACTTGATAAACGTCGCCGGTCTGTTTCACGCGCAACTGCACTCGCTGAGAATCCGCGAACGTCAAAGCGATTTCCCGGTAGCTGATACCGGCGGTACGCCGGATTCGCGTGTCGACTTCCTGTTGCACGACATGGGCGCCCGCGCGCGAAAAGTATTTCAGAAGCTGTTTCGCGGCTTTGTCCTTGACGCTCAAATCCTCGAACGAGAAAAGCAGGTTTTTCATGCGTATCCTTTCAACGTTGTTTTTCCAGCGCGGCAATCCGCGCCTCGGTTTCCGTAACCCAGGCCCCGATCCACGACGCCAGCCGGTTGAGATCGATCATGTCCACGTTTCGCCGTTCCGTCTTCCCATTCACCTCTTCCTCGACGGTTTCGGTGACGAGGCAAGCAGCGTAGGCGGTGGGCGGCAAACCCTTTTTGACGAAAACGTCGGCATGGAACCGGAGTTTCTTCGCGGTCACGTCGGCGTTTTCGGCGATTTTTTCTATCCGGTTGTTTCCCGCCGATATCGTGAGATCACCCCCGGCGGCAATGCCGGTATTGCCGACGGAGCGGTATTCGCTCGTTCCCTCAGAGGTCAGAGAAATCCAGTGCTCGTGTTCCCGGCATCGCTCGACGTGGAGCACGAATCCTTTTGTTCTGCTGGTGCAGCCCCCCGCCCCGCTGCCGTCCGGCAGATCGAATTCGTCGATGCTCATATCACCAGCACCCCGGTCGCGGAGCGCAGGATGATTTGTCCCCCTTCCGAGCAGATCAGCACGCTTCCCCTGCCGACAAGCTGCGCCTTGCCCCCGGCATATGCCTTGAACGCGCCGCCGGCCTTGATGAGTGCATCGGCGCCGCATTGCAGTTGCAGATCATTCCCGGCGCGGATGCGTTCGTCCCCCCCGGCCTGCTGGCAGATCAGATCATCGCCGACGAGTTCGATATTGCGGTGGTGCCAGCGCCGCCAGCCGACGGAATTTCCCGCCTGGGGATTGCGCCAGCCGGTAACAATGGGAAAACGTGGATCGCCGCCGATGAATGCAATCCACACGGGATCGTTCGGCAGAATTTCGATTTCGGTTTCCCAGGCGCCCGCCCGCGACTTGTCGCCGATGGAGTACTCGATCTCCGCTTCCGGCAACACGTCGCCGCCGTCGGTCAGGCCCGGTATCTCCACCCGGCAGGTACGGCACCGGGGATCGTAGGATTTGACGATGCCGGGGTAGCGTCCGGGCAAGGTGCCGTAGTCCATCATGGTCAATCCTCCCGTCCGGCAAGCCAAAGCCGGGTGTATTGGTTGCTCCCGCTGCCGTCGGCGCTGTT
>JAVBTC010000113.1:0-18277 GCA_031556405.1 Rhodocyclaceae bacterium
AATTTCATTTCCAGCAACCCGAATGTAATATTGCCGGGCCCTGTTATCGATACATTACAGATTCTTTTAAATGGCAATTTCTTTGGGAATTTCCACCCAAAAGTATTATATGGGGAGTCTGTATTCGATAACTTTAACCAATACTATTATACAAATTATGCTCTAGATATCGAAGGCGCCGTTGTGAGCTTTTTCTACGAGAAAAAATCGGGTTATATGTCCCGAAAGGTATGCCTGAACGGAGATTGCTACACATATTGAAAAGTCTACCCAAACCAATTTCGTAGCACTAAAAACAAAGGCTCGATGCCCTTCTGGGTATCGAGCCTTTGTTTTAACTTCGCCCTCCTCGCCTCGGCCATATACACATTCAAATCGAAAATTCTAATCTTAAAAAATTATTTATCATCAGAACAAGCTACACATATAAAACAATATTTATTCAAATTTAGAATATGTTGTGTATAACGAATCAATAATTGGCGTACGTAGGACGATATCCCAGTGAAGCGCGGATTTTTTCGGCGACGCGTTCGGCGTCGCCGCGGCTCGAATAGGGGCCGAGCTGAACGCGCAGCAGGTTACCAGCGGAATAGATGGTGATCGGTTCCGTCACCCAATCGAGTTCGCGGCGCAGATGCGCGCGCAGGGTGGTGGCGTTGTCGGCGTTGGAGAAGGCGCCCAACTGGATATAGACGCCGGGAGCGACGGTGGTCTGAATATCGCCATGGGAGATGGCATCGGCTTCGGCTTCGGCGGCGCGTACCAGTTCGGCGAGATCATCACTCTCTGCTCCTTCCACAGGTTCGTCGCCGGAAGCGAAAGGTGCTGGCGATGAAGCCGGCGTGGGAACAGGTACAGGCGCGGTGGACGCCGGTTTTTTCGCCTCGGTGGACGGTTCCGCTCTTTTTTCCACGGTTGAGGCGGTACGCGGCTTGTCTTGCGCGACTTGCACCGGCGGCACGTCGTTTTTGCCTGGGATGATCGCTTCCACTTCGACCTTGCCGCTGCCGTCGCCGATCAGGCCGAGTTTCCAGGCGGCGGTGTAGGAGAGGTCGATGATTCTTCCGGCGTGGAAGGGGCCGCGGTCGGTGACGCGCACGACGACCGATCTGCCGTTGGAGAGGTTGGTGACGCGGACGTAGGAAGGCAGCGCGAGCAGGGTGTGCGCGGCGGTCATCGCGTACATGTTGTAAGGCTCGCCGATGGAGGTTTTCTCGCCGTGGAATTTCTTTCCGTACCAGCTCGCGACGCCGCGTTCCTTGTAGGTACGCAGCGAGGTGTAGGGAACGTAGGTTTTGCCGAGCACGGTATAGGGGCGGCTGTTGGCGGCACGGATCGGTTCCAGGCGCGGCACGGCATCGGGAATGTCGTCGAGGTTGTCGGGAATATCGTCGCCGGGGCCGTCGTCCTTGTAGTAGCCGCCGCCCTTGACGCTTTTGCCCGTGGAAATGCCCCCCGGCTTGCCCCCGCTTTTCTTGGCCGTCGAACCGCAGGCGGCAAGCATCAGCGCGGATGCCGCGATCAGGCTCCAGCGCAGGATTGGGAGAAAAATGCGGGAAAGAACGGGCGGCAGCACGCGCATGGGCTTCAACTGTGCAGGCGATCGGGGTGGGTCCGGATGCTCATCAGGATCCCTAAGGCGCAGAAAAAGGTGACCAGCGCGGTGCCGCCGTAGCTCATGAACGGCAGCGGCACGCCGACGACGGGGAGAATGCCGGTGACCATGCCCATGTTGACGAAAGCGCAGGTAAAAAAGGTGAGCGCGAGCGAAGCGGCGAGGATGCGGCCAAAAAAGCTGGTGGCTTCGGCGGCGATCATCAGGCAGCGACCGATCAGGAGGAGATAGACGACGAGCAGGACGCTGTTGCCGACCAGCCCCCATTCCTCGGAGAAGACGGCGAAGATGAAATCGGTGTGTTTCTCGGGGATGAATTCGAGGTGCGTCTGCGTGCCGGCGAGCCAGCCCTTACCGTGCATGCCGCCGGAACCGACGGCGATGGTGGACTGGATGATGTGGAAGCCGGAGTTGAGCGGGTCGGAGGTCGGGTCGAGCAATGTGAGAAGCCGCCGTTTCTGGAAATCCTTGAGCAAATAGGTCCAGACCAGCGGAGCGCTGGCCGCCGCGAGCACGGCCATCGCGAACAGGGTGCGCCAGGAGAGGCCGGCGAAAAAGATGACGTAGAAGCCGGCGGCACCGACGAGGATGCCGGTACCCAGGTCCGGTTGCTTGGCGATCAACAGGAAGGGCACCGCGAGCAGAATGAAGGCGATAACGAAGTGCCACGCCGAGAGCCGTTCCTGGAAATGGTGGAAGAACCAGGCGAGCATCAGCGGCATCGCGATTTTCATCAGTTCCGAGGGTTGCACGCGGGTGATGCCGATGTCGAGCCAGCGCGTGGCGCCCTTGACCTTGACGCCGAAGAACCAGACGCAGAGGAGCAGAATGACCCCGAAGAAGTAGAGCGGCACGGCAAAGCGCAGCAGTTGCCGCGGCGGAACCTGCGCGACGATCCACATCACGGCGAAGCCGAACGCCATGTTGCCGGCCTGGCTGAAAAGACGGTTGTCGTGGTCGTAAGTGGCGGAGTAGACGGACATCATGCCGATCGCGGCAAGCAGGCAGATGATCAGAAGCAGCGGCAGGTCCAGGCGCTGGAACGCGAAGCGCCAGCAGCGCGCCAGGAAAAGCGTGAGCGGCGAGCCGCTCATGGCGCCGATTCCTCCGCCTGAGGCGCGGAGGGGACGGAGGGCGGCGTAGAGGAAGGCATAGAGGAAAGAGCCGCGCCTTCCTCCGGAATTTCGAATTCCGCCGCGTTTTCGTCGCCCCCATCCGTTTCCCCCGCCGCACCGGATCCCGTTCTCGCCGCGTCGTCGTCGACGGCGCCGGTATCTTCCGGCGCCGGTCCCGTGGCCGCCTGCCCCAGCAGATAATGATCGAGCACCATGCGTACGATCGGCGCCGCCGAGCGGGCGCCGAAGCCGCCGTTTTCAACCAGCACGGCAAGCGCGATCTTGGGATTTTCCGCCGGCGCGAAGGCGATGAAGAGCGCGTGGTCGCGCAAGTGCTCCTTGATCCGGCTGGCGCTGTAGCTGCTGCCCTTGAGGCTGTATACCTGCGCCGTGCCGGTCTTGCCGGCGACGGTGTAGGGCGTTCCGGCGAAAGCGCGCGCGCCGGTGCCGGTTTTGTTGACGTCGACCATCGCGCGCTTGATGACTTCGAGATTCGCCGGCTTGAACGGCAAGGTGCGGATCGGTTGCGGTTCGATCATCGTCCGTGCGCCGGTTCGGCTGTCGGTGATGTATTTGACGAGGTGAGGACGGAACATGACGCCGTTGTTGGCAATGGTCGCCGTCGCGAGCGCAAGCTGCAACGGCGTGTAGGAATTGTAGCCCTGGCCGATGCCGATGGAGATGGTTTCGCCGGCGAACCATTTCTGTTGTTCCGGCTTGCGGAAGCGTTTTTTCTTCCATTCCGGCGAGGGCAGCACGCCTTCGTTTTCGTTTTCGAGGTCGATGCCGGTTTTCTGCCCGAAGCCGAGCGGGCGCATGAAGTTGGAGATATTGTCGATTCCCATGTCGTTGGCGAGCACGTAATAGTAGGTGTCGCACGATTGCACGATCGATTTGTGCATGTCGACGCTGCCGTGGCCGCCGGCCTTGTCATCGCGGAAACGATTGCCGCCGAAGTCGAAGTAGCCGGGATCGGAAATCGCCTGCTGCGGCGTGCGCTTGCCCGTTTCCAGCGCTGCCAGCGCCATGAAGGGCTTGAACGTCGACCCGGGCGGATAGGCGCTCTGGATGGCGCGGTTGTACATCGGCAGATTGGGATCGTTGTTGAGCGCGTCCCAGTCTTCGGTGCGGATGCCGTCGACGAAAAGATTGGGATCGTAGGTCGGCATCGAGACCAGCGCCAGAATGCCGCCGGTGGAGGGCTCGATGGCAACCAGCGCGCCACGGCGGTCGGCGAAGGCGCGTTCGGCGATTTCCTGCAGGCGGACGTCGAGCGTCAGCGTCAGCGTCGAGCCCTGCACCGGCGGCGTGATCGAGAGGCGGCGGACGGCGCGACCGAAGCGGTCGACCTCGAGTTCCTCGTGCCCCGCCCTGCCGTGGAGTTGGAATTCGTAATGACGCTCCAGCCCGGTCTGGCCGATGTGGCGGGTGCCGCGGTAGTTGCCGATCTGTTCGCCCTCGGGGTCCTGTTCTTCAAGCCAGGCGCGGTCCGCCTCGCGTTCGCGGCCGATGTAGCCGAGGGCGTGGACGGCGAGGCCGCCGAGCGGATATTCGCGGAACAGGCGTGCCTTGATTTCGACGCCGGGCAAACGGTAGCGGTTGACGGTGATGATCGCGACTTCCTCATCGGTGAGTTTGCTGCGCAATTGCACCGATTCGAAATTTTTCGATTCCCCCTGGAGCCTTCTGAAGCGCCGCCGGTCCTGTTCGGTGATTTCGATCAGCCGCGCCAGTTCGTCGATCGTTTCGTCGATATCGCCGGCGCGCTCGGGGTCGATTTCAAGCGTAAACGCGGAATAATTGCGCGCCAGTACGATGCCGTTCTTGTCTACGATCGTGCCCCGGCTCGGCACGATGGGCACGAGCGCGATGCGGTTGTCCTCGGCGCGGGTGGAGTAATAGTCGTGGCGCAGAATCTGGAGCCAGAAAAACCGCGTGAACAGAATTCCGAACGCCAGCAGGACCAGTATCGCGGTGATGATCAGGCGAAAACGGAAACGCGGCCCTTTGTCGTCGCCGTGAAAATCGCGAAAAGAGAAGGAAAGGTCGGAAGGGGAGGTTTGGTACGGGCGCATGCGTTACCAGAAACGGATCAGATCGGCCGGTTTTCGTCGCGTTCCACCGGCTGGTATTGCGGCAGCAACAGGAGATAGGTGAGCGGAATCCACAGCACCGCGGCAATGCACGGCCCGAGGAAATAGCCCCAGCCGACGGGAATGCCGGTGGCGAGAAAACCGACGCCGGCCTGGATCAACTGTGCCGCAAGCAGGATCGGCAGGATCTGCAGCGCCTGAAATGCGACAGGGAACCACAGCAGGCGGCGCGAAAACGCGGCGGCGACGAACGCAATCGCCACGTAGGCCAGCGGATGCTGTCCCATCAGGCTGCCGTTGGCCACATCCATCGCCAGGCCGAGCAGAAAGGCCCATCCCATTCCAACATGACGAAACTCGCGCACGCTCCAGAAACAGAGGGTGAGCGCCAGCCAGTCCGGAACGCCGGGCCAGTACGCCGTCGGCAGGAGGTTGAGGAGAAAGGCGGTGAAGAGCGAAAGCACGATGAACCATGGACGCACCGGCTGCAGGATGCGCGAAGAGGAAAAGGTCGTTTGCGTCATGGATGAACTCTTGCGGGAATCATGGGTTTTCCGGATCCGGGGCCGTCATCAGGGATTGTTTCTGGAGACTGCTTTCGGGCGCGGTTTTTTGCGCGCGGGCTTTTTCTCTTCCGGTGCGCCCTCGACCATCGTCTCCGGCTCCGGCGGCGGCGCGATTTCCTTGCGCGGCGCCAGGATCATGACTTCGTTGAAATTCTCGACCCCGGCCAGCGGCGCGCAGACGATGCGCGCGAAGGAATAGGCGTTGTCGCGTTCCACCCGCTCCACCCGGGCGACCGGGAAACCGGGCAGAAAAACGCCGTCGAGTCCCGAGGTGACGACCAGGTCGCCCTCCTGGACATCGGCGTTGAGCGGCAGGAAGCGGATTTCGAGCCGCCCGTCGCCCAGCCCGAAGATCACCGAGCGCATGCCGGTGCGGACGATCTGCACCGGCAGCGATTGATCCTTGTCGGTGATCAACGTGATTTCCGAAACGAAGGGATAGACGCGCGTCACCTGGCCGATGATGCCGGTATCGTCGACGACCGGCTGGCCGGCTCCGATGCCGTCCGTCATGCCCTTGTTGACGACGATGTGGCGGGAAAACGGATCGCGCACGGTGTAAAGAATCTGCGCCACCTGTCCGCTGGCGCGTTCGCGCTCCTTCACCGCAAGCAGGCGGCGCAGGCGCGCGTTTTCCTCTTCGAGCTGTTTCAGGCGCAGCAGGTCGGGCGCATCGGCCAGCCGTTCCCGTTTCAGGCGGTGGTTTTCTTCCTGCAATTCTTCCAGGTTGCGGACGTAGTTCCCGGAGCGCGACAAGCTTCGTACCGGTACGTGCACGGCTTCCTGCAGGGGATGGACGGCGATCGACAGCGCCTGGCGGACGCGATCGAGGTAATGAAAACGTGCATCGAGCACGATCAACGCCAGCGACAGGATCACGTAGAACGACAGTTGCGCCAGCGGCGTCGGACCGCGTTTGAAGAAGGAGGGCGGGCCTTGATCGATCGTGACCACGTTCGGATTATCCGGGACGCTCCGGCCTCATCCGGAACGTTCGCGCCGGAGCGGTCATGAGAATGGAAGCGGCAATGCCGAACAAGGTAACGAACAAGATCATTCCGAAGCGAAGATCGAGCCGAGCTTGTCGATTTTTTCCAGCGCCATGCCGCAACCGCGGGCGACGCAGGTAAGCGGATCGTCGGCGACGATCACCGGCAGGCCGGTTTCTTCCATCAGCAGCCGGTCGAGGTCGCGCAGGCAGGCGCCGCCGCCGGTCAGCACCATGCCTTTTTCGGCGATGTCGGCACCCAGTTCCGGCGGCGTTTTTTCCAGCGCCGATTTGACCGCGGAAACGATCTGGTTCAGCGGCTCGGTCAGCGCTTCGAGGATTTCGTTGGAAGAGATCGTGAATTTGCGCGGAATGCCCTCGGCCTTGTTGATGCCGGAGACTTCCATTTCGCGCACTTCGGTGCCGGGAAAGGCGGAACCGATCGTTTTCTTGATGTTTTCGGAGGTGTTTTCGCCGATCAGCATGCCGTAGTTGCGGCTGATGTAATTGACGATCGCTTCGTCGAGCTTGTCGCCGCCGACGCGCACGCTGCCGGCGTACACCATGCCGCCGAGCGAGATCACGCCGACCTCGGTAGTGCCGCCGCCGATGTCGACGACCATCGATCCGGTCGCCTCGGCCACCGGAAGGCCGGCGCCGATCGCGGCGGCCATCGGTTCCTCGATCAGGAATACCTGCGAGGCCCCGGCGCCGCTCGCGGATTCGCGGATCGCGCGGCGTTCGACCTGGGTCGAACCGGAGGGTACGCAGATGATGATGCGCGGGCTGGGTGAGAAAAAGCGCGATTCGTGCACTTTTTTGATGAACTGCTTGAGCATCTGCTCGGTGATCGTGAAATCGGCAATGACGCCATCTTTCATCGGGCGGATCACGGTGATCGCGCCGGGCGCCTTGCCGAGCATTTCCTTGGCGCCGCGGCCGACGTCCTGGATCGATTTTTTGGCGTTGGGGCCGCCTTCGAGGCGGATGGCGACGACCGAAGGCTCGTCGAGCACGATACCCTTGCCGCGCACGTAGATCAGCGTGTTGGCGGTGCCCAGGTCGATCGCCATATCCTTGGAGAAAAATTTGCTGAAGAAACCGAACATGGGTGAAAGTCCGGGGAAAAAGTTTATGGTTTTAGAGATGCGGCAGGTCCCATGACGCAGAGCACCGGACAACGGAAAAGACGCAGCGCGGCAAAACGAAATTCGCGCGATGACCGGGCATATGCAGCATCGGTTGCGTCTTCGAGGAAAAAAGGGCCGGGGGACTGCCGAGGATAAAGGCGGCATGATAACCTATCGCACTTTCCGGTTTAAGGCCCAAGGCCGGTTTTTTTGTGTTCGAAAGGTTACGGACGCACCGCGCCGTTTCGGAATCGGGCCGGATGGACGTCGTTTTTTGCCGTTTTCGTCTCATTTTCGTCCCGCTTTTGTTCCATTTCCGCGCCGGTTTCCCGGCTGATTCCGCACCAACTCCCGCGCGAACCTCCTTTTTCACCCGATCTGGATTTTTTATTCGCCATGTCGCTCTCTCCCGAACAAGTCCTCCGTGTCGCGCAACTGGCGCGAATCGAGATCTCCACCGCCGAGACGGAAGTCACGCGCGGCCATCTGAACGGCATTCTATCGATGATCGAGGAAATGCAGGCAGTCGACACCCGCGGCGTCGAGCCGATGGCGCATGCGCAGGAACTGACGCAGCGCCTGCGCGACGACGACGCCACCGAGCCGAACCGCCGCGGCGAATTCCAGGAAATCGCGCCGGAAGTGGAAGACGGGCTGTATCTCGTGCCCAAGGTCATCGAATAACTTCAATAGCGCAATAAACGTTTTCCGCGCATCGTTTCGCCAACGCGCTTCTTTTCAGCCGCCTTTTTATCTTCTGTTTTTTCATCCGCCGGCTATCGCAATGATCAACTCCTCTCTTTCCGACCTTTCCCAGGCACTTGCCGCCAGGCGCGTTTCCAGCGCCGAACTGACGCAGGAATTCCTGCGGCGGATTGCGCGCTTCAATCCCACGCTCAACGCCTTTATCACCGTCGACGAAGAAAAAAGCCTCGCCCAGGCGCATGCCGCCGACGAACGCATCGCCGCAGGAACGGCGGGGCCGCTCACCGGCATTCCGGTGGCGCAAAAAGATCTCTTTTGCGCCAAGGGCTGGCTGACGACCTGCGGCTCGAAAATCCTGAGCAATTTCGTCAGCCCCTACGACGCCAACGTGGTCGAGCGGCTGAACGAAGCCGGCATGGTGAATCTGGGCAAGACCAACATGGACGAATTCGCGATGGGTTCGTCGAACGAAACCTCGTTCTACGGCCCGGTGTGCAACCCCTGGGATACCGGGCGCGTCGCCGGCGGTTCTTCCGGCGGCTCCGCGGCGGCAGTGGCCGCGCGCCTGGCGCCGGCGGCGACCGGCACCGATACCGGCGGTTCGATCCGGCAGCCGGCGGCGTTCAACGGACTATGCGGGCTGAAGCCCACCTACGGCGCGGTATCGCGCTGGGGCATGGTCGCCTTCGCCTCCTCGCTCGATCAGGCCGGGCCGATGGCGCGCTCGGCGCGGGATTGCGCTCTGCTGCTGAACACGATGGCCGGTTTCGATCCGCGCGATTCGACCAGCATCGAACGGACACCGGAAGATTATTGCCGCGAACTCGACGCGCCGACAGCCGATCCGTCGCGGCCGCTCGCCGGTCTGAAGATCGGCCTGCCGCGCGAATTTTTCGACGACACCGCGCGCTGCGATCCTCAAGTCGCCGCCGCGGTAACGGCAGCCATCGAGGAATTCAGGCGACTGGGGGCGCAGACGGTCGACGTGTCGCTGCCGAACATGCGCCACGGCATTTCCGCCTATTACGTCATCGCCCCCGCCGAAGCCAGTTCCAACCTTTCGCGCTTCGACGGCGTCCGCTACGGCTGGCGCGCGCCGGAGTATTCCAGCCTCGAGGACATGTACTGCAAGACCCGGGCGCAGGGTTTCGGCGCCGAGGTGAAACGGCGCGTGCTGATCGGCACCTACGTCCTGTCGCACGGCTATTACGACGCCTACTATCTGCAGGCGCAGCGCATCCGCCGCCTGATCGCCGCCGACTTCGTCGCCGCCTTCGCGCAGTGCGACCTGCTGCTCGGCCCGACCACGCCCGGCACCGCGTTCGCGCTCGGCGAAAAAACCGCCGACCCGGTGCAGATGTACCTGACCGATATCTACACCATCGCCGTCAACCTCGCCGGTCTGCCGGGAATGTCGATTCCATGCGGTTTTGCGCAAACGGAAAACAAACCGTTGCCGGTCGGCCTGCAACTGATCGGAAATTATTTCTCCGAGGCGCGGATGCTCAACGCCGCGCACCGCTACCAGCAGACAACGGACTGGCACGCGCGTGCGCCGGGCGGCATCGAATAACCGGAGATGGAACCGAACATTCTAAATTAATATATTAATTTTTACATATAACCAGCTACATATATCACATAAAATTTAATTAAATTTAGAATACGGTACCGATGGAAACACGGAACGAAGCGGATAAATAGAGATGAAAGCAACGGATTGGGAAGTAGTGATCGGGATCGAGACGCACGCGCAACTGGCGACGCGCTCGAAGATTTTTTCCGGCGCGGCCAACGCCTTCGGCGCCGAACCGAACAGCCAGGCATGCGCCATCGACCTTGCGCTGCCCGGTGTACTGCCGGTACTGAACCGCGAGGCGGTCGCCTGCGCGATCCGCTTCGGACTCGCCGTCGAGGCGCACATCGCGCCGAAATCGGTCTTCGCGCGCAAGAATTATTTCTATCCCGACCTGCCCAAGGGCTACCAGATCAGCCAGTTCGAACTGCCGGTCGTTTCCGGCGGCGGCATCACGATTTCGCTCGAGGACGGCGAGGAAAAACGGGTCCGCCTCACCCGTGCCCATCTCGAGGAAGATGCCGGCAAATCGCTGCATGAGGATTTTCACGGCAAAAGCGGCATCGATCTGAACCGAGCCGGCACGCCGCTGCTGGAAATCGTCACCGAGCCGGACATGCGCTCGGCAAAGGAAGCCGTCGCCTACGCCCGCGTGCTGCACGCGCTGGTACGCTGGATCGGCATCTGCGACGGCAACATGCAGGACGGATCGTTCCGCTGCGATGCCAACGTTTCCGTGCGTCCGCGCGGACAGAAGGAATTCGGCACCCGGCGCGAAATCAAGAACCTCAACTCCTTCCGTTTCCTGCAGCAGGCGATCGAATACGAAGTCCGCTGGCAGATCGAAACGCTCGAAGACGGCGGCAGGATCCACCAGGCCACCGTGCTCTTCGACCCGGACAGTGGACAGACCCGCGCCATGCGCAGCAAGGAAGATGCGCACGATTACCGCTACTTCCCCGATCCCGACCTGCTGCCGCTGGCGATCGATGCCGACTGGATCGAACGAATCCGCGCCGGAATGCCCGAACTGCCGGCACAACTGGCACATCGCTTCCAGAACGAATACGGCCTCTCGCCCTACGATTCCGGCATGCTGACGGCCAGCCGCGAAACGGCGCAGTATTTTCTCGATGCCGTCACCGCCGCGGGCGCCAACCTGGCCAAGCCCTGCGCCAACTGGATCATGGGCGAGATCGCCGCGCGTCTGAACCGCGAGGACAAAGAAATCGCCGAGGCGCCGTTGCGTCCGCAACAGTTGGCCGGACTGGTGACGCGGATCAGCGACGGAACCATCTCCAACAACATCGGGAAGAAAGTATTCGACGCGCTGTGGGGCGGCGAAGGCAAAAGCGCCGACGCGATCATCGAGGCGCAGGGCCTGAAGCAGGTCACCGATTCCGGCGCGATCGAAGCGCTGATCGACACCGTGCTCGCCGCCAACGCCAAATCGGTCGAGGAGTTCCGTGCCGGCAAGGAAAAAGCCTTCAACGCACTGGTCGGGCAGGTGATGAAAGCCAGCAAGGGCCAGGCGAACCCGGCCCAGGTCAACGAGTTGCTGCGGAAAAAACTGGGCGCGCCGTGACTCGCGCCTCCGTGGCGGCGGCAACGACGAAGGGCTTTGATTTTCCGCTGAAAAGGGATAGAATGCGCGGTTCTTCGTTTCACCCCCTTTGTTTCATTTCCTGGAGTCCAACATGTATGCGGTCGTAAAAACCGGAGGCAAGCAATATCGCGTCGTCGCCGGCGAAAAACTGAAAGTAGAACAGATACCGGCAGACGTTGGCGCTGAAATCATCCTCGATCAGGTGCTGATGGTCGGCGCCGGCGAGTCGGTGAAAGTCGGCGCCCCGCTGGTGGCGGGAGCGTCGGTCAAGGCCACGGTGCTGGCTCAGGGCCGGCACGACAAGATCAAGATTTTCAAAATGCGCCGGCGCAAGCACTATCAGAAGCATCAGGGGCATCGTCAGAATTACACCGAGCTGCGTATCGACACGATCAACGTGTAATCGATTCGTCAGCGACGGCAGAAAGCAAGGAGTCAACACATGGCACACAAAAAAGCGGGCGGCAGTTCCCGGAACGGTCGCGATTCAGAAGCGAAACGCCTCGGCGTCAAGCGTTACGGCGGCCAGCAGGTGCTGGCGGGCAACATCCTCGTGCGTCAGCGCGGCACCGAATTTCACCCCGGTGAAAATGTCGGCATCGGCAAGGATCACACCCTGTTTGCATTGATCGACGGCAAGGTGCAGTTCGCCATCAAGGGCGCGAAGAAGCGCCGTACGGTGAGCATCGTCGCCGCAGCGTAACAACGCAGACCGGCCGGTTCGTTGCCAAAAGCCCTGTCCTTGCGATGGGGCTTTTTTGTTTTCCATTCGCTATAACCCGCTTCCCCCTCTGTTCCCCTTCCGAGTTCAAAATGAAATTCATCGACGAGGCGCGCATCCACATTGCCGCCGGTGACGGCGGCAACGGCATCGCCTCGTTCCGGCGCGAAAAATTCGTCCCCCGCGGCGGCCCCGACGGCGGTGACGGCGGACGCGGCGGCAGTATCTTCGCGGTGGCCGACCGCAACATCAATACCCTGATCGACTACCGTTACACGCGCAAGTTTCTTGCACAACGCGGCGAAAACGGCGGCAACAAGGACTGCTACGGCAGGAGCGGCGAAGACATCACGCTGCGCATGCCGGTTGGAACGGTGATCACCGAACTGGAAACCGGCCGGCTCATCGCCGACCTCGACACCGACGGCAAAAAAGTCCTGATAGCCCAGGGTGGGCGCGGCGGCCTGGGCAACATCCATTTCAAATCGAGCACCAACCGCGCTCCGCGCCAATGTACGCCGGGCACGCCGGGCGAGATGCTGGATCTGCAACTTGAACTGCGCGTGCTTGCCGACGTCGGCCTTCTGGGACTGCCGAACGCGGGGAAAAGCACTTTCATCCGCGCCATCTCCGCCGCACGTCCGAAAGTGGCCGACTATCCCTTCACCACGCTGCATCCGAATCTCGGCGTCGTGCGCGTCGACGAAAATCAGAGCTTCGTCGTCGCCGATGTACCCGGCCTGATCGAGGGCGCCGCCTCCGGTGCCGGGCTGGGCATTCGTTTTTTGAAGCATCTGGCACGTACGCGCCTCCTGCTGCATCTCGTCGACCTGGCGCCGTTCGATCCCGACGCCGACCCGGTACGCGACGCGCATGCGATCGTTGCCGAATTGAGACAATACAGCCCGGAACTGGCGGACAAACCGCGCTGGCTGGTGCTGAACAAACTCGATCTGATCCCGGAGGAAGATCGTGCAGCGCGCGTCGAAGCGTTCCTTGCCGCCTATGCGGCGAGCGCCGCGCCGGACGAAGAAAATCCGCCTGCCTGTTTCGCCGTGGCCGCAATCAGCGGCGACGGCTGCAAGCCTCTGGTTCAGGCGGTTTATCGCACCCTGGCCGAATTGCCGCCACCGCTGCCATTGCAGTTGCCTCGCGGAGAACGCGTGAGTGAACGGGAAGACGAAATGGCAGAAAATACGGAAGAAGAATCCGGAAAAGAAATGGGGGAAACACAATGAGCCATCGCCAGCAGGCGCTTGCCGGCGCGCGCCGCATCGTGGTCAAGGTCGGTTCGTCGCTCGTCACCGACAACGGCATGGGTCTCGACCTCAAAGCCATCGGCGACTGGGCGCGCCAGATCGCGGCCTTGCGCGCGCAGGGCCGTGAAGTCATTCTCGTTTCTTCCGGCGCGATTGCCTGCGGCATGCAACGGCTGGGCTGGAAGAAACGCCCGCATGCGGTGCACGAACTGCAGGCCGCCGCCGCGATCGGCCAGATGGGGCTGGCCCAGGTCTACGAGGGCGCCTTCGCCCGACACGGTCTGACCTGCGCCCAGGTGCTGCTCACGCACGACGACCTGGCCGACCGCAAGCGCTATCTCAACGCCCGTTCGACGCTCACCACGCTGCTCGAACTGGGCGTGGTACCGATCATCAACGAGAACGACACCGTCGTCACCGACGAAATCAAGTTCGGCGACAACGATACGCTTGGCGCGCTGGTGGCCAATCTCACCGTTGCCGACGCGCTTTTCATTCTCACCGACCAGCCCGGCCTCTTCAGCGCCGACCCACGCAAGGATCCGAACGCCACGCTGATCGACGAAGGACAGGCCGGCGACCTGGCGCTGGAAAAAATGGCCGGCGGCGCCGGCAGCGCCATCGGTCGTGGCGGCATGATCACCAAAGTAACCGCGGCGCGGCGCGCGGCACGCAGCGGCGCGCATACGGCGATCGCCAGCGGCCGCGAACCCGATGCGATTCTGCGCCTGGCCGCCGGCGAAACGCTGGGCACGTTGCTTGTCGCGCACAAGCAGCCGCTGGCCGCGCGCAAACAATGGCTCGCCGATCACTTGCAACTGGCCGGCGCGGTACTGCTCGATGAAGGTGCGGTGAAAGCCTTGCGGCAAGGAAAAAGTCTTTTGCCGGTCGGCGTCATCGAAATACGCGGCGAATTCGAACGCGGCGCGGCGATTGCCTGTCTGTCGCCTCAGGGCGAAGAACTCGCGCGCGGCCTAAGCAATTACGCGAGCGTCGAAGCGCGGCGGATTGCCCGCCATACGAGCTCCGATATCGAAAAAATTCTGGGCTATGTCGATGAACCGGAATTGATTCACCGCGACAATCTGATTCTGCTTGGCTGAGACTGATTTTCTCTCGAAAATACCTGCATGCCGAATATGCAAAGGGCGCGGAAAATTCTCCCGCACCCTTTCATATACATCTCTCCGCGAGATCTATAGCCCCAACGTAAAGAACCCGCAATAGCGTCTGTTCATCACCATATCGTCCACCGTGCTGCCAATACCCAGATAAAGCTCGGTATCGCGCGGTAGCCCGAGAACACTGAGACGGGACAGGAAGGGCAGTTTTATTTGTCCATCGCCGGCGGCGCTATAAAATGGCGTGAACTGCCCATCGAACGGCAGCCAGGCACGGTTGGGATTAAGCTGGAACCAAGCATCCGGCGAGCCCGGCACTCTGGCCAACAGAAAAACCTGCTGGCCGCTGGCAAGCGCCAACGTTCCGGTCAGACTCAATGCGCTGTAAATACCATCGATTTCCAGCAAGGTTGCAGGACATGCGAGCGTACCATCGCCGACTGCGTAACTGCTGCGCGGCGGCGTCAACGCATCGGCGGCACAGCCCACGGACGGCCGCGGCGAAACGATCCATGCGGGCGCGTCTACCGTTCCGGATTCAACGACGACACGCGTATCGGTGCAAACAGCGTCGACACTGGCACGAATCGAAATGCCGGTACTCGCGGCAGTGACGAGATCGCCGTTTCTGGCCACAAGCAACGTCGCCGACGGAGAATTGTTTATTTCAATCCGCGCCTCGCCATGATCAAGCAATAGGCCACGCTCGGTGCGGTATTCATTTTCAATGCCGAAAATGACTTCGAAACACGTATTGGTTCGTAACGAAGTGAGCGCAAGAACGTCATTGGCAATGATTACCCGCGCCGTCCCCGCGTCAGGTAAACAAAAGGAAAATGAAGTACTCTTTCCCGCATCCTGGGGGATGGTGTAAATACAGCCTGCAACAAGCGTGGCACCGTTCTTCACATACGTGTCGCAATCGGCCATCGGTAAAAGCGCGGCAGAATACGGTGCATGCAAAGGGGCCTCGGCCCGTACGTTCTGTAACCCGGACAGAAAACCGAAAAAACAGAGAATCGCAAAACACAAGGTCAGAAAAACATTGCTCCGTCGATATCCTCGGAATACGGACACAAAATTAATGGCATTCGGATTCATAGTCTTACCCCCATTCAACGATGAACTATTTGAAGACGTCGAGAACAACGCCACAAAATACGTCAGTGAACGGAAAAAAATACATCTCGGCGCTGAATATTTCCACTCACACGGAATGGTCATTTTATAACGACAGAATGAAAAATGCCAGAGAGGTTACAGAACTGCGTAAGAAAGGAAAATTTGGATTCATGTTGATCAGAAGGGTAATGCCGCGCTCTCAAACCGGGGTTGTAAATTTGCCACGGATGAATCCTGATCGCTGGAAGGCCCGCGATTCCAAGAAAAAGAACGAACCGGACACGTCCGTGCGAACGGAATGGCGGTAAAGTGTATCTTCGTGCTGCTCACCGGACAGCACCTGAAAGTACTCTACTTTCATTGATGCAAAAAATTTGGGGGATCGAACCTACGTACGCGCTTTATTGCCATACCGTTGACATCCATAACGGATCATGCCGGTCGAAAGAATTACAAAAATGCCGCAAAAAATGCAAGAATACTATCCTACGCATCCCCAAGCTAATTCAGCGTCTGATGGACACCGTGATTCGTTTCAGGCATATTCTCTCGCGCTTGCTTGAGCCGGCGCGGCGTAAAGCTGAATATTTCGAGCGTCGGCGCTTGATTTTCGCTCTTGCGGCGATCGTGAGTTTTCCCGTGTATTACTTCGTCTGGCACGACCTTTTCCCACAGCCATACGAAAATCTTCCATTACGATTGTTGGGTAGCGCGCTTTTCCTGCCCATCGTGCTCGCTCATTTCTGGCCGGGCCGTTATCGCAAGGCATTATCGGCCTACTACTATGCGGCGATTTTTTATGCCCTGCCGTTTTTCTTTCCCTTCATGCTGTTCAAGAACAATGGTGCGGAAGTATGGGTCGAATCGACGCTGGTAGCATTGTTCATCATGATCATGCTGCTCGATTGGCTGTCGCTGATCATTTACTCGGTCTTCGGTACTACCTTTGCCTGGTTGGCCTATCGTCTGACCACCGACTCATCGCACGTTCAATTAGTCGAACTTGAACACCTGCCCATTATCGTCTTCGCTCTCGTTATGGGTGCTATCGCCAATTACATAGCTGAGGCCATTCGTGTGGAACAGGAAAGAGCCATGCTGGCAACAGCAGGCAGTATCGCCCACGAATTACATACACCGTTGCTGGGGATCAAAAGTGGCGCCGCCGGATTGCGTAAATATCTGCCGGCACTGATCTCCGGCTATTTTCTGGCGCGCGACAATAAATTGCCCGTCACTCCTATCCGTAACATTCATCTGGAAGCCATGCAGGGTGTTCTGGAACGAATCGAATCGGAGGCGGATCACTCTAATGCCATCATCGATATTCTTCTCGCCAACACGACTCATCTTTCCAGAATCAAAAATGACGACCGCAAAACCTGTTCGCTCGTTCACTGTGTCAACAAGGCGCTTGCACGCTATCCTTTCTCAGGCCAGGAGCGCGATCTGGTGCATTGGAACCCGGGCCGGGATATCGTCTTTCACGGATCGGAACTGCTGGTCGTACACGTTCTTTTTAACCTGATGAAAAATGCCTTGCGACACATCGCGCTCGCAGGGAAAGGCGAAATTTTCGTCTTCCTGGACCACACGCCACCGGGGGGAAAACTCATTTTTCGAGACACTTCTTCCGGCATCCCGCCGGAAATGCTTCCACATATTTTCAAACGCTTTTATTCATCTTCCATCCACGACGTTCTCGGCTCGGGAATCGGCCTGGCATTTTGCCAGGACGTCATGCGCGCAATCGACGGTGCAATCGAATGTTCCTCCGTCGAAGGCCAGTACACCGAGTTCGTCCTCACTTTTCCTGAACCGATTTGACAATGACTCACGAGATCCCGCTTTTTTATTTCGGCACCACTGCTGTGTTTGTCGATGATGATTCCGATTTCCTCAAAAACCTCAGCCTGCAGTTGGATTCGCGCCTGGCGTTTCGTCTATTCCACTCGCCGTTCACCGCCTTGATGACACTCAACGGCGCCCCCGCTGAAACACGGCCAGTGCAAAGCTATTTCTCTCGATACCGTGACCATCAGGACGTACAGAGCTGCCATATCATCGAACTCAGTCTCAAGGCAATTCACCGCGAAGTTTATAACGACAAACGTTTCGATCAGGTTTCGGTCGCCGTTGTCGATTTCAACATGCCCGAAATAGACGGCCTCGATTTTTGCCGGCGTATCAAAGATCCGTCGATCAAAAAAATTCTCCTTACGGGCAAGGCCGATGAGCGTATTGCCGTTCAAGCATTCAATGAAGGAATTATTGATCGCTTCATCCGCAAGCAGGAACCGGATGCCATGGAGATGCTCAACCGGACAATCGACGAAATGCAACAAATGTATTTCACCGATTTGCAACGAATGCTTTTTGATGCGCTGTCGATAGGGCCGCCCCGTTTTCTGCAGGACAAGGCATTCGCCGAACGCTTCCAACAGATTCGAGGAGAGTTGGAAATCGTCGAATACTATTACACATGCTCCCCCGATGGCATGCTGATGCTCACTGCCACCGGGACACCTTATCTACTACTTGTTCAGAATGAAGACAGCGTCCGATCCAGTTACGAAATCGCCCTCGCGGAAGCCGCGCCGGAGGAACTACTGGCCGCCCTGAGCAGCGACCGTTTCGTACCGTATTTCTGGAAAACC
>JAVBTC010000169.1:0-8901 GCA_031556405.1 Rhodocyclaceae bacterium
AAAAGGCATAGCTGCGGTACCGCGAAAAATCGGCCTCAGGCGCCTGATCGATGCGGATCACCGGCTCCGAAACGCACGCCGCGAGCAACAGTGCAAGGAGAAAAGGGAGAAGGGAAGGAAAAACACGGCGGTACCGGAAAAAGGAAAGGAAAAGGGAAAATGTCATCGTTCGTTCCTCCAGCGCAATCCGTCAGATTGCCTTCATCAATACCTTCGAACGCCGTTGCAGGTTATAGAACTGGCGTTTCGACTGCGGCAGATCGTCGACGCCGCGTTCGGAAAAACCGCGCTCGATGAACCAGTGCGCGGTCACGGTGGTGAGCACGAAAAGTGTTTTCACGCCGGCATTGCGCGCCCGCTGTTCGATGCGCTTCATCAACTGCTCCCCGTAGCCCCAGCGCCGGTACTGGGGATGGACGGCGAGACAGGCGAGTTCGGCCTGTGTTTCATGCAGATAGAGGGCGGCGCAGCCGACGATCTGTCCGTCGTGCTCGACCACCGAGAAATACGTGACCTCGCGTTCGAGCAGTTCGCGCGAGCGGCGCACCAGCGTACCGTCTTCCTCCAGCGGTTCGATCAGCGCGATCAGGCCGGCAATGTCGTCGGCACGGGCATCGCGCAGTTTTTCCAGCGATTCGCGGGTGATGATGGTGCCGACGCCGTCGCGCGAGAAAAGCTCGCGCAGCAATGTGCCGTCCTCGTCGAAGCCGATCAGATGCACCCGGCCGACGCCGGCCCGGCTGGCACGCACGGCGCACGGCAGATAACGCTTCATGTCGAACGACAGCCAGTCGCCGATATTGCACAGCCGTTCGGCGTCCGCCGCCGTCAGTTCCTCGAGCAGTGTGCCGTCGATGTCGGTGGCGCCTCGGCTGTCGCAGAGGAAAACCAGTTTGTCGGCCTTGAGCGCGGTGGCCGTCGCCTCGGCGACCTCCTCCATCGCCAGATTGAAAATCTCGCCAGTGGGACTCACGCCCATGCACGACAGCATGACGAGATTGCCCAGATTCAGTTGCGCGCGGATTCCCTCGCTGTCGACCTTGCGCACCGTTCCCGCGTACATCAGATCGACGCCGTCGAGCACGCCCACCGGCCGGGCAGTGATGAAATTGCCGCCGACAACACGGATCGTGCTGTTGGCCATCGGCGTATCCGGCAAACCCTGCGACAGCAACGCCTCGATATCGAGATAAACGCTGCCGACCGCGTCGATGACGCAGGCCAGCGTCGCCGCGTCGGTAATCCGGCGGTCCCCGTGGAACCGTGACGGCAACCCCTGCTCGCGCAGCGCTTCCTCGATCTGCGGCCGTGCGCCGTGCACCAGCACGAGGCGGATGCCAAGCGCGGCGAGCAGATTCACGTCGTAGGCGAGCGTGCGCGCCAGCGGCCCGGAAATCGCCTTGCCGCCGAACGCGACGACGAAGGTTTTACCGCGGAACAGATTGACGTAAGGAGCGACGGAGCGGAACCAGGCGACGAATTCGGAAGCGAGCGTCACGGCGGATGCACCGGCGATGGGACTGGAGGAAACAGCATCGGCGGAGGCGGAATTGGAGGAATCGGCAGAATCGGTCATGACGATAGTTTCCTTGAGGAATCGTTAATTCTATCTGCAATGCCGGACGCCGGTAGCCGGAAATCGCCCCACAGCGCCTGCAAGGCCGCCAGTGCCGCCAGACCCGCCGTTTCCGTGCGCAGGATACGCGGCCCAAGGCGAACCCCGACGAAGCCTGCACGCCGGGCGGCGGCGGTTTCTTCCGGCGCCAGTCCGCCTTCGGCGCCGACGAGCAGCGTCACCGCGGCGGCGGGTGCGATATCCGCCAATGTCGTCGCGGCCTCGGGATCGAGCATCAAACGTAACGATGGCAATGGAGGCAACGACGCAACCGACGGGTCGGATGCCTCCTTCCGCGCCGCCAGCCAATCGGCGAATCCGGCCACCGGCTCAATCTGCGGGATGCGGTTGCGTCCGCACTGCTCGCAGGCGCTCACGGCAATGCCCTGCCAGTGCCGCACGCGTTTTTCCGCACGCGCTTCGTCCAGGCGCAGCGTGCTGCGTTGGCTGCGCAACGGGACAATATGCGATACGCCCAATTCCACCGCCTTCTGAATCGTCAGATCCATCTTGTCGCCTGACGAAAGCGCCTGCGCCAGCGTCAACCGCAGTTGCGATTCGCATTCGCGATCGCGCCATTCGAGCAATTCGGCAACTGCCGTATGCCTGTCGATACCGGCGATGCGCGCCACGAATTCACCGCCCGCACCGTCGAACAGGATCAACGGATCTCCCACGGCAAGCCGCAATACGCGCACGATATGACGCGCGACCGTTTCCGGCAGCAGAACCCGCAATGGCAGCGAAAAAGACGGGGAAACGGAAACAGCGGCACCGTCGGGACGATGGAAAGGGCAGTAAAAGCGCGGAAAATTCATCGTGTTATTATAGATTCTTCCGGTTTTTCTTCGCGTTTCCTTCGCGCTTTCTTTGTGCGCTTTTCCTGCATTTTCATTCCCGTTTCATTTTTACCGATAAAAAGGAGTTGCATCGTGGCCGCGTTGAATCCCCCGCCTTGCGATTTCGGCTGGAAAGCCGTCGATTTCGATCTTCCCGCTACCGACGGCCAGCGCTATTCCTTGAATTCCGTCGCCGGATCCCAGGGCCTTTTGCTGATGTTCCTGTGCAACCACTGCCCTTACGTGAAGGCGACGTTGCCGCGTATCCTGGACGCGGCGCGGAAATTGCAGGAACTGGGCGTCGGCGTCGCGGCCATTTCGAGCAACGACGTCAGCGCCTATCCCGAGGACTCCTTCGACAAGATGGCGCTCCTGGCCGAGCGGGAAAAATTCCCCTTCCCCTACCTCTACGATGCCACGCAAAAAGTGGCGCGCGCCTACGATGCGGTGTGTACACCGGATTTTTTCGGTTTCAACGGCGCGCTCGAATTGCAGTACCGGGGACGGATCGACGATGCCGGGATGAATCCGGCAACGCCGCAGACACGGCACGAACTGCTCGACGCGATGCGTACCGTCGCCGCCACCGGCAGAGGACCGCAGGAGCAATGGCCCAGCATCGGCTGCTCGATCAAATGGCGTGAAGGCTGAGGATTCCGGCATGCCCCCCGATCCGAAAAAAATGCAGGACGCCATGATCGTCCTGGCGCGCGAAGCGGCGCGGGAAGAAATATTGCCGCGTTTTCTGCATACGCGGCACAACTACAAAAACGACGGCTCCCTCTGTTCGGAAGCCGATATCGCGGCACAAAAGGCGCTGGCGACGAGGCTGCCGTCGATCGTCGAAGCTCCCGTGATCGGCGAGGAAATGGACGAAGCCGAACAACGGCAGGGTTGGGCCGAGAGTGAAAACAACGAAAACGGGCTCTGGTGCCTCGACCCTATCGACGGCACGACCAATTTCGTCAACGGCCTGCCGCTGTTCACCGTCTCGCTGGCGTGGATGCAGTATGGGAAAACGCGGGTGGCCGTGACCTACAACCCGATCAGCGACGAAATGTTTTATGCCGCCGAGGGCCAGGGCGCCTACCTGAACGGACTGCGCCTGCCTCTGCGCAAGGTGAGCCCGGAGATCGGGCGTGCCATCGCCGACGTCGATTTCAAGCGGATTCCGCCGGAACTCGCGGATCGCATCGCCGCCACGCCGCCGTTCTACTCGCAGCGCAATCTCGGCTGCTCGACGCTGGAATGGTGCTATCTCGCCGCCGGCCGCCTCGATGTTTACCTGCATGGCGGTCAAAAATTGTGGGACTACGCCGCCGGGCACCTGATTCTGCAGGAAGCCGGCGGAGCGGCATGCACGCTGGAACACGACGATTTCGACGCCGGCGACGTCTGGAACCGCTCGGTCGTCGCGGCCCTCCATCCGGAAGTGTTCGCCGCCTGGAAACGCTGGGTGTGCGGGTAATCCGCCGCTTTTTTCATTCTTTGCTATTTCCATTCCCATTTCTGTTCCGCGCCCCGCGCGGAAAAATTTCATTTATGGACATCGACAAGACATCGGGGAGAAGACCATGAGCCGCCGTATCACATTGAGCCACTATCTGATCGAACAGCAGCGCGAAAAGGAACGGATCAATGCCGACCTGCGCCTGCTGATCGAAATCGTCTCGCGCGCCTGCAAGGCCATTTCGGTGGCGATTTCCAAAGGCGGGCTGGGGGGCGTGCTCGGCGAGGCGGGCAGCGAAAACATTCAGGGCGAAGCGCAGAAAAAACTCGACGTGATTTCGAACGAAATTCTGCTCGAAGCCAACGAATGGGGCGGGCATCTGGCGGCCATGGCCTCGGAGGAAATGGAATTGCCGCATGCGATCCCCAACCGCTACCCGCAGGGCGAATACCTGTTGCTGTTCGATCCGCTCGACGGCTCTTCGAATATCGACGTCAATATCTCGGTCGGAACCATTTTCTCGGTACTGCGTTGCGCCGAAGGCGTCGATCCGACCTCGCCGGACGCTTTTCTGCAGCCCGGGATACATCAGCTCGCCGCCGGTTATACCGTCTATGGCCCGACGACATTGTTCGTGCTCACCGTCGGCGACGGCGTCGTCGTGTTCACGCTCGACCGCGAAGTCGGCACCTTCGTGCTGACCCAGGAAAATCTGCGGATTCCGGAAGAAACGCAGGAATTCGCGATCAATATGTCGAACATGCGGCACTGGGAAGCGCCGGTACGCCATTACGTCGACGAGCTGCTGGCCGGAAAGACCGGCACGCGCGACAAGGATTTCAACATGCGCTGGGTCGCCTCCATGGTCGCCGACGTGCACCGCATCATGACGCGTGGCGGCATTTTCATGTATCCGCTCGACGCCAAGATCAAGGACAAGGGCGGAAAATTGCGTCTGATGTACGAAGCCAATCCGATGTCGTTCATCGTTGAACAGGCCGGTGGCGCGGCCAGCACCGGGCGCGAGCGCATTCTCGACGTCGTCCCGACCGCGCTGCATCAACGCGTGCCGGTAATTCTCGGTTCAAAAAGCGAAGTCGAGCGTGTCATCGCCTACCATCGCCAGGCGTAAGGAAACATGAGCGTCCGCCATCCGATCGTCGCCATCACCGGTTCTTCCGGCGCCGGAACCACCACGGTACGCGAAACCCTGGAACAGATCTGCCGGCGCGAAGACATTCATGCCGTATTCGTTTCCGGCGACAGCTTCCACCGCCTGACCCGCGACGAAATGCAGGTAGCCATTGCCACCGCCGAACGCGAAGGCCGCCGCTCGCCTTCGCATTTCGGGCCGGAAGGCAACGATTTCGAAGCGTTGAACGCGCTTTTTGCCGACTACGGCGCCACTGGGCGCGGACGATACCGCCACTATCTGCACGATGCCGAGGAGGCCGAACGCCATGGAGGGCGCATCGGCAGCTTCACTCCCTGGGAAGAACTTCCCGAAGGTACCGACGTATTGTTCTACGAAGGCTTGCACGGGGCGGTGAAAACCAGCACCCTCGACATCTCGTCGCACCCCGACCTTCTGATTGGGGTCGTGCCGACAATCAACCTCGAATGGATCCAGAAGATCCAGCGCGACAGCGATGCGCGTGGTTATTCGGTGGAAGCGATCACCCATATGATCCTGCGCCGCATGTACGACTACGTGCATTACATCACGCCGCAATTTTCCCGCACGCACATCAACTTCCAGCGCGTGCCGGTAGTCGACACCTCCAATCCGTTCATTGCGCGCGATATTCCGAGCGCTGAAGAATCCTTCGTCGTCATCCGTTTCGCCGAGCCTGAACGCGGCGCGGATTTTCCTTACCTGCTGTCGATGATCCAGGGTTCCTTCATGTCGCGTCCGAACACCCTCGTCATTCCCGGCGGCAAGATGCAACTGGCGATGCGGCTGATCATGACGCCATTGGTAGGCGCGCTGGTCGAAAACGGCCGCAAAGCGCGTATCGCATTCTAGGAAATTACAAATATAATTAAATATTAATTCTTGTATGTAGCCATATTAATGCACGAATTATTTTTCAATTTAGAAAGCTTCAACACATAAAAAATGCGGCGCATGCTTTCGCGTGCGCCGCATTTTTCCCCGGATGCCTGAAAGAACCTTCCCAGGAAGGCTCCCGGGTATTTCCCGGAAAATGTTCCGGAAGAATCACATTATCGGACTCCGATCCACCACGACAACTGCAGTGTCTGCGTCATCGTTATTTTTTCTTTCCTTTGGCGGCGTTGACCTGTTCCTTGAAAGCGCCGCTGGCAACAAAACGTGGCGCAACGCTCGCAGGAATCTTGATTTTTTCTCCGGTTTTTGGATTGCGACCCTCGCGAGCAGAACGCGGAGACGTTTTGAATGTACCAAACCCGACGAGCGTTACCGTGTCACCCTTGGCGATAGTCTCAACCACAGTTGTGGTCAACGCATCGACAACACCGCCGACAGCAACTTTGCTCAGACCGGTTTGTGCGGAGAGGATTTCGATCAGTTGAGCTTTATTCATAATCGGTTGTCTTTCCATGGTTGTGGGGGAGCGCCGATTTTCGCACTTTCCCGGCACGGAAGAAAAGCATTAATTCGAATACCCGCTTGATCCAAGGTATCAATATCGCTCAGCACACCCCTCTTGCATAACCCGCTTTGGCATAAAACACTATAGAAGATCACGGTGAAATGTCAATATTATTTTAATGTCCACCGTCAATACCTACCGCGACATTTCTGCTCTCCGACCGATTTTTACGGTCCTGTTTAACCCGGCTTTCACCCTTCGCCGTTGCCCTTCGGCGCCAGCTTCCGTTCGATTTCCTCCAACGAGGCATGCCGCACGTTGAGCCCCCTGACCATATATATGACATATTCAGAAATATCCTTGGCATGATCTCCGATGCGTTCTATGGCCTTTGCGGCATTCAGCAATTCCAATGCGCGTGAAATCGTACGCGGATCTTCCATCATGTAAGTAACGGTCTGGCGCATCACCGCGCGGTACTCGCTATTGACCTTCACATCGAGGCGCATCACCGAAGTCGCTGCCTCGTCGTCAAGCCGCGCGAAGGCATCCAGCGCGGTACGCAACATCGTCAGCGACAAATTGGCGGTATGGCGCAGATCCACCTCCGGCAACAGCGCCCCCGGCTGATTGAAAAGCGAGAGACCGATTCTCGCTACCTTGCGCGCCTTGTCGCCGATGCGTTCCAGATCGGCAATACTCTTCATCACCGTAACGATCATGCGCAAATCGCTCGCCGTCGGCTGACGGCGGGCAATAATCAGATGGCAGGCCTCATCCAGCTCCACTTCCAGCCGATTGACTTCGGCATCGGCATGAATGACCTCCTCCAGCGCCGCAATGTTACGGCTGTAAAACGCATCGATCGCCTTCGTGACCTGCGCTTCGACCATGCCTCCCATCTGCAGCACGCGAGTGCGCAGATTTTCCAGCTCGAGATTAAACTGCTTCGACAGATGTTCGCTCATTGTGCTTTCCCTCAGCGCTTCTTCAGAACGGAAAATAACGCCAGTCTAGTCCCGGATAATGACGAAATTATTTCAATGCAGGCATCGTCCCGTGGCGGGAGGATTTCATTCATAGCGACTATAGCGGCGACCATTGTTCCGTTTGTTTTTCGAGTTCCTGAACACGCTACCGGGTTAGCTCCAAAATACAGAAAGAAGCATTGAGATTATCGGCCGTCCCTCCAGAAATACCAATATGCATATTGCAATTGCTGTCGCGGTACTTGATCCAGGTACGCTGAACTTCACGCAATTTATTTTTTCGATCTTCCGCAAGTATTTTCAATATCTCCTGATACGCCTTATTCAGGCGTTTATCCTGAACGTCGAGCTCAATCCGGACTCACTCCATCATCCCAACAGTATTGACAGCATTCTTCAAGCAACCATCGTAACTCTTTGAATAGCCTGACTCTTCCGCATAAGCCAATGAAGAAAAAGAGAAAACAGCAAGCCAAAAAATGTTTTTCCGCATATTTTCCCCGTACTTTTAAAACCGCGGCTCATTAGCAATGAACCAAACTGAAAATAAGCTGCCCTGCTGACTGTTTATCAAATCAAACACCGTTTACCAGAATTCCATTCATCACAGATACTGCCCGACAGACAAAATATCTGAGGGTCCATGCGTTTGATACTCCGCCACAAACGCCTTCTTCACTCAATAATTCTGAATAAGAACTATCACTCTCGATAACGATCTGGGCCTCCTGCCAACCCCTCATCCAGAATTCGCAGTTATTTCAGTAACCTTCATTGAGCCCAACAACACCTGCGCCACATTCTCGCATGCTCCCCAAAAACCCTTCTTAGCGGAACGGCTCAGAAAAATCCCTGGCGCAAATTGATGTCATATTCCAGCCAAGCCTTCAGACAGCACAACATTTGCGTCCAGCCCATAATTCAAGTTTGAGCTATTTGACGCCTGATGCCTTCAGGCTGACTTGCGGGAAATCCGCTAACAACGAGGTCGGATTCCAGGAATTAATGGTCTGAAAAAACTAGGCAGGTCAAGCTGACTCTCACGCCAGCCTGATTCTCTGATTTTAACCTGTGTTGAAGCGGCATCGAGTACATCGAAAACCATCTCGACACGAGTATGGCGATTCGCCTCTTCCGAAGAATTCCATTCAAAAACCAAGCGTGTATTTTTGACACATTCTGTCACGCGCACGGGAAAAGCCCCTAGATAATCCGCAAAATTCCACACTACAGTCGCTCCAGCCTCCAGCGGTGCACTCGCCCCGCCGGTAGTGAAATAGCAACTCAGTTTACCGGGACACCTTATCTACTACTTGTTCAGAATGAAGACAGCGTCCGATCCAGTTACGAAATCGCCCTCGCGGAAGCCGCGCCGGAGGAACTACTGGCCGCCCTGAGCAGCGACCGTTTCGTACCGTATTTCTGGAAAACC